>CAYURT010000006.1:0-3597 GCA_964447215.1 uncultured Mycobacterium sp.
CGGGCCTGCTGGGCCAGCAGGCGGAACGGGTCGATCATGATCAGCGAGAAGAACCAGCCGACCACGACTGTGCCGATGATGACCCCGCCGCAGATGAGCAGGACCCGCCAGTGGAGTTCGGCGATCCGGCGCTGCGTCTCGGCCAACGGCGCTCCCAGGGCGATGGATGCGCCGCCGACGCTGAAGGTCCGGACCCGGTACTCGACGCCGCCGATCGTCGTGTCGGCGTACCCGTCGGCGAGCTTGGGCAAGACCACAGAACTCGGCACCGACATCTCCATGGTGCCTACCCGAACCGTCCGCACCAGATTGCCGTCCGGGCTTGCCGTCCCGGCTGCCGGCGGACCGGAGAGCAGGGTGCTGAAGTCGCCCAGACTGCTCACCGAGTCCAGGCGCCGATCCAACTGGCTGTACTGGTCGTTGGTGACGCCGATCCAGACCCAGGTGCCCAGGGTCAGAACCAGGATCACCACCGCCAGCGCCGCGAAGATCACGATCGTCCGCAGCGACAGCATCCGCGTCGGCAGCCGCTGCAGCAGCCGGTAGACCACTTCGTTGGGTTTCACCACCACGGCGGCCTGCCCCGGTTCAGAGTCGAGCCCCCGGCTAGAGGTTCTCGGCCGGTGCCGGGGCAAGCCCGGCCGAGGCACCCGACATCACGCCGGCTCCCGCACCGGTTGCCGTCCCCGTGACGAGCGGCGCGACGCGGCGAACGGCTGACATGGTCGTCTCCTCGATCCGAACGGTGTCGGAGATCATGCTAGGACAGCTGCGCGGCAGAACCCGTTCTCAGCCGCGCGTCGGCGAGGTTCTCGTTGGCGGCCTCGACCTCTTCGGCGATCTCCTCGAGTTCCTCGATGCGGGTTCGCGCATAGGCCTGTTGCTCGGTGATCGTGAGTTGGCCGCGCTGGCTGCCGATGAACGTGCTGATCCAGGACAGCGCGGTGGTGAGGCGGGCTTTGAAGCCGACCAGGTAGATCAGGTGCAGGAACAGCCACGCCAGCCAGGCGATGAACCCGCTGAACTCGATCGGACCCACTTTGGCCACCGCGGAATACCGCGACACCGTCGCCATCGAACCCTTGTCGAAGTACTCGAAGGGCTCGCGCGCGGCCGGATCCGCACCCTTGAGCTCGGCTTTGATGAGTTTGGCGGCGTAGCGGGCACCCTGAATGGCTCCCTGGGCCTGCCCGGGCACCCCCTCGACGGCCGCCATGTCGCCCACGACGAAGACCTCGGGGTGGCCGGGGACGGTGAGGTCCGGCAGCACCTTGAGCCGACCGGCCCGATCGACCTCGCCGCCGCACTGCTCGGCGATGATCGACGCCAGCGGGCTCGCCGCCACACCGGCGGACCAGACCTTGGTGGCGCACTCGATGCGCTCGAGCTCGCCGTCGGGATTCTTGACGGTGATTCCGTTGCGGTCGACGTCGGTCACCATGGCGCCCAGCCGGATCTCCACGCCGAGCCTTTCCAGCCGGGCGGCCGCGCGGCGGCCCAGCTTCTCGCCCATCGGCGGCAGCACAGCCGGCGCGGCGTCGAGGAGGATGACCCGCGCCTTGGTGGAGTCGATGTGGCGGAACGCGCCCTTGAGGGTGTGATCGGCGAGCTCGGCGATCTGGCCGGCCATCTCCACCCCGGTGGGGCCGGCGCCGACGACGACGAACGTGAGCAGCTTCTCGCGCCGCGAGGGGTCGCTGGAGCGCTCGGCCTGCTCGAAGGCCCCCAGGATTCGTCCGCGCAGTTCCAGCGCGTCGTCGATGGTTTTCATACCGGGGGCCCACTCGGCGAAATGGTCATTGCCGAAGTAGGACTGGCCCGCACCGGCGGCGACGATCAGCGAGTCATAGGGGGTGCAGTAGCTGTGGCCGAGCAGGACGGAGGTGACGGTGCGATTGGCGAGGTCGATGTCGGTGACCTCCCCCAGAAGCACCTGGCAGTTCTTGATCTTCCGCAGCACCACCCGGGTCAGCGGGGCGATCTCGCCCTCCGAGATGATGCCGGTCGCCACCTGATAGAGCAGCGGCTGGAACAGGTGGTGGGTGGTCTTGGCGATCAGTTTGATGTCGACGTCGGCCCGCTTGAGTTTCTTGGCCGCGCTCAGGCCGCCGAATCCCGAGCCGATGACGACGACTTTGTGCCTGTCCGACGGCGTAGCACCGGGGTGGGTCATATTCGCTCCTCAACGAGTGCACACACGTAACCCCACGGTAGCCGCCCGCCGCCCGCGGGTCGCGCCGGATCGGCGTGGGCTTGCTCACCGTCCGACGATCGGGCGCAACGCCTCACCGACTGCGGTGATCGAACCGGGCACGTAGCGCGGCAGATTGACGATGACGCCGTCGATCCCGGCGCCCACAACCTGCGTCGCGACCGTCTCGGCGATCTCATCCGGACCGCCGACGGCCATGCGGCCCCGCATGGCGTCGGGGATCATCGCGTCGCTGAAACCGGGGTCGGGCACCGCCGTGAGCAGCATGCTGGTCTCCAGCGTCGACGGATCCCGGCCCACCTCCCCGCACCGCCGGGCCAGAGCCTCCACCTTACCGGGCAGTTCGTCGAAGGCGGCGATCACATTGAGGTGGTCGAAGTACCGGGCGGCCAGGCCGAAGGTCTTTTTCTCCCCGCTCCCGCCGATCATCAGCGGAATGTGGTCGCGGTAGCGGGGAACGGCAACGGCCTGCTCGGTGCGGTAGTAGGAGCCGGTGAACGTGACCGCCTCGCCGCGGATCATCGGCAGCATGATCTTGAGCGCCTCGTCGAGCTTTGCGAACCGCTCGGTGAACGTCCCGAACTCGAAACCCAGCGAGGTGTGTTCGAGTTCGAACCACCCCGTCCCGATGCCGAGAACGGCCCGGCCGGCGCTCACCACGTCGAGCGTGGTGATCGTCTTGGCCAGCAATGCGGGATTGCGATAGGTGTTGCCGGTGACCAGGGTGCCCAGGAGCATCCGCTCAGTGGCCGCGGCCAGCGCCCCCAGCGCGGTGTAGGCCTCCAGCATCGGCTGGTCGGGCGCGCCGAGCATGGGCAGTTGGTAGAAGTGGTCCATCAGGAACACCGCGTCGAAACCGGCGGACTCGGCTTCCCGCGCCTGGGCGATGACGGTGGGGAAGAGGTCGGCGACAGGGGTTCCGTAGGAGAAGTTCGGGATCTGCAGGCCCAGACGGATGGTCACTCCCTCGACCCTAGTTCCCCGGCCCGGGTCCGTACCCCCTCCCCGCGGAAAGCTCGCGACTGGCCCGGGACGGCCTCGGCCAGGCTTCGTGTTCGGTGCGGCCCGGCCCGCGGGAAAGCCGCTTGACCTGGGAACCTGCTTCACACCGACGTCCCGGCGAATCGATGGGCGGACACGGCCGACCTGACACTTGCGTCACGGGGGTTACAGAGTAGGTTCGTCGCCATGACAGAGCCGGATCCGCGTTCACGACGCCGGGGCCTGCGGACGGCGCTGGCCGTCACCGCGGCAGTCGGTGCCAGCGTCGTCACGATCTCCCTGCCGATGACCTCAGCGACCGCGGAGCCGGAGACGCCGACGCCGACCCCGGCCGCACCGGCCGAAGCGCCGCCTCCGCCGGCTGATCCGAACGCGCCGCCGCC
>CAYURT010000006.1:3697-32396 GCA_964447215.1 uncultured Mycobacterium sp.
CGAACGCGCCGCCGCCCCCGCCGGCTGATCCGAACGCGCCGCCGCCCCCGCCGGCTGATCCGAACGCGCCGCCGCCCCCGCCGGCGCCGCCGATCGAGGAGCCGGGGCGTGTCAACAACGCCGCTGGCGGTTTCAGCTACATCGTTCCCCCCGGCTGGGAGGTCGCCGACGCCTCCCGTCTGAGCTACGGGCAGGCGCTGCTGCTCAAGCAGGCCGGCCCCGCGCTTCCCGGCCAGCCCGCACCGACGGCCAATGACACCAGCATCCTGCTCGGCCGGCTGGACCTGAGGCTGTTCGCCGGTGCGGAACCCAACAACGGCAAGGCCGCGGTCCGGCTGGCGTCGGACATGGGCGAGTTCTTCATGCCGTTCCCGGGCACCCGGATCAACCAGCAGACCACACCGCTGCAAGCCGGCGACATGCCCGGTTCGGCCTCCTCCTACGAGGTCAAGTTCAGCGACACCAACAAGCCCAACGGGCAGATCTGGGCCGGTGTGGTCGGCACGGTCGCCGAAAACGCGCCCCGCGACCAGCGCAACGAACGGTGGTTCGTGGTGTGGCTGGGCACCTCGGACGATCCGGTCGATCCGGTGGCCGCTACGGCGCTCGCCAACTCGATCAGGCCCTACACGCCGCCGCCGCCGCCCGAGCCCGACCCCAACGCTCCCGCGGTGCCCCCGGCCCCCGGTAACCGGGTCGGGGTCCCGATCCCGGTGGAGACGCCGGTCCCGGAGATGATGCCACCGGGCTGATCTCCGTTCGATCGTGACCTGGTCGACAGCCGGACGTCATCGTGGTGGGCTATACCTGCTGTAGCGGGACCGGCGGCCGAGCCGGCCCGGGGAATCGAGGAGGTTCGCATGGAGTACGTCGCGGCAACCGAGATCCTGGCCCGATCGTCGACGCTGACCAGCGTCGGGTGGATCAGCTATCTCGTCATCGGAGCGATCGCCGGGTGGATTGCCGGGAAGATCGTCAAGGGCGGCGGTTCGGGCCTGCTGAAGAACATGCTGATCGGCGTTGTGGGAGCCCTGATTGGGGGCTTCCTGCTGAGCTTCTTCTTCGACACCGCGGCGGGGGGTTGGTGGTTCACTCTGTTCACCGCGGTGCTCGGATCGGTCATCCTGCTGTGGGTGGCCGCGCGGGTGGGTAAATCCAGTCCCACCGCCAAGAGGTAGCCGGGCCCTTGCGCGACGCGCCCCGGCCGCCCGGCACGATGCGGGCCTGGCGGGTGGTGCGGCCCGGTCCGATGCGAAGTGGGCCGCTGGAGAAGGGCTCCGTGGCCGTGCCGAGGCCGGGACCCGGCGAGTTGCTGGTCGCGGTACGCGCCTGCGGTGTCTGCCGGACCGACCTGCATGTCGCCGAGGGAGACCTCGCGGTCCACCGGACCGGAGTGATCCCCGGCCACGAGGTCGTCGGTGAGGTGGTGGCCCGGGGGGCCGGGGTGCAGGGTTTCGCCGTCGGTGACCGGGTCGGCATCGCCTGGCTGCGACAGACCTGCGGCCGGTGCGGATACTGTCGGCGGGGTTCGGAGAACCTGTGTCCGGACTCGCTCTACACCGGCTGGGACGCCGACGGCGGCTACGCCGAATTCACCACCGTTCCCGAGCACTACGCCCACCGTCTGCCCGACGGTTACTCCGACAGCGAACTCGCTCCGCTGCTGTGCGCCGGGATCATCGGCTACCGGTCACTGCTGCGCGCCGACCTGCCGCCGCGAGGGCGGCTGGGTTTGTACGGGTTCGGCGGCAGCGCGCACCTGACCGCCCAGGTCGCCCTGGCTCAAGGCGCCGAGGTGCACGTCATGACCCGGGGGGCCCGCGCGCGTGAGCTGGCCCTGCGGCTCGGCGCCGCTTCCGCGCAGGGCGCGGCCGATCCGCCCCCGGTCAGGCTCGACGCGGCAATCCTGTTCGCCCCGGTCGGGGACCTGGTGCTGTCGGCGATGGAGGCGCTTGACCGCGGTGGCACCCTGGCGATCGCCGGCATCCATCTCAGCGACGTCCCGGCGCTGAACTATCAGCGCCACCTGTTCTACGAACGGCAGATCCGGTCGGTGACATCGAACACCCGAGCCGACGCGCGGGCGTTCCTCGAGTTCGCCGGACGCCACCGGCTGTCGGTGGCCACCACCGACTACCCGTTGGACCAGGCAGACCGGGCTCTGGGCGACCTCGCCCAAGGCCGAATCGCCGGCGCCGCGGTGCTGGTGCCCTGACCTGCTCAGCCGGCCAGATGCCACACCAGCGCGGCGGCAACGGCACCCACCCCGTTGAGCGACCAGTGCAGGGCGATCGGCGCCAGGAGACTCCCACTGCGACGACGCAGCCAGGTGAACACGTATCCGGCGGCGGCGGTGGCGAGTACCGCCCCCACAACGCCGGCAGCCACTCCCAGCACGCCCCCACCGAGGATCCTGGTGAACCCGACATTGCCGGCGGTCAGGCCCATCGAGGAGGCGATATGCCACAGGCCGAACAGCAGAGACCCGGCGGCGGCGACGCCGCGGAAACCCCAGGCCCGATCCAGCGCTCCGTGCAGGACGCCGCGGAACGCCAGCTCCTCGGGGATGACGGTCTGAAGCGGAATGATGATCATCGACGCCACCAGCGCACCGGAGAGGGTGGCGTAACGGTCGTTGAGGAACATCGGGCGGGTCCACGGCAGCAGAGCGCCGACGGCGATGACGGCCACCACCAGCCCGACCGCAGCGGCCGCGTAGCCCGCGCCGGTGCGCCAGTGTTCGCGGCCCAACCCCAGGTCCGACCAGCCCATGCCGCGAGCGCGGACCAGCAGGACCAGGCCGACGGCGACGGCCGGCACGGTCACCACGTTGGCCCAGGGTGTCGTGAAGTGAGCGATGACGTTGCTGATCGCCAGGACGACGACCACCACGGCGACGTCGAGGTAGACCCGGAAGCGCTGCAGAGCGGCAAGCTGTGCGAGCACCGGGTGGTGTGGCGCGGCGATCGCGCTGTGAGCAGACATTTGGTCACGATTGTACGCCGGTCAGACGGTGCGGCCGGGCGCGGGAGCCGGCCGGACCGGCACTAAACTTCACCCCGGTGACCAGCGAACACGCTCCTGCCGACAACGAACCGCTGTTGTCGCGGTTACGGGTGCTCGACCTCTGCGGGGACGAGGCCGACGGCGTCACCCGACTGCTCGCCGACCTCGGCGCCGATGTGCTCAAGATCGAGCCTCCGGGCGGTAGCCCGGCCCGCAACGCACTCCCGACGCTGCGCGGGGCAAGCATTCCGTTCGCTTTGCGCAACGCCAACAAACGCAGTGCGGTCCTGGATCCGGGGGACCCCCGCGACCGGGATCGGCTGATCGAACTCGCCGGCGCCGCCGACATCGTCGTGGACAGCGGCCTGCCCGGCCGCGCAGCCGCTTACGGAACCGACTGCGAGGGGCTGGCCGAACGCTTCGGCCATCTGGTGACCATGACGGTGTCCGACTTCGGCTCCCAGGGTCCCCGCGCGTCGTGGCGCGCGACCGACCCCGTGCTCTACGCGATGTCGACGGCGCTGTCCCGTTCCGGCCCGACGACCGGAACGCCGGTGCTCCCGCCGGACGGGATCGCCTCGGCCACCGCGTCGGTGCAGGCCGCGTGGGCGGTGTTGGTCGCCTACTTCAACAGGCTGCGCTGCGGCGTCGGGGACTACATCGACTTCGCCCGGTTCGACGCCGTGGTCCTGGCATTGGACGCACCGTTCGGAACCCAGGGCCAGGCCGCCACCGCCCGGACCAAAGGCGTCCGGTGGAGGGGCAGGCCGAAGAACCAGGATCTCTACCCGATCTTCGGTTGCCGGGACGGCTACGTGCGCCTCTGTGTGCTCTCGCCGAGGCAGTGGCACGGGATGCGGGCATGGCTGGGGGAGCCGGCTCAGTTCGCCGATCCGCGCTTCGACAGCATCGCCGCGCGCGTCGGCGCCTTCGACGAGCTCGGTGGCCTCATCGCCGAACTGTTCGCCGACCAGACCATGGAGCAGCTGCTCGCCGGGGGACAGGCCCACGGCGTTCCCATCGCCGCGGTGCTGACACCCGCGGATGCGCTGGAGTCCGATCACCTCAGAGAGGTCCGCGCGCTGGGTGCCGCCGAGTTGGCCCCGGGGGTGACCGCCCGTGTTCCCCTCGGCTACTGGGCGGTCGACGGGCATCGGGCCGGCTACCGGGAACCGGCGCCGGCGCCGGGAAGCAGTGCGGCGAGCTGGTCGCAGCCGCGCTTCGACCCGGAGCCCACCGGCCCCGTCGGTGACCGCCCTCTGGAGGGAATCCGGGTGATCGACCTGGGCATCATCGTGGCCGGCGGTGAACTCAGCCGGCTGTTCGGCGACCTCGGCGCCCAGATCCTCAAGGTCGAGAGCGCCGACTACCCCGACGGACTGCGCCAGAAACGTCCCGGGCAGGCGATCAGCGAATCCTTCGCCCGCGCGCATCGCAACAACCTGGGGCTGGGCTTGGAGTTGCGCACCCCGGCAGGTGCCGAGTTCTTCGCGAAGCTGGTCGGCGCGTCCGATGCGGTGTTCGCCAACTTCAAGCCGGGAACACTTGCCGCCCTGGGATTTCCGTACCGGAAGCTTGTTGCGATACAACCGTCCCTGGTGCTCGCCGAGAGCAGCGCGTTCGGCGACACCGGCCCATGGAGTTCCCGGATGGGCTACGGACCCCTGGTTCGGGCGGCCATCGGGGTCACCAGCCTGTGGACCTCAGAACAGGATCAGGCAGAACAGGAGCAGCCACAGCCGGCCCGGCACCCCTTCTACGACGCCACGACCATCTTCCCCGACCACGTTGTCGGCAGGATCACCGCGATCGGCGCTCTGGCCGCCCTGATCCGCCGCCGCCGATCCGGACGGGGCGGTCGGGTTCACGTCTCCCAGGCCGAGGCGGTCATCAACCAACTCGACACCCGTTACGTCACGCTCGCCGCGGAGGCGAGCGGGGCCGAAGTCGTCGAGGCCCACCTTCAGCATCGGGTACTGGCCTGCCGAGGCGACGACGAGTGGTGCGTCGTCTCGCTGACCGGTGACGCCGACCGGCGTGCGGTTGCCGACGTCGTCGCGGCCGGCGGCGGCGATCCGGTCGATGCGCTTGTCCGGTGGGCGCGCGAGCACACCCCTGAGGAGGTCGCCGAACGTCTTCAGAGCGCCGGTGTTCCGGCCGGTCCGATGTACCGCGCCGATGACCTGCTGGTGGATCCGCAACTGCTGTCCCGTGAGGTGCTGGCCGAGATGCACCACCCCTGTTTTGATGTCGCCCTTCCCAGCGAATCCGGTCCCGCTCCCTACCGCAACATCCCGCCGGCCCCGCAGCGCCCGGCGCCGCTTCCCGGGGCCGACACCCGATTCGTCTGCCGGGAAGTCCTGGGCATGGACACCGCGGAGATCGATCGCCTGATGGCCGCCGGGGTGTTGTTCAGCACCGCCGGGAACACCGAGACACCAGGAGTGCGGTAATGACAGCAAAGAACCCTCCACAGCTGTTCATCGACGGGGAGTTCCGGGTCGCCGACAAGGCCGAGCCGGTACTGGAGGCCGCGACCGGCGAGCTGATCGGGGACGGCGGCAGCGCCACCGAGGCCGACGTCGACGCGGCGGTCGAAGCCGCGCAGGCAGCCCTGCCCGAGTGGCGATCGGCCTCGCCGGATCACCGCGCGGCGGTTCTGAAGGCCTTCGCCGCGGCGCTGCACCAGCGTGCCGGGAGCACCGATGAACTGGTGACCCGCGAGAACGGGATGCCGATAACACTGTCCCGAACCGCCAACGGCCTCTTCCCGGCCGCCCTGCTGGGCTACTACGCGAAGCTGATCACCCAAACCCCGATCGAGGAGGTCCGGCCCGCGGCGACCGGGCACACCATCGTGCGCCGGGAGCCGGTTGGCGTTGTGGCCGCCATCGTTCCGTGGAACTACCCCCAGGCGCTGGCCGCGTTCAAGCTCGCGCCCGCCCTTGCCGCGGGCTGCACCGTCGTCCTCAAGGCGGCGCCGGAAACGGCCCTGGACGCGATGGTCTTCGCCGAAGCCGCGCAGGAGAGCGGGCTTCCGCCGGGCGTTCTCAACATCGTTCCCGGCGCGGTCCAGGCCGGCGCGCACCTGATTTCACATCCGGGAGTCGACAAGGTCAGCTTCACCGGGTCGACGCAGGTGGGCCGGATCATCGGTGAGGTATGTGGCCGGCTGCTGCGGCCGGTCACCCTGGAGTTGGGCGGAAAGTCCGCAGCGATCATCCTCGACGACGCCGACCTCGAGGCCACCCTCCGCGGGCTGCGCACCGTCTCGTTCATCAACAACGGGCAGACCTGCTTCCTGAGCTCGCGGATCCTCGCGCCGAGGTCACGCTACGGCGAGGTGGTCGACGCCCTCGCCGAGCTGGCGGGCGGGCTGACGGTGGGCAACCCGCTGGACGAGTCCACCGACATCGGACCCGTGGTCAGCTCCCGGCAGCGCGAACGCGTCCTGGGCTACATCGAGGCGGGCCGGAACAGCGGGGCCAGGCTCGTTGCCGGAGGCGGCATCCCGAAGGATCAGCCGCGCGGATGGTTCGTCTCGCCCACGGTGTTCGCCGACGTCGACAACACCGATCGCATCGCTCAGGAGGAGATCTTCGGACCGGTGCTGGCGGTGATCCCCTACGACAGCGATCAGGAGGCGGTCCGACTCGCCAACGCCAGCGAGTTCGGGCTGGCCGGCACGGTCTGGTCGGCCGACACCGAACGCGCCACCGAGGTGGCCCGCGAGATCAGGACCGGCACGGTCGGGGTCAACGACTACCAACTGGACATCAATGCCCCGTTCGGCGGTGTCAAGGCCAGCGGTATCGGGCGCGAACTGGGTCCGGAGGGGCTGGAAGAGTTCTTCACGCTCAAGTCCATTTACCGGGTCGGCGCCCCCGGGCGGTAGACCGGCGGCAGTCACGCCGGTGTTAGTTTCTGACGGGTGTCAAACCAGCGGAAGGGGCTGCCGATGAGCCTGGACCCCCGGACTCCGGTGCTCGTTGGCGCGGGGCAGGTCAATCAGCGCGAGGAGAGCCCCGAGACCGAACCGGTCGACCTGATGGCGGCGGCCGCGCGGGAGGCTGCCGACCCGCGGGTGCTTGCCGCCGTCGACTCGATCCGCGTGGTGAACCTGCTGTCCTGGCGCTATCGGGACCCCGGTCTGCTGCTGGGGCGGCTGATCGGCGCCGCTGCCCCGGCGACGGTGTACACCGGCATCGGAGGCAACACCCCGCAGTCGCTGCTCAACCAGACCTGCCTGGACATCCAACGGGGCCGCACTGATGTGGTGCTGCTTGCCGGGGGCGAGACCTGGCGCACCCGGATGCGGCTTCGCGCCAAAGGAATCCGACCGGACTGGACCCGGCAGGATGAGACGGTGGCTGTCCCGCCGGGCGGGGAGAGCGAAGTTCCGATGTCGGGCCCCGGCCAGGACCGGATCGGTCTGGACCGGCCCGCTTTCGTCTACCCCCTCTTCGAGCAGGCGCTGCGGATCTCCGCCGGCGAATCCGTGGCGGAGCACCAGAGCCGGATCGGTGAGTTGTGGGCGCAGTTCAGCCGGACCGCGGCAGGCAACCCGCACGCCTGGGTGCGGGATCCGTTGTCGGCGGATCAGATCGCCCGGCCCGGCCCGGGCAACCGGATGATCAGCTGGCCCTACCCCAAGCTGATGAACTCCAACAACATGGTCGACCAGGCGGCGGCGCTGGTGCTCTGCTCGGCTGAAAAGGCCGACTACCTCGGAATACCCCGGGACACATGGATTTTTCCGCAGGCCGGAACTGACGCCCACGACACCTACCTGATCGACGAAAGGGACGAGCTGCATCGCTGCCCGGCGATCCGGATCGGCGGGCAACGCGCCCTGGAACTCGCCGGCGTCGGGGTCGACGACATCGACTACGTCGACCTGTACTCCTGCTTTCCCTCGGCGGTGCAGGTTGCCGCCCGGGAGCTGGGCCTGCCGGTGGGAGACGAGCGGCGCCCACTGACGGTGACCGGCGGACTGACCTTCGCCGGGGGTCCCTGGAACAACTACGTCACGCACTCGATCGCCACCATGTCGGAGTTGTTGCGGCGCAACCCGGGAAGCCGTGGTCTGATCAGCGCCAACGGCGGCTATCTGACCAAGCACAGTTTCGGGGTGTACTCGAGTACGCCCGCGCCCGGCGGTTTCCGCTGGGAGGACGTGCAGGACGTGGTGGACCGTGAGCCGACCCGCCGTGCGCATACCGAATGGGAGGGCACCGGATCGGTGGAGTCCTGGACGGTGCCCTTCGACCGGGAGGGCAAGCCGCAGAAGGCTTTCCTGGCGGTGCGCACCCCAGACGGCGGCCGGACCCTGGCGGTGATCGCCGATGCTGACATGGCCGCCGCGGCGGTGACCGAGGACATCGCCGGGGCCAAGGTCCGAGTGGGTCCGGATGGGCGGGCCGACCTCGGCCCGGTCGGTGCGTCGGCAGCCCCCTGAGAGTCGGTGCGAATGCAGCAGGCCTGCCGCCCTGGGGCGACAGGCCTGCTGGTGACGGGAACTCAGGCGCCGGATGGGGTAGCGCCGAGAACCCGCTGCATATCGGGGATCATCTGCTGCAGCTGGGAACCCCAGTAACCCCAGCTGTGGGTGCCGTTAGGCGGGAAGTTGAACACCCCGTTGCGGCCGCCCGCTGCCAGGTAGTTCTCCATGAAGGTCTTGTTGGTGCGCAACGTGAACCCTTCGAGGAACTGTGCGGCCATCAGGTTGCCGCCGCCGCCGGAGGTGTCCAGTTCCGACGGGGTGCCGGTGCCGCAGTAGATCCACAAGCGGGTGTTGTTGGCCACCAGTTGGTTGATGTTGACCATCGGGTCGTTGCGCCGCCAGGCCGGGTCCGAGGACGGGCCCCACATGCTCTGCGCGTTGAAGCCCCCGGCGTCGTTCATGGCCAGACCGATCAGCATCGGCCACCAGCCCTCGGAGGGGTTCAGGAAGCCTGACAGCGACGAGGCGTAGACGTACTTCTGCGGGTAGTAGATCGCATAGGTCAGCGCCGAGCTTCCCGCCATCGAGATGCCGACCACAGCATTGCCGTTGGGGTCGATGCCGTGGTTTGCCTGCAGGTAGGCCGGCAACTCCTGGTTCATGAACGTTTCCCACTTGTAGGTGTAATTCTGACCGTTGCCCTGCGACGGCTGGTACCAGTCGGTGTAGAAGCTGGACTGCCCGCCGACCGGCATCACCGCCGAGAGGCCGGAGTTCAGGAACCACTCGAAGGCGGGGGTGTTGATGTCCCAGCCGCTGTAGTCGTCCTGGGCGCGCAGACCGTCGAGGAGGAAGACCGCGTGCGGTCCGCCGTGCTGGAACTGCACCCGGATATCGCGTCCCATCGAGGGCGACGGAACATCGAGGTAGAGCACCGGCAGGCCGGGCCGGGAGAACGCCGACGCCGTCGGCGTGGCGCCGACGGCGCCGATCAGACCGGGCACGCAGGCTGCGGCAGCCACGGCTGCGGCCGCGCGGCGCACCCATTTGCCTCGCAACTTCTTGACCAATTTCATGACGACTCCCATCACCTTTAGTACGACTACGTCAGCGTCACTGCTGTGCTTCGGTAGTCAAACACCGGCTCGGGTCGACGAAAGGCACGCAACACGGTGTGCCTAGTCGCAGTTGGGCAACGATCAGATCACGCGGTGAAACACATGCGGGGACAGGCTAGTTCGAGTCAGGATTAGCGGTGTTCGCGGTCCCCGCCGCCAGTTCCCGAAAGCGATGGCGGCGATCGTCGATCGCCTGGCTGAAGTCCTGCAGCAGATCGGGCTTACGAAAAACCAAGCGCTCCAGAGTTTCCCGGTCGATTTGCAGAACCGTGACCTCGTCCAGCGCATAGCCCATGCCGATGACAGGTTCCCTCGTCAGAGCTGACTGTCCGAGGAAATCCCCCTCATCAAGGGTGGTCACCGGGATGATCTGACCATCTGTGCCCTTGACGACCATGCGAACCCGGCCCTTGATCAGGAAGGACATGACAGCCGGTACCTCCCCGCTGCGCTGCATGGTCTCCCCGGATCCGTAGCGGACGATGTCGACCTTCGGCAGCAGCGTCTCCAACTCGGTACTGCTCGCCCGCAGGATCGGGGCGATCCTCCGCAGCGCCTCGGCCCGCCGGGCCGGTGTGGAGAAATCGTCCGCCACGCCGTCGAGCACCAGCCCGGCTCTGCGGGATGCGTACCACAGCCAGCGCTGGAAGGTCGATCGTGCGGTGCTGTCGTCAGCCGCCGAGCGCAGCGGAATGACGACGCTGTAGTCGGTGCTGGACGTCGCGGTCGCGACCGGACGGTTTTCGGCGTGCAACTGCGGAAGGTCACCGGCGACGGCGGTGAGCAGAGCGCAGACCGCATCGGGTGCGGCGGTTCCGGCGAACTTCGTGTCCACGGTGATGGTGTGGCCGTCGATCGGCCGGCTCAGATTGGAGAAGGCCTGACCGGCCAGCACCGAGTTGGGGATGATCTCCAAGCCGCTGCCGGTGTCGATGTGGGTGGCCCGCCAGTTCACCTCGACGACCCGTCCAGTTGCTGACGTGGTCTTCACCCAGTCGCCCAGCTGAAAAGGCTGCTCGAACAGCAGCAGGAGCCCGGAGATGATCTGGCCGACCGAATTTTGCAGGATCAGGCCCAGGACGATGGAACTGACGCCGAGTGCGGTGAATACGCCGCCGACGTTGGCTCCCCATACGTAGGCGAAGATCATTGCGACGCCGACCGCGATGATGCCGAAGCGCGCTACGTCGACGAAGATCGACGGCATCCGCCGCCGCCAGCTGCCGGCCGGGGCGTTCTCGAAGACCGTGCCGCTGACCCCGGACAGCACCATCATCAGCACGAGGATGCCGAACACGGTCGCCAGCAGCCGAACCCCGGTGGTCTCCACGGAGATCGAGGTGGTCTTGAACATCAGCAGGAGCACCGCGCCCAGCGGCACGATGTAGTTGCGCAGCAGTCCGACCTGCTTGGCCCGGAAGCTGCCGCGCCGCTTCAGGGACTGTTGCAGTTCGGTCAACAGCACCAAAATGGTCGGCAGCCCGATCGCGATGATCACCGACCAGTAGAACCACGGTGCGCTGATGACGCTCATCGCTGGTCCTCCGCCAGCCGCCAGACCTGTTCCTCTTGGTCGTCCACGGTGATGGCGCCCGCGGGGGTGTACTGCCGGGTGTCGCGCGTGGCTTCGTAGACCTTCTGGCCGACGTAGACGCCGGGCTGATCCGCGCCGTGCCTCATCCGTGAGGCCAGGTGCACCGCGCCGCCCCACAGGTCATAGACCAGTCCGGCCCGCCCGATGAGGCCGCTGGTGACCGTGCCTGTTTCGATGCCTGCCCACAGTTGAACCTTCTGTCCGGTCTCCGCGTTGAACCGCGTGACGATGCGCTGCATATCGAGGGCGAAGTCGACGGTGCGGTGGATGTTGTCCAGGCGCGGCACCGTCAGGCCGCAACTGGCCAGGTATCCGTTGTGGGTGTTGCGCACCCGTTCGACCCCGTGGGTGACCGCCGCGGCGTCGAACTGGTGCACGAGTTTGTTGATGATCTTCAGCGAATCTCCGGCCTCGAGTTCCCCGGAGAACTCATCAAGGCCGATGACGTCGGCGAAGATCACCGTCACGTCCTGATGTTCCTGGGCGATGTTCTCCTCGCCTCCGCGGTAGCGCTGAACCACCTTTTCCGGCATGAGCGACCGCAGCAACTCGTCGTTCTCCTGCTGTTGCTCGGTCAGCAACTGGTCTTTGACCGAGAGGTTGCGGCTCATCTCGTTGAAGGCCACCGTGAGGTCACCGAACTCGTCGTTGGAGTTCACCGGCAGTGTGACGTCGTAGTCCCCGACACTGATCTTCTCCGTGCCTTCCTCCAGGCGCCGGATCGGTCGGACGAACAGTTTCGACCACAGCATCGCTGCCAGGCAGGCCACGAAGATGACGATCACCGTCGCACGCACCAGACGTTTGCCGAAGTTCGACTCGGGGGCGAAAGCCTCATCGGAGTCGATCGAGGAGATGATGACCCAGTCCAGTCCCTTGATGGCGAGGGGAGCGTAGGCATGCAGTGCCCGCCGACCGAGGTAGTTCGTCGCGATCAGGGTGCCCTTCTCGCCGCGCCGGGCCGCCTCGGTGGCCTTCGTGCCGACCGGTTGGATCAGAACAGTGGTGCCCTGTGCGATAGCGCGGTCGGCCACATCCGGAGGTGTCCCCGCGCTGATGACGTCGCGCCGGTAGGCCTCCGGATCCTGAAGGAACAGCCGCGAATCCGAGCGCATCAGATTGTCGTCGCCGACGACGAAAGTCTCCCCGGTCTGCCCCATACCGGCCTGTTCCCAGCCCTGGTTGTCGGTCACCAGGTCGGTGACGACGGATGACGGATAACCGACCGCCATCGCCCCGGAGGGGCGGCCGGGCGGGCCGATCGGGACCACCATCCAGGCCATCGGTTGGCTCGATGGCAGGTATTCGGCGAAGTCGGTACTGACGACGTAGTTGATGTCGTTGGAGGCCATGACTTTTCGGAAGGCGTCCGGGAGGTCGCCTTCCCCGCGGTAGGGGCCGGTGAGAACGTTCATGCCGAGTTCGACGCCCTTGCCCGCGCTGTAGACGACATCACCCTCGGCGTTGATCAGGAACACGTTGATGAATCCGGTCCCGGTGGCGATATCGCGGAAGTAGCTGTTGTACCGGGCGTTGGCCGCCGACCATGCACTGCCGTCCTTCGCGTCATCCACCGCGACCGCCTTCTCGGGCTCGGCCAGGGGCACGGTGTAGGTGGCCTGCAGGTAGCGCGCCGCGTTCGACGTCGGCATCAGCGCGGCGACATCGACACCGTCCTCGGCCGCTTTGACGAACCGGCGGTTGTAGAAGTCGGTGATCGCGGTGTCCTGCGCGGGGGAGATCGGGGCGTTGGCGAGGTCCTCGAAGCCCGCGTCGAAGGCTCTCAGGGCACTCGAGACCGTCTCTCCGCGGGAGAATATCTGCAGTGAGCCCTGCAGATCGGACAAGCCCAACTCGAGTATCCGGGCCTGGGCCTGCCGGATTCCGGTGAGTTGTTCGAAGACCGCGGCGCGCAGCGATGTCCGTCCGGACTCGAAGCCGATACCCCCGGCGACGGCGGTGGCCAGGATGGTCATCGCGAGCAGCATCAGCATCAGCTTGGACTGAATGCTCAACCGTTCCAGCAGTCCGCGCTTGGCTTTGCGCCGACGCAGCTTCTCGGCCAGGGCCGAGCGCGTGGACGAGGCCGTTGCGCCCACGTCGGTCTGGGGCGGTGCCGACATCTGGTTCCTTTCGGTCGACCTCAGCGAGGGTAACGCGTCCGACCTCGCCGGTCGTATCACTTGGTGCCCGGCGCCGACCGGTGCCGGACGAGCTCACCGGGGGCTGAGCACCAGCCACCCGTGCGGGGCCACCATCGCCGTCCCGACCACGTCCTGCGGTGGAGCGCCGGTGCCCGCGACGACCAATGCCGGCCGTCCGGTGATCTCCTCGATCGGCAGCGGCCAGGAGACGTCCTCGACGTTGAGAGCGACGATCAGCGCGTCGTCGCCGCTGTGAACCCGGTAGGCGTACCGCCGGTTCTCCACGGCCAGCGCCTCGGTCGCGGCCCGGTGGAGCCAGGGATGCCGGCGGCGCAGCCCGATCAGGTACTGGTGCAGGCCGAGAGTGTCGGGGCGGGGCTCACTATCGGTGCCGGCGTGGGTGACGACCGGTGGCCCGAACTCCGGCCGGACGGCGTCATCGCCCCCGGCGCGGTCCTCTTTGACCCCGCGATAGTCCAGCTCGTCGCCGGCATAGATCGAGGGGACCCCGCCGACGGTGAGTAGCACCACCAGTGCGTGGCCGAGATGCTCGGCCCGCTCCAGCCGGCTGGCGATCCGGGTGACGTCGTGGTTGCCCACGAAGGTCAGCGGGTCGAAAGCGCGCAGGAATCCGTTGTGACGCCTCAGGGCCCAGTCCAGTTCGTGGAAGTTACCGTCGTTGAGGCTGCTCCAGATCGCCTTCCACAGTTCGTACTGGGTCACCGAGTCCACCCGGGAGGCCTCGACGAACCCGCCGTAGTCGCCGTGGATTACCTCGGCGACGAACCAGGCGTCCGGGTGATGAGCGCGGACCCGCGGCAGCACCTGGGCCCAGAAAGACTCCGGCACCGCGTAGGCGGCGTCCAGGCGCCATCCGTCGGCCCCACGGCTCAGCCAGTGTCGCATGACTGCGACGGTGTAGTCGGCGACGGCGGGGTTGCGGTGGTTCAGGGTGATCAGATCGGCGTGGCCCTCGAAAGTGTGGAATCGCCCCGGTCGTCCCCGGAACCAGGCCGCTGCCTCATCATCGCCGTGCTCGACTGCGTCGCGGTAGCGGGCGAAGTCGGTCCCGACGTGATTGAACACCCCGTCGAGCAGCACCCGCAAGCCCCGGCGATGCGCTTCGTCGGCGAGTCGGTCAAAGTCGGCGTCGTCACCCAGTCGGGGATCGATCCGGTGGTGGTCGGTGGTGTCGTAGCCGTGGGTGCGAGAGTCGAATATCGGCCCGAGCGCGATCCCCGAGGCCCCCAGTGCGATGGCATGGTCGAGCCAGCCGATGATCCGGGCGAGTCGGTGCTCGGCCGCGGCGGGAGGCTTGTCGGCGGGGTAGGCGCCGACGAAACCCAACGGGTAGACCTGCCACCAGATCGCGTGGCGTACCCAGCCCGGCTCGGTCATGAGGTCAGGTTAGACACCCCCGCCGGGGCGTGTTCTAGTTCATGGGTGCTGGAATTCACCGTCGAGGACTGGTCGAGCGAGGAGCTCGCGCGGCTGCGCGGAATCTACGGGCCGCTCACCGAGTCCGTGCGCGATCTGGTCGATGCGACCATCCGCACCGAGGCCGACGCCGCGACTGTCGCGGCCGCCAAGAAAGAGGTCGACGCTGTCGTCGCCAGGCTCCGCCGCCGCCAGATCGACGGTGCGTTCGGGGTGCGACGGACCGCTGCGGGAGAGAGCGTCGGATGGGGCAATGCGGTCATCGGGATCCGCAATGCACTGGCCCCGCCGGTGGTCACGCATCGCGATGACACGGGCACGGTCCGCGCCGAGTTCCAACTCGGCGCGGCCTACGAGGGCCCGCCCGGCCACGTTCACGGCGGGGTGTCGGCCATGATTCTCGACCATCTGCTCGGGGAGGCCGCCAGCCCGGACGGCACCCCGCGTTTCACCGGCGGCATCACGGTGCGTTACCTGCGGGCCACCGCACTCGGCGGGCTGAGGGCTGAGGCTGTCCGGACCCGGACCGACGGGGTGAAGACGTTCTGCTCGGGCCATATCGCCGATAGCGAGGGGATCACCGTCGAGGCTGAGGGAGTGTTCATCACCCCGCGCTGGCTGCGGGACGCAGGCACGTGACGGGGCGCTGATGGAGAAAGTAATCGTGGTGCTGCGGGCCGCCGAGTCGGGCGACGACTGGGTGGAGGCTCTGTGCGGGCCGGTCGCCGAAGCACTGCTGGGCCTTGACCTGCCCGGGGTGTGCCTCAACGTCCGGGATGCGCCGGTCCGGGACTCGCTGATGACGCTGACCACCCTCGATCCGCCGGTGCAGGCGGTGGTAAGCCTGTGGAGCCAGAGCTACTACGGAGACCAGATCAGCTCCGCACTCGACCTGCTTGCTGCGCAGTGCCAGACAGCGTCGGCCTACCTGGTCACCGAGTCGGTCCCGATGCCGCCACCAGCCTCGGCGGCCGGTGTGCGTGCCGCAGGTCTGGCGAACGTCGCGCTGTTGCGAAGGCCGGCCGGCCTGGACGACGCCACCTGGTTGACCCGCTGGCACCGAGACCACACCCCGGTCGCGATCGCCACCCAGTCGACGTTCGGTTACGTCCAGAACTCCGTGGTGCGGCCGCTGACCGACGGCGCCCCGCCGCTCGCGGGCATCGTCGAGGAACTGTTCCCGATTGAGGCGGTCGGCAGTCTGCACGCTTTCTTCGGCGCCGCCGACGACGCCGACCTCGCCGACCGGATGGCTCGGATGATCGCCAGCACATCACGTTTCGGGGCGAACGCAGATGTCGACACCGTGCCGACCGGACGCTACGTGTTCCGTGATCCGTTCCGGGCCCTAGGCTAACTCCGGTGACGCTGCTCATCGCCGACGGGAACCGGGTGCGGACGCTGACGCTCAACCGCCCCGACGCGCTCAACGCCTTCAACGAAGCGCTCTACGACGCCGCCACCGACGCCCTCGACGCCGCCGGTGCGGATCCTGACGTCGCCGTCGTGGTGATCACCGGGGCCGGCCGGGCGTTCAGCGCCGGCCAGGACCTCACCGAAATGCAGTCCCGCATCAACGATCCCGACTTCACCCCGGGCCGACACGGGTTCCCCGGACTCATCGACGCGCTGAGCCGGTTTCCCAAACCCCTGATCTGTGCGGTCAACGGGGTCGGGGTGGGTCTGGGAACGACGATCCTCGGCTTCGCCGATCTGGCGTTCATGGCGACCACCGCTCGGCTGAAGTGCCCGTTCACCAGCCTCGGGGTCGCTCCGGAGGCGGCATCGTCCTACCTGCTGCCACAGCTCGTGGGTCGCCAGAACGCTGCCTGGCTGTTGATGTCGAGCGAGTGGGTCGACGCGGCCGAAGCGCTGCGGATGGGTCTGGTCTGGAAACTGTCCGAGCCCGATGCCCTGCTCGCTGAGGCCCGTGCTCACGCTGAGGTGATCGCCGCACGGCCCATCCCGAGTCTCATGGCGGTGAAACAGACGATGATGGAGTCGATCCGCCCCCAGATCGTCCACGCGCGGACTCGGGAGGACGGCTATTTCGCGACGCTGATGGGGGCTCAGGCGAACGCCGAGGCGCTGGCCGCGTTCAACCGGGGGCGTTCTAGCTGACGGCTCGCACGGCGTCGCCGACGTGTGCGGCGTCGATGATCGCCTGCAGGTTGCGGTGGCAGCGCCGACAGTCGAACCCGGCGCCGCATGCCGCCGCGACCTGACGGGCCGTGGACGCGCCACGGGCCACCGCTTCGGTGACCGCCGCACAGGTCGCCCCACTGCACAGGCACACGTACATCCAGCCACACCTCTCGCCGAACAACTAGGTAAACCTACCCTAATTAAGTGCTACCTTACATGCGGGCGGGCGGTAGCGGGTCTACATTGGCGTTCGCAGAGCGATCTTGACCGAATCCAGATCAGGAGGGCCGCAGGTGCAGGGTGATCCCGAGGTCTTGAAACTGCTCAACGAGCAGCTGACCAGCGAACTGACCGCTATCAACCAGTACTTCCTGCATTCCAAGATGCAGGAGAGTTGGGGCTACACCGAGATCGCCAAGCACACCCGCGAAGAGTCCTTCGAGGAGATGGTCCACGCCGAGAAGATCACCGACCGCATTCTGCTGCTGGACGGACTGCCCAACTATCAGCGCCTGGGGTCGCTGCGGATCGGCCAGACGCTGCGAGAGCAGTTCGAGTCCGACCTCGCCATCGAGCACGAGGTCCTGGCCCGGCTCAAGCCCGGCATCGTCATGTGCCGCGAGAAGCAGGACTCGACCACGGCGGCGTTGTTCGAGGAGATCATCGCCGACGAGGAGAAACACGTCGACTATCTGGAGACCCAGCTGACACTGATGGACACTCTGGGCGATGCGCTCTACATCGCTCAGTGCGTGGCGCGCCCGCCGGCCTGAACCGGTTCCGACCCGGTCGGCGTGTCAGGCGAGCAGGCCGACGGGCTGTTCCGGCAGCCGGTTCAGTGCGATGCTGCCGACTTCGGTCAGATCGGTGAGGCTGTACCCCGTGATGCGGCCGTCGGTGACCGCATACAGCACATCCCCGACCCGGACGGTGCGCTCGACAGTGTCGTCGGTGTGGATGACCCCGACCGTCTCGATCCCGTCGCCGATCCGCAGCACGTGCAGGCTGGTCTGGTAGCGGTATGCGCCGGTGTCGGAGTCCAGCCCACCCGACACCACCGGGACGACAAGCATCCCGCCGCCGTCTGCTTCGGGGGTGTACAGCAGCGCGTGATGGTCGAACTGGGCCTGTGACCATGACCATTGGGCTGACCATTGGGCTGACCATGGGCCATCCTGGTCGAGGAAGTGCCGTTCGATCTGGCTGAGGTTGGCGCCGTCGCCGACGTCGAACAGCGACACGTGCAGCCGGTTGTTCCAGGTGCCGGGCTCGCGTTCCTGGCCGATCCCCAGCAGCAGGCCGTCGCCGACGGATTGCAGGTAGTTGGAGAATCCCGGGATCACCAACTCGCCCTCCAGGGTGGGGTTGGTGGGGTCGGAGAGGTCGATGGCGAAGAGCGGATCGGTCTGCAGGAAGGTAACCAGATAGGCGATGTCGCCGACGAACCGCGCCGCGTACAGCTGTTCGCCGGGGGCCAGGCCGGTCACACTGCCGACCACGTCGAGGGTTGTGGTGTCCAGAACGTAGACGCCGCTGTGGTTGACGGTGGCCCAGGTGCCGCCGGCCCACTGCGAATTCCATGTGTAGGCGGCGACCCTCAGGTAGCCGTCCCGTTCGTCCATGGCGAACTGGTTGATGAGGGTTCCCGGGACGACGCCGGCGGCCTGCCAGCTCACCTCGGCGCCCTCGATCAGGAAACGCTCGATCCGAGTGGAGGTCGACGAGCCGGTATCGGAGAAGCTGTCCTGGACGGTGGCCAGGTACAGCGCGCCCGGCGTCATGTAGACGGTGGTGCCCGAAGACCCCGCCAGGCTGCCCGTCGCGGAGGCGAATCCCGGCGCGTCGGCGGCTGAGTCGACCGAGACCACTGTCAGCAGCGCCGAATCCGACGTCGACTCCGGACGCACGATGTGGCCGGCCTCGGCGATCACCCCGAGGTCGACGAGGTTGCCCTCATCGCCGACGGAATAGACGTGCGGCAGCGACAGGGTGGTGATCTGGTCCCCGACCCGCGCGACGTAGGCGTCCCAGGTCTCGTAGGTCCGATAGCTGACGGGTCCGGGATAGGGCCGGCCACCGGCGATCGGGTCTGTCTGCCCGATGGGACTGGTCTTTGTTGCCGGCACCTCGGTGTAGAGCGGTTCGGGAACCTTCAGCGACCGGTCCAGAACGAGGTAGACGGTCCCTTCAACGGATCTGGAATCCCGATAGGAGCCGTCGAAGACGGTCTGGCCGGCCACCGTCGGGGCGGTGCGGTCGGACATGTCGAAGACCGTCACGGTGGTTTGCGGATTCCAGTCCCACCACGGGCCGTAGGCCATCCGGGCCGCCGGGCCGTACCAGTAGTCGCCCGATTGCGTGATCACCGTGAGTCGATCGCCGTGAAGGTATTGCCCGACAACGAATCCCGACAGGGCGGACTGCACCGCCGAACCGGATTCGGTGTCCAGAACGGTCAGGGCCCCGTTACGTGCCACGTACAGATAGCGCCCGTCGGTCTCGACGAAGTCCGCCTCGTCGACGCCGTCGACCTGGGTGTTGGTGTCCGAACTGGATGGACCGGAGTTGTCGGGTCCGGCGCCCAGGGGCGTGATTCCACCGTCCATCCACCGGTAGCCGTAATAGCCGTAGTCCGGCACGGTCTGGCCGAACAGCGAACCGTACTGCTGCTGTGCCAGCGCCAGCAGGTGCTCGCGAAGCTCCTGCTCGCCCAGATACGGCGACGCAGTGGCCGTCTGCCCGGTCTGGTTTGCACCGACCGCACCGACCGCGCCGATGACGCCGAGCACGGTACGGCGCACCAGCAGCAGCGCTCCCTGCAGGAACTCCACAACGGGGCTGGCGGGTAGTCCGGACAGCCAGTTGGCGGCGGAGTCGAAAACGCTGCCAAGGGCCGAATTCAGCACGGCCGGCGGCCGCGCTGGCGCGGGAGCCGCGGCAGGCGGCGATCCGGGGGGTGACGGGGCGGACGACTCCTCGGTGGTGACCGGCGCGGCCGGGCCGCTCAGGGCGGGTGCCTCGCCGGAGGCGGCGGCGGACGGCATCGTGGTGCGGGTGTGCCGCACGGTCGCCGGTGCGGGGTCGCCGGCGGGCTGCGCCGCCGGGGCCGGGGCGACCACGTCGGGCCGGGCCGTCCGGGGTGGCCGATCCGGGTGCGCGGTGAGGGTGGAGTTGCGCCGGGGCTGCCGCGTCGGTGCCGTCGCGGCCGGCCCGGCGCCGGTGAACTCTGCTTCTGCCACCCCGGCGGCCGGACTCGGGCCGGGGGAGGTCCGGCCCGCACCGGCGCTCATGGCCCGGCGCGATCGCCGCTCGCCGGTTCGGGCGGTGGCGCCGGGACCGGAAGCGGCGGCCGATGAGTCCCCTGACGGGCCCGGTTCCGGGTCAGCGCTTTCGGCGTTGGCGACGTCGACGGCCTGCGGCCCGGCAATCGACAATCCCAGCGCCACCGCGGCCGCTCCGATACGTGCGCCCCTCGTGCCCATCGCGGTCCCTGTCTTGCTGTTAACTGACGATCATGATCGGTTTGACCCCTGCACGACCCTAGCATCGCATCGACACACTCCACAGCTTTTTTCTCAGCTTCCTCTATGGATTTGCAAAGCCTCCATCTAGTGGCAGTGAATTTGCTCAATAATCTCGGCGGGGAAGTCTGCGGGGGAGGCGCCCCGCCACGCGCCCCAGAGAACGGCATGTTCCCGGCGGCTGGGCGACACTGCTTCGTGCCCCGCCGCGCCGAAGGCACGACTAACACCCCGGATCGGCCGTGGGGAACTCCGCAGTCGGCTAGCGTCCCTCTAAGGTCCGTCTCAGGTTTCAGGTGGGTGTGGAGGTTCGTTATGAGAGCGTGCAACTTCGTGGGTCGGGTCGGGGGGTTGGCGGTCGCTCTCGGAGCCGGTGTCGTCGTGTTCGCCGCGGCGCCGCAGGCGGCGGCGGAGGACGGTGCAGCAGCCGCTTCTTCTTCTTCTTCTTCTTCTGCCTCCTCGTCCCCGGCAGCCGGTTCGGCGGGCACCCGCGCAGACCGCTCGGCCGGCGGAGCAGGCCCGCCGCGTGCGGCTTCGGCCGCGGTGTCCCGCGCTGTGACCGCCCAGCGGTCGGCGAGGGTTCCGGCCACCGCGCAGCGGTCGGCGAGCGTTCCGGCCACCACGCAGCCGTCGGCGGACGCGCCGGCCCGGACTGCTGCCGCCGTAGCGCCCCGGGCGTCGACCTCTCTCGGCGAGACGCGGTCGGTGACGGTCTCCGCGGCCACAGTGCCCTCGGTGCCCCCGGTTTCCGCGATGTCAGCGATGTCCGCAATGTCCGCAATGTCCGTGGCACCCCTGGCTCCGTTGTCGATATCCGCCACCGGGAATCCGGCCGGGCCGGCGGTGACCGCCGAGCCCGCCGCCGCGACCGCACAGGTGCCGGCCCCGGTGGTGCAGATCGCCACGGCGACGGCGGTGTCGACGGATCCGCTCACCGACCACAACCCGGTACTCCCCGCGCAATCCCCGCTGGAGTGGACGGTGCTGGCCCTGGCGCGCCGTGACGCTCTTGGGGCGGTCAGCCTCGCTGTCGAACCGCCGTCGGTGCCCGCGGCCGCTGCGACCCTGCCTCTGATCCTGGGGCCGAGTGGAACGCCGCTGCCCTCGCAGACCTACGCGGACCGCGTGTTGGCCTACTACGTGATTCCCAACAGTCCGGACGGTGTCGAGCTCCCCGCGCAGCTCGTGTTCACCCCCGAGGGGCTATACCCCATCACCGGGGTGAGGAGCCTGCCGCTGAACGTCTCGGTGGACCAGGGCGCGGCGGAGCTGTCCTACACGCTCTCGCTGCTGGACCCCGATACCGACACCACGGTGTTCGGCTACTCCCAGAGCGCCATCATCGGGTCGCTGCTGCAGGGCGGTTTCCAGCCCGACGAGAGCTACGAACCGATTCCCTCGGACTTGCAGGACTCGATCGCGTTCGTGTTCGTCGGCAACGAGATGAACCCCAACGGGGGACTCCTGTCGCGGTTCCCCGATTTCGAACTGGCCAGCCTGGGCATCCCGTTCTACGGTCCCACCCCGGAGGACGCCTATCCCACGGTCAACTACACACTGGAGTACGACGGGTTCGCCGACTTCCCCCGCTATCCGCTGAATTTCCTGTCCGTGCTCAACGCGGGACTGGGGCTCGCGCTGGTTCACACCAAGTACGCGACCCTGGAGGGTGCTGAAGGCTGCCGGACCTACTGCATGACGCCGGAACGGGTCGCTGCCGCCATCCCGCTGCCCACCACCGACCCGACGCAGAAGTACTTCTTCATCCCCACCGAGAACCTGCCGCTGCTGGAACCGCTTCGGGCGATCCCGCTGATCGGCAACCCGATCGCCGACCTGGTCCAGCCGGTCCTCAAGGTCATCGTGGACCTGGGCTACGCCGATCCCGCACACGGATTCGCGTCCGGAACCCAGCCCGACGCCAACGTGCTGGTTCCGTTCGGGCTGTTCCCCGACGTCAACCCCCTCGAGGTGCTGGGGCGGATGGCCGAGGGCGTCGTTCAGGGGGTCGGCGACTTCTTCGGCGCCTTCGGCCCCGACGGCTCGGTGGCGCGCGAGTTGTCGTCGATCTCCCTGCCGCCGCTGAGCCTGCCCACTCCGGGTGGTGTCATCGACAGCATCCAGACCCTGATCAGCGACGTGGCCAACGGGATCTCCGCGGCCGCCGCCTCGCTCTACGCCGCTCTGCTGCCCACCGCGGATCTGGTCAACTCGATCCTCACCTCGCTGCCGGCCTACACGGTCGAACTGTTCCTCGACGGGGTCCAGCAGATCATCGGCGGCGACCTGATCGGCGGGGCGATCAACGCGATCGGCCTGCCCATCGCCGCGACCGTGGGCCTGATCACCTACGCCGGTCTCATCGGCGCCCTGGTGTGGGCCCAGGGCATCGGCGGGGTCCTCGGCATCGACATCGGGGCCTAGGCGGACCCGGTGAGCCGGATCGGGGACTTCGCCGACGACGACGTGGCCGGCTGGGTGGCGCTGTCCCCGGACCTGGGCGCGGCGATGGCGGGTTTCAGCAACGCCGTGTACACCCGAAACCGGCTCCCTCTGCGGGTGCGTGAGATCGCCCGGGTGGTGCTGGCCCGGGCCAACGAATGCGAGGTGTGCCTGAACACCCGTGACGCCGACGGCCCGGGGGCCGGGGTGGACGAGGACCTCTATGACCACGCCGCGCAGTGGCGCACCTGGCCGGGGTATTCCGACCGGGAACGGCTGGCCGCCGAGTTCGCGCACCGATTCGCCACCGACCACGCCGGCCTGCGCGACGATCACGGGTTCTGGCTGCGCTGCCGGGAACACTTCTCCGACGAACTGCTCGCCGACCTGGCCATCTCCTGCGCGATGTGGCTGGGCATGGGCCGGATGCTGCGCACCCTGGACATCGGTCAGGCCTGCCGGATCACCCTGCCGAGCCGGGGCTGAGCGGTGAGCCCGATCGGCGGCGCCGTGATCGGAACCGTCGTCAATCCGGCCGGGTTGACGCTGGCCAAGGTGGTCGGCGGGGACCGTGCGGCTGCCTTCGCCGACCCCGGACTGGGGGCGAGCCCCACCTGGCACGGCTTCGCCATCGACCAGGTGGGGATCGCGTTCACCGATGCCATCAGCGTGGTCGGGGACCATCGGGTGCGGATTGACCTCGATGGGATGCGCGCCATCGGCGACGGCCTGACCTGGGCGCCCGGATCGTTTTTCGATCAGGGCGGCCGCCCGGTCCCGGAGTGCACCCGCGGGGTGCTGCGCGGGGTGGAACTCCGACTCGAGCGGGCCGGCCTGCACGCGCGGGTGGGTCATGAGATGGAGTTCCTCCTCGTCGATCCCGAGGGAGGGCGGCTGCCAGGACAGCTCTGGGCGCAGTACGGGTTGGCCGGGGTGCTCGAGCACGAGGCCTTCGTCCGAACGGCCCTGGCGGCGCTGGCCGGCGCCGGCGTCGGGGTCGAGCAGTTCCACCCGGAGTACGGCGTCAACCAGTTCGAGCTGTCCCTGACGCCGTGCTCGCCGGTGGCGGCGGCCGACCAACTCACCGTCGCGCGCCTGCTGATCGGGCGGGCGGCGCGGGCGCACGGGATGAGGGTCAGTTTGTCCCCGGTGCCCTTTTCCGGCAGCGTCGGATGCGGCGCGCACCAGCACTTCTCGCTGTGGCGCGGCGACGAGCCGCTCTTCGCCGGTGGCGCCGGTGCGCGCGGTATGACCGACGCCGGTGAGGCGGCGATCGCCGGGGCGCTGGCCGGCCTGACCGAAGCCCAGCTCGTCTTCTGCGGGTCCGTCGTCTCTGGACTCCGGATGCGGCCAGGCAACTGGGCCGGTGCGCACACCTGCTGGGGCACCGAGAACAGGGAGGCCGCGGTCCGATTCGTGGCCGCTGGCGATGACAACCCGGATGTCGCGAACGTAGAGGTGAAAGTCGTTGATCCGTCAGCGAATCCGTATTTGGCGAGCGCGGCGATCCTGGGCCTCGCGCTGGACGGGATAGAGCGCCGTGCGCCGCTCCCGCCCGAGGTGAGCGTCGACCCCCGGGCACTCTCCGCCGACGAGCGTGCCCGCGCCGGGGTCGGCGTGCTCTCCGACCGTCAGGCCGATGCCATCGCCGCGCTGGACGGCTCGGCGCGGATGCGACGGATCCTCGGGGATGCGGTGGTCGATGCGACGGTCGCCGTCCGACGCTACGAGAACGAGCACTACGGCCGGTTGGATCCGGTGGAACTGACCGACACCTTCCGGATGGCGTGGAGCCTGTGACGACGCGGCTTGCCGACCAGATCGGGGAGCTGCCGCTGATCGACAACCATGTGCACGGCTTCTGGCTGGCACCCGGTGATCGCGCCAGATTCGAGAACGGGCTCAACGAAGCCAACACCGAGCCGCTGGCCGGGTTCGACTCCGGCTTCGACACCCAACTCGGTTTCGCGGTCCGCGCGCACTGCGCGCCGCTGCTCGGCCTGGACCGGCACGCCGGGCCGGACGGCTACTGGGCCCGCCGGTCGGGCATCGGGGAGATCGACCTGGCCCGGCTGTTCCTGCCCGCCGCCGGGGTCAGCGACTGGCTGCTGGACACCGGGTTGAGCCAGGGTGTGGCGGGCATGGCGGAGATGGCCGAGGCGACCGGCGGGCGGATTCACGAGGTGGTGCGTCTGGAACAGGTCGCCGAGCAGGCCGCCGCCGAATCCGGTGACTATGTCGACGATTTCCGCGAGATCCTCTGGCGCAGAACACGGTCCGCGGTCGCCACCAAGACGGTGCTGGCTTACCGGGGCGGATTCGAGGGTGACCTGTCGGTGCCGGGGGAGTCGGAGGTCAACGCCGCCGCCCGGCGATGGCGCGATCAGGGCGGCCGTCGGGTCACCGATCGGGTACTGCTGCGCTTCGGCCTGCACGAGGCGTTGCGGCTGGGCAAGCCGCTCCAGGTTCACGTCGGATTGGGCGACCGCGACTGCGACCTGCACCGCACCAACCCGATGCACCTGCTGGGACTACTGCGCGAGTCGGGAGACACCCCGGTGGTGCTGCTGCACTGCTATCCCTACGAACGGGAGGCGGGCTATCTCGCCCAGGCGTTCAACGCGGTCCACATCGACGTCGGACTGAGTGTCAACCAGCTCGGGGCGCGCGCCGCGGACTTCCTGGCGCGCACCGTGGAACTGGCGCCCTTCCGCAAGATCCTCTATTCCTCGGACGGTTTCGGCGCTCCCGAGTTGCACTATCTCGGGGCCCGGCTGTGGCGGGATGCCATGGTCGAGGTGCTTGGCGGATTCGTCGGTCGCGGGCAGTGGAGCCAGGACGACGCCATCCAGGCGGCCCGGCTCATCGGCCGATCGAACGCCGAGCGGCTCTACCGGCTCTGACCGGCCTCAGATCAGCCCGGTCGCCTCGGAACATCCAGCTGGAGTCGGCGGCGGCCAGCTCCTGCATCCACAGTGGCGGTGCGGAAGATGGTGTTGCCCGCGGGCACGTCAGCGCTGACCGAAGCAGGCGGCCTGCATGTCGCCCAGCGCGGAGTACCAGGCGGCCTCGCTGCCGCCCTGGGCGGCCAGCAGCTCCGCGGCTGCCTCGGCGACATCGGGTTCCCCGCCGCCGCGGGCCTCCCGTTCGATCTCGCGCAGTTGGTCGGCGACGTCGGCCCGCGGACCGTCCGCCTCGATCGAGACCGCGATCCGGTCGAAGGTCGCACACCCGGGTGGCCGCACTTCGGGACCGCCGATGCTGATCGAACAGCCGGTCAATGCTGCGACGAGTAGCACCGCGACGGCGGACTGCGTTCCCACCCGGGAAGTCTAACGTCCGCCCGACCGCATCCTCACGCCGCGCGGGGTGCGTGCGAAGCCGGCAGCCAGCAGCCCATCGGCGGTGGCCCCCACCTGACAGGAGGGGAGCAGGGCAGCAAGGGCCGGTGGAGTGGGGCGGCTCATACACATAGCGTGACATGAAGCGCTGTACTGCCCTCGGAGGCGGCCGGAACCACCCCGATTCAGGTGGGTGTCAGATCAACCCCGACGCATCAAATACCCAGCTCATATCGGCTTTCTGCAGCTGCTCCATCCAGTCCGCAGGGGCATGATTCGCCAAGCCATTGAAATCCCAGTAGTCCTTCCACAGGGTGATCTTCGGCAGCCCGTCGCGATCCTCGACCCGGTGCACGGTGACGAAGTCCAGCACCGCGGACTCGCCACTGCGCCACCGCCAGGTCTCGGAGTGCTCGTACATGGCGTCCGTGCCGTTGCTGACCAGAAGCCCGTCGTGGTTCTCATAGCCGGCCAGCGGTTCAAGGCCGACCTTGAGTCGCTTGACGATGTCCTCGGGCCCCCTGGCGGCGGCCGTCGGGCCGATGGGCATGTCGACGTAGATGCAATCCTCGGAGAGGAACGCCTTCAGCGCGTCCCAGTCGCGGGCGGACAGCGCGTTCCACATCCCCAGCACGGTCCGCGCAACCCGGTCGGGGACGCCGGGTGTCTCAGCGGGCATCGGCCAGCTCGGGTTCGTCCGACGGCGCGGCACTTCGGCGCCCGGCCCGCAGGAAGCTACCGGTGCGCTCGGTACCGAGCAGGCCGGTCGGCACCCCGTCGCGGACCACGGTGCGCCCGGCGACGAGGACCAGGGCCACGGTGTCGTCATTGCGGTTGACCATCCGCGGCAGGCCCGCGTACTGCGCGACCGGCGCCTCGGCGTAGTCGTCGAGACGCTCGTCGAGACGTTCGGGGTCGACCACGACCAGATCGGCGCGGTCGCCGATCCGCAGGTGGCCGGCGTCGATGTCGTACCAGTCGGCGAGTTCGCCGGTCAGCCGGTGCACGACCTGTTCGGCGGTCATGAACGGCCGCCCGCTTCGCTGGGCATCGTGGACGTGGCGCAGCAGTCGCAGTCCGAAGTTGTAGAACGCCATGTTGCGCAGGTGTGCGCCGGCATCGGAGAAGCCGATCTGGATGCCGGGGTCGCGGGCAAGCCTCTTGAGCACCTCCGGGCGGTGGTTGGAGATCGTCGTCCGCCAGCGCACCTTGGTGCCGTGTTCGACGACCAGGTCGAGGAACGCATCGACCGGATGCAGCCCGCCCCGCTCCAGCCCTACCTCGCCGAAAGACTTGCCGACCACCGCCTCATCAGGGCATGCGACGATTTCGGCGTCGAAGAAATCGCGATGCCACACCCGCAGCCCGAACCGGCTGTCGTAGTCCCTGCGGAACCGGCGCCGATAGTCCTCGTCAGCCAGCAACGCGTTGCGTTCGACCTCGTCCCGCAGGTGCAGCGCAGCCGCCCCCGAGCCGAACTCCTCGAAGACCACCAGGTCGATGCCGTCGGCGTAGACCTCGAAGGGCACCGGCAGGTGCTGCCAGCGGAAGTCGCCGCCGAGCCGGTTGACCAGTCGCGCCAGCGGCCCCAGCGCCGCGATCGCGAACGGATTGGATTTCACGTCGGCCGCGGACAGCAGGCTGGTCTTGAGGCGGCCGCGCAGGACAGGGATGGACTGCGCCAGTTGGGAGAGCAGGTTCAACGGGTTCTGGATGTCCGGTCCGGACTGCAGGACCCGACCTCGGCGCCGCAGCCGGGACTTCAGCCTGCGCAACTCGCGGGGTTTGGCGTAGGTCGACGGCAGAGTCCTCGATCGGCAGGTCTCGCCGTCGATCTTGTCGAAAAGCAGCTGCTGAGAGGACATCCCGATGAACCCGGCATCGAGCGCGTCGGTGAGCATCTGTTCCATCTGCTCCTGCTCGGCCGGAGTCGGACGGACTTCACCGCGGGTCGCGCGATCCAAACCCATTGTTGCGGTTCGGATGTCGGAGTGACCGATGAACGCGGCGACGTTGGGACCCAGCGGCCGTTCCTGCAGGGCGGCGATGTACTCCTCGGCACCGCGCCAGGTCTTGGCCGTGTCGAGGGCGGCGATCACATGTTCGCGGGGAATCGCCTCCACCCTGCCGAAAAGGTCACCGGCCTGTTCGCCTCCGACGTGCACGGTGGACAGCGAGCAGGACCCGAGCAGCACGGTGGTGACGCCGTGGCGAACCGACTCCGGAAGGCCCGGCCCGTCGAGCACCTCCACGTCGTAGTGGGTGTGGATGTCGACCATCCCGGGAAGCACCCACTTGCCCGCCGCGTCGACCACCTGCGGACAGCCGGTGGTGTCCAGATCGTGCGGGGTCACCGCGGCGACGCGGCCGTCCTTGACGCCGATGTTGCGGATCGCCGAGGGCGCACCGGTGCCGTCGAACCAGCGGCCGCCGCGGATGATCGTGTCATAGCTCACAACCCCAGGAAACCGCCGCAGCCGAGGGGTGTCAATACATGTGTTCAGGCCT
>CAYURT010000006.1:32496-86634 GCA_964447215.1 uncultured Mycobacterium sp.
CACAACCCCAGGAAACCGCCGCAGCCGAGGGGTGTCAATACATGTGTTCAGGCCTACATGTGTTCAGGCCTGGTGGCCGGGATCGAGACCATGGATGTCGGAGTAGGTGAGGAGGTCCGGGAGTCCGGCCGGAGCGGACCCGGCGACCGGTTCGGCCACGTGGCCGACGTGATCGCCGAGATCGAGCCGTTCGCGGACCCGGCCGGCGAACCAGGCCGCCACTCCGGACAGGATCGGCACCCCCTCAGGTCCGTCCGTCCACGCACAGCGGGCGAACTTGTCCACCTGGTCACCGGTCTCACCGCCGAACAGGGTTGCCAGATCCCGGTCGCGCCGGGTCAGCAGGTGCACGGCCAGGTGGCTCGCCTGCCCGGCAATCCGGTAGGTCTGATTCAGCTTCGACAGGGCGACCATGAACCGGGGCGGATCGATGGACACCTGCCCGGCGAATCCCACCAGGCACCCCGCCCGGTCGGCACCGGCCCGGGTGGTGACGACGAACATCGGATAGTCGAGCAGCGCCGTGATCCGCTGGAAGGCTGCGGCACCGTCGCCCGTGATGTCGGCCATCGGCAGCCGCTAGTTGGCGATCCGGGCCGGGTCGCCCAACCGGATTGGCAACTCGGCCCAGCCCCGCAGGACCCGGGTATCGCGGCGGCGGCCGTCACCGGCCAGGCGCGCGTCGGGGAAGTGGGTGAAGAACCGGCGCAGGCCGGCCTCGCCCTCGAGCCGGGCCAAGGCGGCGCCCAGGCAGAAGTGCCGTCCCCCGGAGAAGGCCAGATGGCGGCCGGCGTTCTCACGGCGTACGTCGAAGCGTCTGGGGTCGGCGAACACGGCCGGATCGCGGTTGGCCGCCGCCAGGCAGATGATGACGACCTTTCCGCCTCGCACCAGGGTTCCGGCCACCTCAGTGTCCCGGCGCGCGACCCGCACGGTCAGTTGCACCGGGGACTCCAGTCGGAGGATCTCCTCGACCGCGTTGGGCCACAGTGACGGATCATCGGTCAATAGGGAAAGCTGATCGGGGGAGTTGAGCAGCAGCCGGATCCCGTTGCCCAGCAGGTTGACCGTCGTCTCGAAACCCGCGGCAAGGACAAGTCCTGCCACGGCGCGCAACTCTGTGTCATCGAGTCGCACCCCGTCCTCGGACTTCTCGATGAGTTGGCTCATCAGGTCCTCGCCGGGGTTGTCCCGCAGCGTTGCCAGATGGTCGCCCAGCCAGGCGTTGAAGCCCTCGAGGCCCCGCTGCACACTCAGGTACTGCTGCCAGCTCAAACCGAAGTCGAGGCTGGGGGCGGCCAGTTCTCCGAACTGGAGAACCCGGGACCGTTCGGTGTCGGGAACGCCGAGGATCTCGCTGATGATCGCGACCGGGAGCTGGGAGCAGTACCGGTCCACGATGTCGACCACGTCCTGATCGCCGGACAACTGCTCCAGCAGCGTTGTCGCGGTGGCCGCGACTCCGTCGCGCAGCGCCGCGACCGCCCGCGAGGTGAACACCGCGGATACGGTCTTGCGGTATCGGGTGTGCTCGGGCGGTTCGACGGACAACAGCGACGGCGGCTGCAGCGGATGTAGGACCCCCTCGGGACGGGTGCGCTGTTCCAGCAGGCGCAGCGGGGCCGGCAGCCGGCTGCCCAGCGCGAGGACGCGAAAATCCTCCGAGCGCAGCAACTCATGGGCCAGCGCGTGGTCGACCGTCAGGAAGCTCAGCCGTCCCTGCACCAGCGGCCCGCGCTCACGCAACTCCTCGTAGAAAGGAAACGGGTCGGAGCGAACCGCGGGATCGGCGATCAGCCGGGCCTGCGGTTCCCCGCGGCGGGCTGCCCAGCCGGCTGCCGAGCGCACGAAACCATGCAATGCAAGCCAGTTCAGGCGCTCTCTCATCACGACGGCGATGTCCAGCTCACCGGCAGCCTCTTGATGCCGTGGATGAACGACGACAGCAGCATCGCCGGTTCCTCGGTCACGGCGATGTCGGGGATCCTTTCGCGCAGTTCCTCGAAGACCACCGCGATCTCGCGGCGGGCCAGGTTCGCGCCCAGGCAGAAGTGCACGCCTCCGCCGCCGAAACCGACGTGGTGGTTAGGGCTGCGGGTGACGTCGAACATCCACGGGTTGGCGAACTTGGACTCGTCCCGGTTGGCCGAGGCGTACCACAGGGTGACCTTGTCGCCCTCGGCGATGCGAACCCCGCTGAGTTCGACGTCGCGGGTGGCGGTGCGGCGCATGTAGACCACCGGGGAGGCCCAGCGCACGATCTCCTCCACGGCGGTCGCGGTGTGGGCGCCGAAGTCGCCCCACCAGATCTCGCGCTGCTCGGGGAACCGGTTCAGTGCCAGCACGCCGTGGCTGATCGCGTTGCGGGTGGTCTCGTTCCCGGCCACCGCCAGCAGGATGAAGAACGACGCGATCTCCGCCGAGGTCAGTCGTTCCCCGTCGACCTCCGCGGCCACCAGTGCCGAGGTCAGATCCTCCTGCGGGGCGGCCCGGCGGTCCTCGGCCAGCGCGGTGGCGTAGCCGCCGATGTCGATGGCGACCTTCATGAACTCCTCGAAGTCGGTGGTCAGGTCGGGGTCGCCGAAGCCGAGGATGATGTTGGTCCAGTGGAAGATCTGCTGATGGTCGCTGTCGGGGATGCCCATCATGTCGCAGATGATCTGGAGGGGCAGTGGCCCGGAGAGTTCGCTGACCAGATCCGCGCGCCCGTCGGGGTGGTTGGCGATCATGCCGGTCACCAGCCGCCGGGCCCGGTCGCGGATCGACTCCTCGATGCGGGCCACCACCTTGGGGGTGAAGGCCCGGGAGACGATGTTGCGCAGCCTCGCGTGCCGGGGGTCGTCCAGGGCGATCATCGAGCCGAAATACTCGGCGACCTCGGGCGCCTGGTCGCCGATCGTGATGTTCGGGTAGGAGCTGAAGATGTCGGGGTGCCGACTGGCGTAGTGCACGTCGTCGAAGCGCATCAGCGCCCAGTGGCCCGGCCCGGCCTGGAAACCGTCGAACTCGATCTCGGTGACGAAGGTGATCGGGGCCTCCCGCCGCAACGTGGCGAAGGCCCCGTCCCGAAAGGTGTCGTCACGCGCCCAGAACCCCAGCGTGCCCATGTCGATGTCGGCCAGCGGCACCTGCGGCGGCGCCTGGCCGTTGACGCGGGCCGCAAGTCCCTCGGTCGCGGTCATCGGTCACCCTTCGCTCGGCGCGGCGCTCTTGTGGACCACAGTAGAGATCGGGCCGCGGCCGGCGGCGGCATCGGGGTCATTCCGCTTCGACGACGGCCTTGATCCGTTCCAGGGTCGTGCGCATGTCACGCAGATTGCGCCGTTGGCGCAGGAAGCCTCCGAACGCCCAGAACACTGCGACCAGTGGAGAGTTCATCAGCCGGAACGACTCGGTGACGTCGGTGCCGTCGCCGCTGGGGGTCAGCCGGTAATGCCAGTTGTTGACCGCCCGGTCACCCGGTCCGAGCACCGCGAAACCGAACTCGCGTCCGGGCTCGCAGGCGGTGACCCGGCAGGTGGTCCAGTAGACCGGTCCGATCTCGTTGCGCCGGACGTGTCCGCGGAACTTCGCGCCGAGGGCCGGACCGGTGGCCCCGTCGAGCCATTCGGACTCGAAGACCTCCGGCGAGAAGCGCCCGGTGTTGCGGATGTCGGCGATCAGATTCCAGATCTTCTCCGCCGGGGCCGCCATGTGGACCGTGACCGAACCGTTCATGACACCTAATCCTAGGACCCGCCCGGTTGCGGCCTCAGATGCCGTGAACGTGTTCGGGCATCGGGACCCAGGTGGCGTGGCGGCGTCCACGAACTCGGGGGCATGTGCGTGCCGCCCCGGGCGGGTCACTGTGCGGCCATCCGGCGTAGCGTTGCGCCATGAGATCTGTGATGGACCCGGCATGGGTATAGCCCTGCGCGGTTCGGCGCTGCGGGTGCAACGCCAGGTCGACGCACCCGCCCCGGTGGTGTGGAATCTGCTGGTCGATCTCACCGCCTGGCCGAGCTGGGGGCCGTCGGTCCGCCGGGCGGTACTGCATGACGGCGCTACCACAGTGAGTCTCGGGGCGCAGGGGACCGTCTGGACCGCGGCGGGGGTCCCGTTGTCCTTCACGATCACCGATTACGTACCGGGTCGGCGCTGGGGCTGGACCGTGGCCGGTGTGCCGGCCACCGGTCACGAGGTTCGCCCGACCGATGAGGGCTGCCTGGCGAGCTTCGACGTGCCCTGGTGGGCAGCGGCCTACCTTCCGGTGTGCGCTGTGGCCCTGGCCCGCATCGACAGCCTGGCTCATCACCCCCGGTAGGGCGGGGGCGGCCGTATTCAGCCAGCCGGACCCTTCATGAGCACCAACGGCGCACTGCGCGGTGCGCCGCCGCGGTCGATCCAAGTCAGGGTGATGATGTCACCGGGCCGGCGCTGATTCATGATCGCCGTCAGATTGTCGGCCCCGTTGACCGGGATTCCGTCGACGGCGGTGATGACGTCACCGCTGGCCAGCCCGGCCGCCACCGCGGGAGTGTTGGGAAGCACCTGGCGGACCACCGCTCCGGCCGGACCGCCGAACGGCAGCGGATCGGCGATCGCGACACCGATGAACGCCGTGTCACCGAGGTGGATCGACGGTGAGGCGGCACCGGCCCGGATCTGATTGGCGATGCCCATCGCCCGGTCGATCGGGATGGCGAACCCCTCGCCCCCCGTCACTCCACCCATCCGGAAGGTCAGGGTCGCCGCCACGTTGACCCCGACCACCTGCCCGGCGCCGTTGACCAGCGGGCCGCCCGAGTCACCCGGGCGGATGTCCGCCGCCACCCGGATCAGGTCGTAGAGCTGTTTGGAGTTGCCGCCCGACTCGTTGGAGGCGCGCACCGAGGTGCCGAGTTCGGTCACGGTGCCCGGGGCGTAGCTCGGCGCGCTGCCGGTTCCGTTGGAATTGCCGATGGCGGCGATCGGGTCGCCCACCGCCAGCGTGGACGAGGTTCCCAGAACCGCAGTGGGCAGGCCGCTGGCACCGCGCAGCCGGATCACGGCGATGTCGCTGTCCCGGTCGAACCCGATCACGTCGGCGGCGTAGGCGCGGCTGTTGGCCAGGCTCACGGCAGTGATCTCGGTCGCGCCTTCGATCACGTGGTTATTGGTCAGGATGTCGCCGTTGGGGTCGATCACGATGCCCGTTCCGGTGCCGACGGCGCCCTGGTATCCCAGAGTGGTGTCGATGACGACCAGGCCGGGCACCACCTGGCTGAGCAAGGCTGACTGGTCCGGCGGCGCTGGGTTGGCGGCGGCCGGAGCTGAGGACAGGGCTACCAGCATCACCAAAGTGGTCAGCAACCCGGCCAGCCTGCGCAGCCCGGCCCCCAGGGATCTGCCGGACGCACCACGGCGACCGGCCGCGGGCAGCAGAGACGCGTCCATACCTTCAACTGTGCCCTAACCACCGACAGTTTTACAGCGACCGGCGCCGGCCACTGCGTGTCGCACCCGTCCGTTGTGGCCACTGTTGCCGACTACCGAGGCATTTGCCCAGTTCGGAATGGCTCCTCCGGGACGGACGGGCTGGGGGGCCGGTGAGTTGGTGCGTCCCGCGGATCGGCGGGAGATCTTGGTCACAACCTTCCCGGCGAACGGAGGACCGCTCGTCGATCACCGGACTTGCATAATGTCACCGTCTGATCCGGACGACTGGGTTTGGTCGAGGCAACCATATGGACGGTGCTCTGCGCTCACGGCCGGCATTGCTGTTGATCGGCGCCGCTCTGGTGACAGCTCTGCTGCTCGGGTCGGCGTTCGTCGTGGTGCACCGACTCCGCAGCGCGGGCGGCGCGGCAGCGAGCACTGCGGGGCCGCCGCTGTCCGAATCGGAAGCCCGCCGGCAGGTTCTGGATCCGGCCCGGCTGTTCGTCGCTGATGGCCGTCTTCGCGGTGTTACCGGCAGCTACATCCTGCAGCCCTGCGGGGAGGGGGACCAGCCCCCCTACCGGGGTGTCGTCTACCTCAACTTCGACGTACCCACGGTCGCCGAGACACCCCCGTACTTCCGGGGCATCGCCCGCGCGATGCGGGCGCACGGCTGGGTCGAGGGCATCGCGCCCAACCGTCATCCCGGGGGTAAGACCCTGGGCAGGGACGGGCTCAGCGCCCACTTCCACCGCAACCCCGATGTCCCGGGGCGGGGGGTTCTGCAGATCTACGGCCAGTGTCGCTACCTCACCGATCACCGCCGTGATGCCACCGGGTTCGTCAACATCACCGGCGAACTGTCCGGCTGACGATTCCCGGGTGGATCCGCCGGCCGCCCCGGCCTCACCGATTGGGGACTTTGGTCCCCGGCGTGGCGAACCTTCGACCCGTGTCTGCTACGGCCCGTCACAGATAAGCTGCCGCGCATGACCTACGTGATCACCAGTGCATGTGTGGACGTCAAGCACAAGGCATGCGCGCAGGAATGCCCGGTCGACTGCATCTACGAAGGTGACCGCAGCATGTACATCAATCCCGACGAGTGCGTGGAATGTGGCGCTTGCCGACTGCTGTGCGAGGTCGATGCGATCTATTTCGAGGACGACCTTCCCGATGACCAGAAGCGCTTCCTGGCCGACAATGCCGCCTTCTTCACCGAGGTCCTGCCGGGCCGGGATGCCCCGTTGGGCGCACCCGGCGGTTCCGCCGGACTGGGCCCGGTCGGGGTGGACACCCCTATGGTCAGCGCATTGCCTGCCAACAGGAACTGACCCCGTTTCGGTGGTCGGCCGGGTCGCATAAACGGCCTCTCCGGCTTCCCTCGCCGAATTCGCTCAGCAACTAGACTGTCCGTCGATACCGAAGGACAGGGAGCGATGATCACAGTGTTTCGACGGTTGGCGGCCGCGGCGGCACTCACAGTCCTGGCGATGTCGGCCTCGGCTCCGGGCAGCTTGGCGGCGGTGGCCCCGGCGACCGCCGCCGTCACCGTCGCCTCAGTGGCCCCGATCAACGGCCAGACCGTGGGGGTGGCCCATCCCATCATCGTCACATTCGCCAGACCGGTCACCGACCGGCGGGCCGCGGAGCGGTCCATCGTCGTCACCGAACCGGCCAACGTCGCCGGCCGCTTCCAATGGCGAAGCGACACCGTCCTGGAATGGAAGCCCGACCAGTACTGGCCGGCTCACTCGCGCATCTCGCTGCTGGCCGCCGGAGTGAAGCGCAGTTTCGAGACCGCGGCAACCGTGATGGGTGTGGCCAGCATCTCCGCGCACACCTTCACCGTCAGCATCGACGGGGTGATCATGCGGCAGATGCCGGCGTCGATGGGCAAGCCCAGATTCGCCACGCCGATGGGATCGTTCACCGTTCTGGAGAAGTCCAAGTCGCTGGTGATGGACTCGCGGACGATCGGGATCCCGCTGACCGACCCGGAGGGCTACAAGATCACCGTCGCCGACGCGGTGCGGATCACCTGGGGCGGGGTCTATGTGCACTCGGCGCCGTGGTCGGTGGGCTCGCAGGGGTACGCCAACGTCAGCCACGGCTGCATCAACCTCAGTCCGAACAACGCGCTGTGGTACTTCAACCAGGTGCGTATCGGCGACCCGGTCGTCGTCACCGGCTGAGGCGGGGGTCCGGTAGTCCTCGGGGCGGCCCGGCTCTGGTAGCGGTCTGGGATCCAGGCTACTTCGGGTGGTGTCCACTGAAGACGACGGTTACCTCGTCGTCCACCTTCAGGGTGCCCATCATCAGCGACAACGGCTTGATACCGAAATCGCTCTGGGCGACCGTCGCCTCCACCGAAACCGTCAGGTCATCGCCGCTCTCGTCGACCGCCACCTCAACCGTTCGGGGCAGTGTCCTGCCGTGGATCTCCAACTCGCCGACAAGCCGGTAACCCACTGCCGAGGGTTCGATGGCGTTGGCCGCGAAGCGAATCCGGGGATACTTCTTCGAGTCCAGTGACTTCAGCGCATTGGCCCGGGCGACCGCCTTCTGCGGTCCGGCCAGCGGAGTGACCCCGCCCTCACCCTTGACCACCTCCAGGGAGTCGACGTCAACGGTGAGCTCGGCAGTGACGGGCCGCTTTCCGCGCCACTGGACATCGACACGCCATGATCGCATCGCAAGGGTGAGGTGATGGCCCATCTTCGCGGCCGGTCCGGCCACCCCGGTCATGACGATCAGGTCACCGCAGGACGGTCCCAGTGACCAGGTCATCATCGAATGCTATCCGTGCCGGACGGAAGCCACGGCGAACCGTCCGGCGAGTCAGCCGGCCTCGGCGGTGATCGTGACCGTCGTCGTGCTCACCGTGGTCGTGGGCACCTCCGACGGGGAATCTTCCGATACGGAATCCGATGTGGGCTCGGTCGGAGTCTGTGACGCCGCCGGGGAAGCGGATGACGATGACGATGACGATGACGATGACGGTGACGATGACGGTGACGGTGACGGTGACGACGACGTGGCCCCTGAGCCGAACCCTGTCTCGCGGAACTCTATCCAGGAGCCGCGGTAAACGACCGAGTCGCCCTCCGACACCAGCAGCATCGAGGGCGATACCGCGTAGGTGGCGTCGCCGTTGGTCGCCACAATCGAGCCGCCCGCGGAGCGCCCGGCCGGCAACATCAGGAAGGCGCCGTCGCTGCTGCGGACACCGCGGTACTGCAACTCGCCGCCCGGGCCGAGGCAAATCGCCACCTGTGCCCGCGAGGTGCGCCCGTAGGCCACCAGGGTCTGGTCGGCATCGCAGCGTGCCGCCGAGTCGAGGTAGCCGAACTCGTCAGCCTCCGTTTGGTCGGACGGTGTCGCCGCGGCCCGCGGGATCAGCGCACGTTCCGCGCTTCCCATGAAGCCGCCTATCACCATGGCCAGCGCGGCCGCTGCGCCGGCGACCGACGTGGCGACCCGAGCGGCTCGTGCCGCGTGGGGGCTCGCTGGTCGAAGGGGCGTTTCCGGTCGGCTGGTCATGGTGATTCCTCCGGTGTCGGTTGGTCATCCCAAGCGAACCATCCCGGGCGCTGTTTCCGGTGCTGCCACGGCGGCGTTTCGCCGACCGGTCCGGCTCGGATCCCGTCGCCGCGAAAACCCTCGATGAGCGGTGCTTCCGGGTCAGTCTGAACGGGGCGCGGCGCTGAGTACGGCCCAGAGCAGTCCAGCGGCCCGCCGGGCCGCTTCGTCGGGCACGATCGGTGCGCCCACCGCCGGCTGCTCGGCGGGGGCGCCTCCGATAAGTTCGACCAGGGCGACGGCCAGCACGCGGAGCTTGACATTCGAGTCGTGGCTGGCTCGGCGCAACATGGACCAGGCCGTGTCGGCATCGCAGCGCAGCGCGCCCATCACGGCTCCCTTGGCCTGCTCTATCGCTCCGCGCGACTGCAAAACCGCCAGCATGTCGGCGATCTGAGAACCCTCCCGGGCCGCGGCGGTCATCATCGCCGCCGTGATGAGCTGCTCGTAACCGATCAGGGTGGTGATGGTGGAAGCGTCTGCGGCTTCGCCGAGCACGGCGGACAGCACGACGGTCGCGTCGGCACGCCACACACCGGGCGTGGCCGCGGCCCCGCTGATCGCCTGCCACACCGACTGATGCCCCGGGTCGCGGGCCGTCAGCGATTCCGGGCTCAGCGCCGGCCAGCGATCGTCGGACCACAGCAGCGGGCTGAGCACCGGCACCTGATGCTCGGAGGCGTCGATCGCCGGGCCCCCCAGCCCGTCCAGTTGCGCATCGACGAACTGTCCGCCCACGCCGCGGGTCGCCAGGACGGTCCCGGCAGGGTCGTGGCTCCGGTCGTGCAGGGACACCGCGAGTCCGACGGCCCCGGGCAGGTCGCGCTGAACACGATCCAGAATCCGTTCGAGAAGGTCGCTGGTGCCGGAGTCGTCACGGGCCTGAAACGTGGGGGCGGGCAACGACGCCTCAGTCCCTGACCACCACGGTGGCCACTCGATCGAGGCCGGAGATGCCCAGCAGGGTTGTGATGTGCCCGGCGCTGCCGACTACCAGGGTCAACTCAGTGCTTGCGGCCATCGAGAACAGAGCGCGAACGGCGGCGCTGTCGCAGTAGTCCACCCCGGTCAGATCGATGGTGACGGCCGGCGCACCGGCACCCGCCTGGACCATCGCCTTTTCGAATTCGCCGACGTTGGCGAGGTCGATCTCACCGGTCACCACCAGTACCGGCGGCCGTTGCCGCGGGTCGGAGTCCAACGCGAAGCGGGAATGCGTCATGTGCGCAACTCCTTGAGCATCTCCACGGTGGTTCCGTGCTGGTTGGTGGTCAGTTCGGCGGAGTCGACCAGGGCCTTGATGAGCCGGAGGCCGTGCCCGCGGTGGCCGGGGTCGGCCGGCGGCGCCCGCCATCGCCCATTGTCGGACACGGTCAGCCGCAGTCCCGCACCCGAGACCCGGGCGTGGACCGACAGCGTCACGCTGCGCCGCCCGTCCGTGGCGGAATGTTCGGCGGCGTTGGACGTCGCTTCGCCCACCGCCAGCAGCACGTCGGAGGCGGGTTCGGAGTCGACGCCGGCCAGGGCGAGCCACGAGCGCAGGCGGTCGCGGACGACCGCGAGGTTCTCGGCGACTGCGGGGAGGGTGAGGCTCAGCGGGAGCGGAGGGTGCCGGTACAACACCGCGATCACTCCCGGGTGGTGGCGGGAGGACAGGTTGCTGACCAGGTGATCGGCCAATCGTTCGGGGTGCGCGGACGGGAGCTCCGCGAGCAGGGCCGCGGCGCGGTCGGCGGGGCCGGTGCAGAACAGCAGCGTCGAGCCTGGTGGCAGATCCGCGGTCATCGCGCGGCCCGGTGGCAGTCCCATCGCCCGTGGCGGGCTATCCGGTACGGCCATCAACGGTGCCGGCGCCCCAGGGTCGGCACCCGCAGCACGGTAGGAGAACCGGGAGGCCGGGCGGTCGATCACTCCGCACACGATGGTCGGTGGACTTCCCGCTGCATCCCGCGAACCCTCCTCGTCGTCAAGCCCGCCCCAGCGCCCGGCCCGCAGGTCCGACCGCAGCCGGTCCCGACGGTCCGGGTCATCGGTGTGGCCGACGGCTACTCCGATCCGTCCGTCGGGCAGCGTGACCACTTCGTGCCAGAGGGCAGAGGTGTCGCCGGACGAGCGGCGAACTGTGAAGCCGTGCGGGACAGGGTCCGCACCGACGTCGGCTGCGGAACACACGCTGGCAGAGTAGCAGGCGATTCCCGACGATCCTGGGCGGTTTCGGGCAGGTGTGGTCGCCCTGCCGGTTAGGCTCTGCGCTAGTCCTGCCAGCCGAGACCGAGGGTGCCCGATGTTCCGTCAACTGCTCATCGCCGCAGCGGCAGCCGCTAGTGCGCTCACGCTCGCGCCCCTGACGGCGTCCCCGGCCGCCGCCGACGACACCGCCCACCCCAGCTACCCGGGCGATGTTCCGGGGATGAGCTACGAGGCCTTCCTCAGTGCCCCCTGCTACCGGTGGGACAAGTTCATCTACGGTCGCGGGCCGACCGGGCAGGCGCTGGCCTGCCACTGGATTCCCAACCAGGGCTACCTCGGGTGGGATTCACCGCCCCCCGGCACCGGATTCTGGGTGGTCTCCCCGAAGCTGTACGGGGTCCAGACCCCAGGCAGTCCCTGCCCGGGGTCGCAGTCGGCCGCCCAGTCTCCTGACGGTCTCCCGATGGTGTGCATGGGGGCGCAGGGCTGGCAGACCGGCGTGTTCAGGTCCGGGGACTGGGGTTACGGACGAATCGTCACACCTCCCCAGGGGCCCTGACCGTTAGCGGGCCGACACCGCCGGGACGGTTCAGGCCTCAGCGGCGACCTCGTTGAGCTCGTTGAGCCGGTTGGTGGCCTCCAGATATTCGGTGACCCAGCGCTGAATCACCGCTGAGCTCTTCTCGACCCTGGTGAGTTGGCCGACGACCTGACCGACCGGGTTGAATGCCACATCGACTGTTTCGTCGGGATACTTGCTGGTCGCCGCGACGGCCATTCCGGACACCATGTACTGAAGGGGCATGCCCAGCGGCTCGGGATTGCCGGCCTGTTCCCAGGCGTCGGTCCAGTCGTTGCGCAACATCCGGCAGGGCTTGCCGGTGAACGAGCGGCTGCGGACGGTGTCCCGGCTGGTGGCCTGCGAGTAGGCGGCCTGCTGCACCGGGGTGTTCTCCGCCTCCTCGACCATCAGCCATTGCGATCCCGTCCATGCTCCCTGACACCCCATCGCCAGCGCCGCAGCGATCTGGTAGCCGCTGCCGATGCCCCCGGCGGCCAGAACCGGCCGCGGGGCGACTTCCCTGACCACCTGGGGCCACAGCACGATCGAACCGACCTCGCCGCAGTGCCCGCCGCCCTCGCCGCCCTGGGCGATGATGATGTCCACGTCGGCGTCGGCGTGTTTGCGGGCCTGTGCAGGGGAGCCGCACAGCGCAGCGACCTTGCGTCCGGAATCGTGGATGTGGTCGATCATGTCCCGCGGCGGAGTGCCCAGCGCGTTGGCGATCAGGGACATCTTGGGGTGGCGAAGGGCGACCTCGACCTGGGGTGTGGCTGTCGCCTCGGTCCATCCCAGCAGCTGCAGAGCGTTGGAATCGGCGTCCTCGGTCGGCACCCCGTGATCGGCGAGGATCTTCTTGGCGAAGTCCAGATGCTGTTGCGGCACCATCTTGCGCAGCATCTCCGTAAGTTCCGCGGTCGACGTCCCGGCGTCCATACCCTCGTACTTGTTGGGGATCACGATGTCCACGCCGTAGGGATGATCGCCGATGTGGTCGTCGATCCAGTTGAGCTCGAGTTCGAGCTGTTCGGGGGTGAAACCGACCGCGCCCAGAACTCCAAAGCCGCCCGCCCGGCTGACCGCGACGACGACGTCGCGGCAATGGGTGAAGGCGAAGATCGGGAACTCGATGCCGAGTTGGTCGCAGAGTTCGGTGTGCATGGGACTCCTCGATGCCGGCCGGTCACTGAAACCTGTTCCAGTTAGCACTGTATCCCCTCGGAATCCCCTCGGACGACCGCCTACCGCTGCGAAAGCGGCGATCGGCGTAGCAGGTCCTACCCTGCGTGTCGGGGGGCTCGAGGTGGTCGCGTCCGCGTCCCGGACCGCCGCCGGACCGCGCCTCGATCCGCAGCGAGGGGGAGTAGTCTTGAAGGTGCGCTCAACGTGGAGCGCTGTGGAGAGGAGGCACTGATGGCTGCTTCCGGGAAAATCCTTCTGGCCGCTGTGGCCGCGATGATGGCGGTGCCGCTTGTCGGTGGTCCCGGTTCGACCCCGGTCGCGCGGGCCGGTCCGGATCCGATCCCCTCGGCTCCGTGCTACAACGGCATCTATCCGTTCAACCCCTACGTGAACAACTGCGCGCTGCCGCAGCGCCCGCCTCGGACGCTGGGGTCGGCGCCGGACCAGACCGCGTTGCTCAACTGCGATTTCGGCGGCAGGGCCTGGCGAGCGCAGTGCCTGTCGCTCTTCGTCAACGGCGGATACGGGTGGTACCCGGGGGCGACCCTGGTACCGGGCTACCGCCCCTGACCGAACAGGCCGACCGTGCTTGTCAGCGGTAGGTCGAGGGTGGTGCGGATTCCGGGTTGGGCGGCGAGCACCGCCGGGATGGCGTTGACCACCCGTGCCGCGCCGCCGGCGATGGCCGCGTGGTTGTGGTCGCCGTATCTGCTTGTCGGGCAGATGTCCACCGCATAAGACGGCTCGCCGGTGATCTCGACCCGATAGGAGCCGCCGGGTTGGGCGGGCTGAGCCCAATCGGGCCGGAGGTCCCCGCGCAACCGGGTGACGTGTTCGACGATCAGGGCGGGGCGTCCGTCGACGATGCCGTTGATCTGGAAGCGCACGGCCGCGACCCCGCCCCGGGGGATGTGCCCGGCGGCGATGTCGAACGCTTCCGGGGCCGGTTCGCGCTCGTAGCTCTCGGTGATGCCGTCCAGGGCGAGGTTCAGCCCGGCCGCCAACTGGCGAAGCGCTGCCCCCCAGGCGATGCTGAGCACTCCGGGCTGGAACAACAGGGGAACCTCGTCGAGAGGTTTGCCGAATCCCATCACGTCGAACATCACCGTGGCTCCGTCGTAGGTGGCGTAGTCGGCGATCTCCATGCAGCGCACCTCGGTGATACTGCGACAGGCGCCGGCGAAGGCCAGCGGAATCAGGTCGGTGACGAAGCCCGGATCGACCCCACTGATGAAGATGCTCGAATTGCCCTGCCGGGCAGCGGTTTCAACGGGCTCGATGTATTTGTCGGGCATCACGTTCCAGGGGAACTGCAGCACCCCTGGCGCCGTTCCGGCGACGTTGACACCGGCGGCGAGGATTCGCCGGACGTCCGACATCGCCTCCACCAACCGGGTGTCACCCATCGCGCAGTACACCGCGCAGAGCGGCTCGGCGGCCAGCAGCACCCCGAGATCGTCGGTGGCGGTGACGCCGGTGCGGACCGCGAGTCCGGCCAGCTCCCCGGCATCGAGGCCGACCTTCTGCGGGCTGGACACCGCCAGGCCGACCAGGTCGAAGGCGGGGTTCTCGATCAATTCGGCCAGGGCCAGGCGTCCGACGTTTCCGGTACCGATGTGCACGACGGGAATGCCCATGGCTGTCAGTATGCGCACGATCGGCTGGAACAGGTTCTACTTTCCTCCGGTAGCCTGACCGGCCATGGGACGAGTAGCGGACAAGGTGGCGCTGATCAGCGGCGGATCTCGGGGGATGGGCGCCGCGGATGCGCGGATGCTGGTCGCCGAGGGCGCCAAGGTGGTTATCGGCGACATCCTCGACGACGAGGGCGCCGCCCTCGCCGCCGAGTTGGGGGACGCGGCCCGCTACGTCCATCTGGATGTCACCAGCGCCGAGGACTGGAAGAGCGCGGTGGACACCGCCGTCGGGGCGTTCGGCAAACTCAACGTGCTGGTCAACAATGCCGGCATCGTGCAGGCCGCCCCCCTGAAGACGGCCGACATCACCCGCTGGCAGAAAGTGCTCGACGTCAACCTGACCGGGGCGATGCGCGGCATTCAGGCGGTCATCGAACCGATGATCGCCGCCGGCGGCGGGTCGATCATCAACGTCTCCTCGATCGAGGGGATGCGCGGTGCGGTCTGGGCCCACAGCTATGTCGCCTCGAAGTGGGGGTTGCGCGGGCTGACCAAGTCGGCCGCTCTGGAACTGGCCCCGGAGAAGATCCGGGTGAACTCGATCCACCCCGGATTCATCCGCACCCCGATGACCAAGCATCTGCCCGACGACATCGTGACCGCCCCGATGGGCCGGACCGGCACCCCCGAGGAGGTGGCCACGTTCGTGGTGTTCCTGGCCAGTGACGAGTCCTCGTTCTCAACGGGTTCGGAATATGTCGTGGACGGCGGGCTCATCACCGACGTCCCGCACCGCGCCATGTGAGTTCCGGCGCCGGCGGCTCAGCGTCCGCGCCGCCCCCGCACCGCGATGGTGCTCAACGCCGCGCCCAGCGCGGCCCGGCCCATAGCGGGCAGATGGCCGAGCGCATTGGCCGGACCGCGGCGGCCCGCCGCGCTGACCCTGAGCACCGGCCAGTCCCGGGCGGCTGCCAGAGCGGCCAGGCCCGCACGCGGGTTGACCGGCCGGGGGTGGCCCACCATCTCCATCAGCGGTGCGTCCTCATCGCCGTCGGCGTAGAAATAGCTCTTCCGCAGATCGACGCCGTGGGACCGGCAGAACTCCTGCACCGCGGCCGCCTTCCGCCGGCCCCACACGATCGGCCGGTTCACCCGTCCGGTCAGCGTGCCGTCGCCGTCGAGTTCGAAGGTGTTGCAGACGACGTGGCCGATCTCCAGGGCGCGGGCGACCGGTTCGGCATGGATGGTCAGCGCCGAGGAACTCAGCACGATGGTGTGGCCACGATCGCGGTGGGCCTCGACGATCGTGCGCATCAACGGGTAGACCTTGTCGGCGATCTGTTCGGCGTACAGCCGCTCGCCGATCTCGCTCAGTTCGTTGAGCGATTCCCCGCGCAAGTAGCCGGCGGCCCGGGTCAGCAGCCGCTCGAACTGCATACGGCCCAGCTTGTAGCGCACCGAGGCCTCGACGACGCCGAGGACCTCTCCGAGCCTGGCCTGCCCGCGCCTGAGCCGATCGCTGGCGTGGGCGGTGGCGGTGAATCCGGCCACCAGCGTCCCGTCCAGATCGAAGAACGCGCCGATGCGCGGGCCACCGGGGCCGCCCGCAACAGAGGCCACGGGATCAAGCCCGGCGGTCATGAGGCCCGGTCGGTCGACGCGTCGCCGAGGCCCGAGGCGCCCCGCGCGGCCGCTTCGAGTTTGTCCTCGTAAGCCCCCTCGTCGCGCCCCAGGGCGATGGTCGCCGCCACCATGGCGGCCACGGCGGCGCTCAGAGCGACCGCGGTCGGAGTGTCCACCTCCAGGGTCTCGCCGAGCACCACCTGTCCGAGCAGGACAGCGGTGACCGGCTCGAGCACCAGCATCGCCGGGACCGACGCCTGTAGGGAGCCGGCATGGAACGCCGACTGCTGCAACAGGGTGGCGGCCACTCCCATCGCGATGAGCACGTAGGTCACCGGGGATGCCAGCAGCTTCATGAGGCTTGCGGTGGTCAGCAGGTGCATCACGATCTTGGTCAGCACAGCCACCACCCCGAACATCAGGCCCACGCCGATCGCGAGCAGTATCGCCCGGCGCCAGTCGGCGAAGCGGGTGGCGAGGAGCACGCAGCAGCCCACGACGGCCATGCTCGCCGCGGCGACACCGACTGCCGTCGGTCCCGAGCCGCGGTAGTCGCCGGGCTGGGTTCGGGCCAGTGAGATGAACACCGCCAGAGCCAAAGTCAGCACTACGGCCCACAACCACTCGGCCCGGCTGACGCTGCGATGGGCCAGCCAGGCGCTGAGCGGCAACGCGAACAGCAGCGCGGCGACCAGCAGCGGGGCGACCAGGGTGAGCGACCCGTAGGCCAGGGCGATGGCGTAGAAGAGGTAGCCCACCACCGCGGCCGCGGTTCCGGCCCACCAGAGCCGGCGGCGCAGCAGGGTGTTGACCATCAGAACGCTCACGCCCCGGTCGGCGGGGACGTCCATGGTGGCCCGCTGGCGGATCACGATGCCGATGGCGGTGAACACCGCACCGACCAGAGCGGCAGCCACAACGAGGGCCTTCTCCAGCAATGTGTGTCCCTTCCGGCTGTCGTCGGCTGCGGCGCATCGGTACGGAGTTCTGCTCCGAATCTAGGCCACCGGACGGCGTGGCGAGGCCACCTGGCCATGGTCGGCGCTCCCGTCACGGGTGCGGTTTAGGTTTAGGCGTTTAGGCTTAGGCAATGACCGATCAAGACCAGTCCGTTGCCCGCCGCGCCATCGCCGACGCCCTGCTGACCGCTCTGGAGCGTCGCCACGAGGTGCTCGACGCGATCGTGGAGTCGGCCGACCGGGAGACCGCGGTCGGCGCCGTCGCCGAGCTGCTCGGAAAGTCCCGGATCGGGGCGGAGGCGGTGATGGGGATGTCGTTCGACCAGCTCACCAAGGACTCGCGGCGACGGATCGCCGCCGAACTCGACGATCTGAACAGCCAGTTGAGTTTCACCGTCGGCGAGCGGCCGGCCAGCGCCGACGAAACCCTGCGGCTCCGGCTCTTCTCACCGGAATCCGACCGGGACATCTTCGTCGCCCGGACCGAGGAGATGGGCGCGGCCGGCGATGGTTCCGGAAGCCCGGCCGGACCGATCGACGAGGAAATCACGTCGGCGCGTCAACGTTTGCGGGCCGAGGAGGCTGCCTGGTTCGTCGCCCTCGACGGTGCGGAGAAGGTGGGAATGGTGTTCGGGGAGTTGGCCGGTGGCGAGGTGAACCTCCGGATCTGGATACATCCCGCCCACCGCAAGAAGGGTTACGGTACCGCGGCGCTGCGGCGGTCCCGGTCGGAGATGGCCGCCTATTTCCCGGCGGTTCCGCTGGTGGTGCGGGCACCCGGCGTGGCGGGCTGAACACGGTGTGACGCCGGCGATCCCGCAGGCCTTCGACTACCCGGCGGCACGGTACGGCACCCGGCACGCGCGGCTGCGCAACCGTGTGCTGCGGCTGACCGGGTTCGACCTGTTCCCCTCCGATGAGGTCGCCTCCGCCTTCAAGGCGGGGCTGACCCGGGGGGATCCGATCGCTGAACGGTTCGTCGCGGAGACCTATCACGGTGATCTGGGTGCGCCCGGGGCCCGGGCTCTGGTCGAGAGGGCGCTGCAGGACGGCATCGAGGCGGTGCCGGAGGCCCCCGAATCGCTGGTCGATCTCATCGCGGACTTCCAGGACGTTCCGGACTGGGTCGACGTCGACTTGGTGGAACAGGGGGCGGCGGTCTGGCGCCGGTGGGCCTACGCACTCGGTGCGGTGGGAAACGCGGGCACCATGGACACCTACACCGAGGGTTGGCTGGCGCTCCCGCTGTCACTGTCCGGCGGTTACGCCGGGGAACGGGCCCTGCACCGCTACCTTGAGACCTCGCGGTGGTGGATCGAGGTCAGCCGGCCCGGTGCCGTGCTGCGGGCCGGATCGGCAGCGCGAGCAATTTCGCTGCACGTTCGCATCATGCACGTCAGCGTCCGCGCCAGGGTTCGCGAGCACCCGGAGTGGGATTTCCCGCGGTGGGGGCTGCCGATCAGCCAGTCGGCGATGCTGCTCACCCTGCTTGGCGGCAGCGTCGCCCCGGCGTTGGGGCTCACCGCGCTGGGGTTCCTGACCTCGCCTCAGGAGACGAGGGCGGTCCTGCACTTCAATCGCTACTGCGGTCATCTGGTCGGCGTGCGCTGCGACGGCTACTTTCCGCGGAATGCGGCCGATGCGTGGCGCATCCTCTTCATGGCCGACGCCGCCCGCAGCTATGACTCCGGGGAAACGGGCGCCGAGTTGGTCGAGTCCTTCGCGCCAGCCTTCGCCCCGCGACCGGACCAGCATGGCGCAGAGCGACTCCGGGCCGTTTATCACTACCGGCTCCAGGCCGGCTTCGCCGGCTTGTTCATGCTGCCGCGCAATCGCCGCCGCTACCGGCTTCCCGCACCGTGGCCGGGGGTGGTGCTGCTGCTTCTCCGGTCTCCGCTGGTCGCCGCGGTGGAGATCGCCCGCCGCATCGTTCCCGGTCTGGACAAGGCCTGGCAAGGGTTCGGGCTGCGGCGATGGGAACGATGGCATCGTTGGCAGTCCGGCGGGCGTGCTGCGCACTTCCAAGCCGCCACCCCGCTGCGCCGATAGCTCGTAGGCTGCACAGCGATGAGCGCGCGCGCGGGGATTGTGGTCACCGGTACCGAGGTTCTGACCGGCCGGGTGGCTGATCGCAACGGACCCTGGCTGGCCGAACGCCTTCTCGAGATGGGGGTGGAACTGGCCCACATCACCATCTGCGGCGACCGCCCGTCGGACATCACCGCGCAACTGGGCTTCCTGCGCGGTGAGGGCGTGGACCTGATCATCACCACCGGGGGCCTGGGCCCCACGGCAGACGACGCCACCATGGCGACGGTCGCCCGATTCTGCGGCCGTGATCTCGTGCTTGATCCGCAGATGGAGTCCGCCATCGCCGCCGTGGTGCGCAGATGGATGACACGCTTCCCCGATCTGGAGACCGACGCCGTGCGTGCCGCCAACCGCAAGCAGGCCATGCTGCCGGAGGGGGCCGCCGTGCTCGAGCCGGTCGGGACCGCGCCGGGCGCGGTGATCGACGGCGAGCCGACGGTCGTTGTGCTGCCGGGCCCACCCAAGGAACTGCAGGCGATGTGGCCGCGTGCGGTCGCCACCCGGGCGGTGACCGAGGCGCTTTCCGGCCGTACCGTCTACCAGCAGGCCACCGTGCTGATGTTCGGTGTCGCGGAGTCCGGACTGGCCGAGACCCTGCGTCTGGCCGCTCAGCTCCCGGGGTTCGACGAACTGGAGATCACCACCTGTCTGCGCCGCGGCGAACTGGAGATGGTGACCCGCTACGAGTCCGGCAGCGGCGAGGCGTACCGGGTGCTGGCCGAACTGGTCAGGGAACGCCACGGCGACGCCATTTTCTCCGAGGACGGCTCGTCGATCGACGAACAGGTCGCCCGCCTGCTGGCCGGCCGGCGGATCGCCACCGCCGAGTCGTGCACGGCCGGGTTGCTCGCCGCGCGGCTGACCGACCGCCCGGGTTCGTCCGCCTACGTGGCCGGCGGCGTCGTCGCCTACGCCAACGAGGCCAAGTCGGCGTTGCTCGGGGTGGATTCTGCCCTGATCGCCGAGCACGGCGCGGTGTCCGAGCAGGTGGCCGAGGCGATGGCGGTCGGTGCGCTGAGCCGTTTCGGCGCCGACACCGCCGTCGCGATCACCGGCGTGGCCGGACCGGGCGGAGGCACCGAGGACAAGCCGGTCGGCACGGTGTGGTTTGCGATCGCTCTGGCCGGCGCTCCGGTGCTGACCCGTCGAGTCCGGGTACCCGGTGAACGCCCCGACGTCCGCGACCGCTCCACGACGGTGGCGATGCACCTGCTGCGGCGGGCGCTGTTATCGGCGGGGTGATCGGTTCGCCCCATCCGCGCAGGACATGCCCTGTTCGCGCCGATACAATGCTGTCCCGGGGGTACCGCAATCGCCGAACCCCCACAACGAATTTCGGCGAGCACCAGGAGAGGGCACCTTTGTGAGAATCGCGATCATGGTGGCAACCATCGGCGTGGCGGGAATCGCCATCGCCCCGGCCCCGGCCGCCGCCGAGGGCGGCGACCTCACCGTCACGTCCATCGGGGGCCAAGCCGAGTTGGTCAACGGCGGCGTGATCCAGGCGTGGACGGTGCTCGAACTGCAGCCCAGCCAGGACGCGATCCCCTACCCGGTGCAGGGCACGCTGTGGGAGGCCCTGGTCACCGACGAGGCCGTCCGCGGCTCGGTCACCCCGATCGTGTCCGACTTCAACGCTCGCGCTGCGGGCGGTCAGAACTACCGGGCCCTGTTCCAGGTGCCCACCGCCTTGGGCATCAGCCCGGCCACCCTCGCCGAGGGGCAGGAAGCCGGGGGCAAGATCTACTTCGATGTCACCGGTGAGGCTCCCGACAGCGTCGTCTACAACGCCTTCGGTGAGGACCTGATCGTCTGGGAACAACCGCCCGCCGAAACCATCATCGAGGAAATCGAGGTCTACTCCGACGGCGACGAGACGGTGATCATCGAGGACGAGTTGATCGTCGACGGCGATCAGGTCGCACTCGAGGAGACCGACATCGTCATCGAGGGTGACCAGGAGGCGGTCGCCGAAGCCGAACTCGACTCGATGGGTTACTGAGACCGGCAGGCCTCGGCACGCCGGTCATCCTGCGCCGAGGGGGCCGGCCCAGGCGCGGACCCGGTCAGATCCCGGAGGCCACCGCCACCGCCACCGCCACGGCGAGAATTCCGGCCAAAAGACCGGTGTGGGCGGGCATTTGCCCGGTGTCGCATGCCTGCCCCGGGGGTTAGGGTGGTGAATCCGAACGCGGACGCGAGGAGGGCACCTGATGGGCCGAATCGGCAACTTGTTCGGACCGGACTTCACCTTCCTGGGGGTCCCGGCGGCCGATCTGGACGACCCGGGGAGTTTCGCCGGCGCTGACGTGGTGATCCTCGGCGCACCGTTCGACGGCGGCACCTCCTACCGGTCCGGGGCCCGGTTCGGTCCGCAGGCCATCCGCGGCACCGATTACCTCCCGCACGACGGTTCGCGGCCCTCGCTGGCGTTGCGCACCGACGCACTGCGCGACCTCACCGTCGTCGATGTCGGCGACCTGGAGATCTACGCCGGGGACATCCAGCGCTCACTGGGGCAGATCCGCGAGGCTGTCGCGACGGTGGCCTCGGCCGGACCGATCCCGGTGGTGCTGGGCGGGGACCACTCCATCACCTTCTCCGATGCTTCAGGCCTGGCGGACGTGCTCGGCCAGGGCCGGGTGTCGCTGATCCACTTCGACGCCCACGCCGACACCGGGGACATCGAGTTCGGCTCGCTGTGGGGTCACGGTCAGCCGATGCGCCGGCTGATCGAGTCCGGTGCGGTCCGCGGCGACCGTTTCCTGCAGATCGGTCTGCGCGGTTACTGGCCGGGACCGGAGACGTTGGACTGGATGGCCGGGCAGGGGATGCGCTCCTACGAGATGACCGAGATCGGTCATCGCGGGCTGGAGGCCTGCCTGACCGAGGCTTTCGAGATCGCCACCGACGACTGCGACGGGGTTTTTCTCTCGGTCGACATCGATGTGTGCGATCCCGGTCACGCCCCGGGGACCGGGACCCCGGAACCCGGTGGTCTGTCGGCGCGCCAGTTGCTCGACGCGGTGCGTCGGATCGGTCTGGAACTGCCGGTGGTCGGCATGGATGTGGTGGAGGTGGCGCCCCCGTTCGATCACGCGGACATCACCGCAGCGTTGGCTAATCGCGTTGTATTGGAGGCGCTTTCGGCTATCGCGAGGAAGCGGTACGACAACGTCAATGGCACCCGGTGGGACCCGGCCAGGCCATTGCTGGATGGCCGGGTGGCTCCGGTCCCGGAGGGCCCGATGCGGGGACATCGGCACTGACCCGGGCGGGGGCGGTGAATGCGGATTCGTGGTTCGCGATACCGGGAACCGGGCGATCGGCTAGATTCGCAGCGGCGAGATGCGTCTACTTGAGGAGGCAATCATGGCCCTTTCGGTCCCTGTCGCGATCCGGCACCTCGCGGTCGGAGCGGTGGGCTGCTCATTGCTGCTGGTGAGCCAGTCCGTCGCGGCCGCGGATCCGCCGGAGAGTTGCACCGCCGCGGACCTGGCCCGCATCTCGGCGGGTGTCTCCAACGCCACGGCGGATTACCTCTCCGGCCAGCCCGAGGTCAACACGTTCTTCACCGGTCTCAAGGGCCAGGGTCCTGAGGAACTGCGCACCAACGTCGAGAACTACCTGAACGCCAACCCGCAGATACGCGATGCGCTCCAAAATATTCGGAAGCCGTTGGCCGACTTCGAGACCCGCTGCCTGTAAAGGATGACCGCAATGCGAACGACACGTTTTCGGCTCGTTGCTATTCCGGCCGCCGTAGCGGCTGCGTTCCTCGCCTCGATCGCGAGCCCGCCGCATCTCCGCGCCGACCCGGGGATCGGCGGTTGCGTCGACGCGGTCGGTGTTTCGGCCTGCGCCAATGTCGGCGTGCCGAACATCAATGGGGTGGTCAACGCCATCCCCAACATCCCGGTGCCGAATATCAACATGCCTCACGTCAACCCGGGGATGTTCCGCGGACGCTGAACGCGCCGCCCGGACGCCGGCGGTGCACCGACACCGCGTACTCACCGCCGGTGAACGGAGACCGGTCCCACGTCGACCAACGAGACACCGGATCCAGCCCTGAGCGTTGGGCCAACTCGTCATAACGGCTGAGGGTCAGCCGGTCGGGCCGCACCGTGAAGCCGGAGACCAGCAGGCCGGCCGGGCGCAAAACCCCGGCAAGGTTGCCCATCACCTGGCTTTCCGTTCCCGGCTCCAGGAAGATCATCACGTTCCCGGCCGCGAGCACCAGGTCGAACGGGCCGGTTGCGCTATCCGGATCAGCCAGGTCGGCGTGAACCCACTCCAGTGCGGGTGCTTTTTCGCGCGCCGCGGCCAGCATCGACTCGTCGGCGTCCACTCCGACGACCTCGAGACCGCGGTGGGCCAGTTCGATGGCGACCCGGCCGGTCCCGCATCCCGCGTCCAGGACGCGTCGGCCACCGTCGAGCAGCGACTCCACCAGGTCGGCCTCCCCATGGATGTCCTGCCCGGCGGCGGCCATCTCTCTCCAGCGGGCGTCGTAGTCGTCACCGCGCAGGCCGTCGGAACGCTGCCAGCGGGTCGTCATGCGGCCATTGTGGCAGTTCAGGACCGAACCACGATGGTCAACTGGTTGTCCTCGCGCTCCACCTGCATCCCCGCCCGGCGGGCGATCATGGCCACCCCTGCCGCATCATCGGGCTCCGACCGGGTGGTGGCCAAGATCCGCGCCAGCCGCCCCTTGTGGGACTTGTTGAAGTGGGTCACGACGGTGCGCTTTCCATCGGGATTTTCAGAGACGACATCGACGCGCACCGCCCCGGCAAGGCGTCCCAGCCCGACATAGGCGCCGGAGCGCAGATCCACGACAAGTTCCCGGTCGGCGAGCTCGATGAGCACCGGTTCCAGAACCGGCCGCCAGCGGGCGGCCAGCCCAGGCCGGCCGGGCAGCTTCGAGGAGGCCGAGAGCCGATAGGGGGGAATCTGGTCGGTAGCGCGCAACAGTCCGAACAGAGCTGATCCGACGGCGAGACGCTCCCGGGCGCGGGACAGTTCCCGCGCGGACAGCGAACCGACGTCGAGGGCGTCGTACAACACACCGGTGTAGCGCTCGATGGCGGGCATGGTGGGCGCGGTGCGCAACTCGGCATTGCGCCGGATTTCGGCATCCTGGGACGCCGAGATGCCCAGCGCGCGGCGGCTGGCTTCGGGATCGCGGGCCAGATCGGTGAGGTCATCGACCAGTTCGGAGCGCATCGGGGTCAGCTGCGGGCAGCTCAGGGCATCCAAGCGCAGCGGGGGAGCGTCGCCCCCGGCACGCTTGGTTTCCGAGGGGGGAAGCAGGACGATCACATCTCGACCCTAGGGCCGGCCGCCGCACCGGCGGCCGGCAGACCCGGCCACGGATCAGTACGGCGGCAGCACGCCGTTGCCGGATTGGCCGGCCAATCCGTTGAGGACGTCGAGGGAATGCCGGAGCTGGAGCTGGGCCAGCCAGGGTGGGGTCTGTGCGGGCGGCGGGACGCCGTCGGTCGGTTGCCAGGGCTGGCAGCCGTTGGTGGTGAAGACGGCGTCGGTGGGCTCGATCTGGACCACCTGGGGTTGTTTGGTCATCGCGTTGGCCAGCGTGGTGCCGTCGGCATCGGCTCGTCGCCAGTAGCAGACGTCTCCGGGGACCGGCCCGGCCGAGGCGTAGACGCCGGGCAGGACCTCGCTGCCGACCGCGTAGCTGCCGTCGGCCTCCACCATGGCTGACGTCTCCGGCGGGGGGCCGGGCGGAGGTCCGGGTTCGGGGCCGGGCGAAGGGGTCTCCGGCTCGGCGCCCGCGGGAGCCGCAGCCGAACAGATCGCAAGAACCGCGGCCGCGACGGTGGCGATCACTGTCCGGAACACGTCGAACAGGGTACGCGGAATCCCGGCGGGGACTTCAGGCAGATTTGGCGAACAGCGGCAGCAGGCCGCGGCGGCGCGCCAGCACAGCGTCGTCGAACCACTGTTCGGCCTCGGTGACCGAGCCCGCGACGGGGTACTCGGCGCGGCCGCCCAGGTACCGCGTGACCGGGTCACCGGCCACCAGCGCCCACTGCACGCCGGCTTGCCCGCAGTGCCGGTCGATCGCGTCGAACAGGCCCACCGCGTCAGGGGTGCAGTTCGTGACACCACTGAGATCGAGTACCAGGGGGGTGCCTGAGCCTACGAATCGCCCGACGTGCTCGCCGATATGTCCGATATTGGCCGCATCGACAGTTCCGGCGACCGCCACGACCGTGGTGCTGTGCCGACAGTGCGTCCAGATGTGGGCGCCCCGGTAATCATCGGCCGGGTTGCCGTACCGCGAGGTGAAACTCGTCATCGTTGACCTCGTTTCCCAACAGATCTCGTGAAGACGAGCCTAGTCGGCAGGAGGGGTTCTGCTTTTAAGACTTCGGTGAGATATCGGCTCGCCGTGATACCTCTGCCGGGGTGAACTAGGTTCGAGATGTGGCCGATGTCAACCGCCGGACGCTTCTTCGATCCAGTGCTCTGCTCGCCGCGGCGGTGGCGGCATCCCCGCTCTCATGCGCGCGCACACCCTCGATGACCCCGGTCGGCGCCTGGCCGGCCGAGGACCGCTGGCGAGCGCTGGCCGAGCAGGTCGGGGATCGCCTGATCACCACTGCGCTGCCGTGGGTGGATGCGGGCCCGGAGACCTTCGAGCTTCTGCAGAACCCGTTCTGGAACGAGGAACAGCCCGGAGCGTTGCAGTCGACCGGCTGGTACGGGGCGTGGACGGCGGCCGCCTCCCCGTACGCGGTGCGGGCGCAGACGACCGGTGACATCGTCGCCGCGGTGAACTTCGCCAGGGACAACGGCGTCAGGCTCGTCGTGAAGGGAACCGGGCATGACTACCTGGGCCGAAACTGTGCCCCCGACTCCCTGCTGGTGTGGACCCACGACATGCGCGAGGTCACCGTCCACGACGCTTTCGTCCCGCAGGGCGCGCCGGAGGGCAGCGCTCCCGTCCCGGCGATGACGGTCGAGGCCGGCACCCGATGGTTGGAGGCCTACCGCGCGGCCACCCTGGCCGACCGTTTCGTGGCCGGCGGCGGTTGCACCAGTGTCGGTGCCTGCGGTGGGTTCACCTTCGGTAGCGGGTTCGGTCCGTTCTCCAAGCGATACGGCACCGGTTCCGGCGGCATCGTGCAGGCCGAGATCGTCACCGCCGACGGGCAGGTTCGGGTGGTCAACGAGTTCTCTGAGCCCGACCTGTTCTACGCGGTTCGCGGTGGGGGCGGTGGAACCTTCGGCATCGTCAGCCGCGTCACGCTGCTCACCCACCCGATTCCTTCGACGGTGGGTGTCGTCACCGGTTCGATCAAAGCCAGCAGCGACGAGGCCTACCGAACCCTGATCCAGCGGTTCGCCGAGTTCTACCCCGTCGAACTGGACAACTGGCACTGGGGGGAGTCGGTCGCCTTCGGCCCCGACAACGAGTTCGGTTTCCGTCTGACCTTTCTGGACATGCCCGAATCCGAGGGCAGGGCCGTCGTCGAACGGTTCGCGGGCCAGTTCCGCGACCGGCCGGGCGACTACACGGTCGATCCGAAGTTTCAGTTCCTCGAGTTCAGGAATCTGTGGAACCCCGACTATTGGGACCGAGCCGACCCGGGTTTCATCACCCGCGATCCCCGGCCGGATGCCCCCGGCTACCAGTTCTGGTGGACCGGCAACCAGGGCGAGCTCGGAGCGTTCTGGGGTGGCTACCAGAGCCGATGGATTCCCACCGACCTGTTGCGGCGCGACCCCGGCCGGATCGCTGACGCCTTCTTCCAGGCCTCGAGGCTGCGCTCCTTCATCTTCCAGGTCAACAAGGGGCTCAGCGGGGAGCACCCCGAGGCCCGTGCCCGCGACGAACGCACCGCCCTGCATCCGGGATGCTTCGAGGCGGCGGCGCTGGTGATCATGGCCTCGGCCCAGCAGTACAAATACCCGGGAGTGCCGGGGCGCGAACCGGATGCCGCGGTGGCCCGCGACTCCGCTGATGCGCTCAACCGCGCCATGGGCTTCATCACGGCCGCCACCCCCGGTGCGGGCTCGTACTCGACCGAGTCCGACTTCTTCCTGCAGGACTGGCAGCAGAACCAGTGGGGTTCGAACTACCCCCGACTGCTGGAGATCAAGCGCACCTACGATCCGGACAACCTGTTCCGCGTGCACCACGGCGTGGGCAGCGAAGAACTGTAGAGCTCGGCCCTCGTCGCGACCCGGGGGAACAATCGGCCTTACGGTTTGCTGACGCGAGACCCGCCTCATGGCCCGGCGGGCCGTTCCTTTCTAGGCTCGAGGTATGAGAACGCTCGCGATCAAGCCTTTGGCCGTGGTGCTGGCACTGACTGCGCTGATGTTCGGTCTGACCAGGCCCGGCAGCGCTGCGGCCGCCGACCTGGACTTCACCGGGACGACGCTCAGTGGCGGCACCTTCAACGGCTCCAGCCTGCAGGGAAAGCCGGCGGTGCTGTGGTTCTGGACTCCGTGGTGCCCGTTCTGCAACGCTGAGGCGCCCAGCGTCAGCGCGGTTGCCGCCGCCAACCCCGCGGTGACCTTCGTCGGCATCGCGACCCGCGCCGACGTGTCCGCCATGCAGAGCTTCGTCGACCGTTACGGCCTGAACTTCACCAACATCAACGACGCCGACGGCTCGATATGGGCCAAGTACAAGGTTCCGTGGCAGCCCGCGTACCTCTTCGTCACGCCGGACGGGTCCACCACGTTCGTCAACAACCCCACCTCGGCCATGAGTGAGCAGGAACTCAGCGACCGGGTGCGCGCCCTGACCTCCTAGCGGCGGAGCGTGAACTCCGATCTCATCGGGTTGGCGTTCACCGCCGGGATGGTGGCGGCCCTCAACCCGTGCGGGTTCGCCATGCTGCCGGCCTATCTGGCGCTGGTGGTCAGCCCGGAGCAGCGCAGCCAGATCAACGCGATCGGCCGCGCTCTGGGCGCGACCGCCGCGATGGCGCTCGGCTTCCTCGCGGTTTTCGGGGTGTTCGGACTGCTGACGGTCTCCCTCGCGTCGACCGTGCAGCGCTACCTGCCGTTCGTCACGGTCGGCGTCGGGACAGCCCTCGCCGCTCTCGGGGTATGGCTGCTGCTGGGACGGGATCTGCCGGCCTGGTCGGTGGGTCGGGGACCCGGCTGGACGGCGACCCCCAGGCTCGGCTCGATGGTCGGCTACGGGGTCAGCTACGCCATCGCCTCACTGTCCTGCACGATCGGCCCATTCCTGGCCGTCACCGGGGGCAGCCTGCGGAGTGGCTCGGTGCTGGGCGGGGTGTTGGTCTACGCCGCCTACGCGGCCGGTATCGCGCTGGTCGTCGGGGTGCTGGCGGTGGCGGTCGCGCTCGGATCGTCGGCGCTGTTGACCCGGGCGCGGAGGATGCTGCCCTATGTCAACCGCATCAGCGGGCTGATCCTGGTTCCGGTCGGCCTCTACGTCGCCTACTACGGATACTTCGAGCTGCAACTGTTCGCCGGCGGCAGTCCCGACGACCCGGTCATCGCCGCGGCGGCCCGGATACAGCGAACGCTGGCCGGATGGGTCTACCAGAACGGGGCCGGGCCGTGGCTGGCAGCCCTCGGGGTACTGGCCGTACTCGGTGCCGGGGCTGCCGGCTGGGCCGTGCGCCGTCGACGTTCGATCCGGCGGGAGTTGACCCCGCTAGACTCTGGGCCATGAATGTGTCTGCGCGTCAATGGGCCGCGCTGAGCGCCGCGGCCATCACGTTGGCGGGCCTGCCGGTGGCGATCATCACCACCGGACCCGACGGCACCGTCAGCGCCGACGTTTGCGCCAGTGCCGGTCGGCGCATCTCGGTGGGTGGCTGTGCCAACCTCTCGGACGTGATGGCGCCCTGGGTGCCGCCGCCGGACTCCTACGCCCCGATGCCGGGGGAGGGCCTGAACGCGTGCGTCGGCTACAACGGCCGGTGGATCAGCGCCAACACCTGCGGCTGACCGGCGTACCCGGTCGGGAGTCAGCGAAGCCCCGCGGACCACTCGGTCCGCGGGGCTTCGCTTGCCGTGGCTAGTTGTGCAGGTCGAACCGGTCGAGGTCCATCACCTTCGACCACGCCGCGACGAAGTCGTGGACGAACTTCTCGTGAGCGTCGTCCTGGGCGTAGACCTCGGCGACCGCCCGCAACTGGGAGTTGGACCCGAACACCAGGTCCACCCGGCTGCCTGTCCACTTCTCGTTGCCGGTGGCGCGGTCCTTGCCGACGAAGGTGCCGTCGTCCTTGGGTGACGGCGACCATTCGGTGCCCATGTCGAGCAGGTTGACGAAGAAGTCGTTCGTCAGTGTGCCCGGCTTGTCGGTGAGCACCCCCAGGGGCGAGCCCTGGTAGTTGGCGCCCAGCACCCGCAGACCGCCGACCAGGACGGCCATCTCCGGGGCCGACAGTGTCAGCAGGTTCGCCCGGTCGAGCAACTGGAACTCCGCCGGCAACTCGCTGCCCTTGCCCTGATAGTTGCGGAAACCGTCGGCTTTCGGCTCCAGGTGCGCGAACGACTCGACATCGGTCATCTCAGCCGTGGCGTCACCGCGGCCGGGATTGAACGGCACCGTCACGTCGACACCGGCGTCCTTGGCGGCCTTCTCGATCGCTGCCACCCCACCGAGCACGACCAGGTCGGCGAAGGAGGCGTCGGTACCGGATGACTTCTGGATCTCCTCCAGCTTGCGGATCACCACCGCGAGGTCATCGGGCTCGTTGCACTCCCAGCCGGCCTGCGGCTGCAGGCGGATCCGTCCGCCGTTCGCGCCGCCGCGCTTGTCGCTGCCCCGGAACGAGGAGGCCGCCTTCCACGCCGTGGACACCAACTGGGCCACGGTCAGCCCCGAGGCCAGGATCTCGGCCTTGAGTTTGGCGATGTCGGCCTCGCTGAGCTTGCTCTGCCCCGACGGGACGATGTCCTGCCACAGCAGGGTCTGCTCGGGAACAAGTGGCCCGCGGTAGCGGGTGACCGGGCCCATGTCGCGGTGGATGAGCTTGAACCACGCCTTGGCGAACTCCTCGGCGAGCTCCTCGGGGTGGTCCAGCCAGCGCCGGGTGATCTTCTCGTAGATCGGGTCGAACCGCATCGACAGGTCGGTGGTCAGCATCGACGGGTGGGTCTTGCCGGTGCCGAAAGCCTCGGGCACCGAGTTCGCCCAGCCGTTGTCCTTGGGCTTCCACTGGTGGGCGCCGGCCGGGCTGGTGGTCAGCTCCCACTCGTTGCCGTAGAGGATCTCCAGGTAGCTGTTGTCCCACTTGGTCGGTGTGTGGGTCCAGATGACCTCTAGGCCGCTGGTGGCGGCGTCCTTGCCCACACCGGTGCCGTTGTGGTTCTTCCAGCCCAGGCCCATCTGCTCCATCGGAGCGGCCTCGGGCTCACGCCCGACCAGAGCCGGGTCGCCGACGCCGTGGGTCTTGCCGAAGGTGTGACCACCCACGATCAGCGCCGCGGTCTCGATGTCGTTCATGGCCATCCGGGCGAAAGTCTCCCGGATGTCGATCGCCGCGGCCACCGGATCGGGCTGGCCGTTCGGGCCCTCGGGGTTGACGTAGATCAGGCCCATCTGGACCGCGGCCAGCGGATTCTCCAGCTTGCGCTTACCGCTGTAGCGGGCATCACCGAGCCAGGTGTGCTCCGGGCCCCAGTAGACCTCCTGGGGCTCCCACTCGTCCTCCCGGCCGAAGGCGAAGCCGAAGGTCTCAAAGCCCATGTCCTCCATCGCCACGTTGCCGGTGAAGACGATCAGGTCGGCCCAGGACAGGTTCTTGCCGTACTTCTTCTTGACCGGCCACAGCAGCCGCCGGGCCTTGTCCAGGTTGGCGTTGTCCGGCCAGCTGTTGAGCGGGGCGAACCGCTGCATGCCGGCGCCGGCGCCGCCGCGGCCGTCCTGCACGCGGTAGGTGCCGGCGGCGTGCCAGGCCATCCGGATGAAGAACGGGCCGTAGTGCCCGAAGTCGGCGGGCCACCAGTCCTGGGAGGTCTTCATCACCTCGACGACGTCGGCGCGCAGGGCGTCGACGTCAAGTGCCTTGACCGCCTCGGAGTAGTCGAAACCCTCGTCCATCGGGTTGATCACGTCCGGGTTGTGCTGCAGCACCTTGAGATTGGGCTGGTTGGGCCACCAGTCCCGATTGCCGCCGCCTTCGACCGGCGGTTTCATGACGGGACACCCGCCCTCCCTGCCCTGGTGCTCCTGGTGGAAGCGGTCCAGCAGGGTGGCGCGCAGTTCCGACTCCGTCATCGCATAAATCTGTTCTTCGTTGGTGACCTCTTCAGCCACGTGAACTCCTTCCGGGTGGTGGTGCCGCGGTCACGGTTGTGACCGCGCGGACGTGCGGTTCGAGCAGTCGGGGCAGTAGCCCCAGTAGATGACCTCGGCCTCGTCGAACTCGAATCCCTGGGGGATGCCCGTGTCGTCGGCGGTCAGACACGGCGCGTCACCTACCGCGCAGTCCACATCCCCTATCGTCCCGCAGGACCGGCAGACCACGTGGTGGTGGTTGTCGCCGACCCGGGATTCGTAGCGGGCCACCGAACCCGAGGGCTGGATGCGCCGCACCAGTCCGGCGCCGGTCAGGGCTGCCAGAACGTCGTAGACGGCCTGCCGGGAGACCTCGGGCAGGCTGCTGCGCACCGCGCCGAAAATCGTGTCGGTGTCGGCGTGCGGGTGAGCGTGGACGGCCTGGAGAACCGCGACCCGCGGTCGGGTGACCCGAAGATCGGCGGCCCGCAGTCGAGCGGGCAGATCGGGCGTTGGATCCACACCGCCATCCTTGTCAGTTTTCTGGACTGAGTCAAGAGTGCAGGGTGGGTAGGGTGTGTCCCCGTGCCCTTCAACACGGTGGCCGTCGAACTGGTCCCGCCCAACACCGAGCGCGGACCCGAGGAACGGCTGGAGGAGGCCCGCAAGGTCGTCCGGCTCTCCGCGGAGGCCGGTGTGCGGGTGGGCCACGTGATGATTCCCGGCATGATCGACGAGGACGCCGGCCGTCCGGTCGAGATGAAACCCAAACTCGACGTGCTCGACTACTGGTCGCTGATCTCCCCGGAGATGCCCGGAATCCGCGGCCTGTGCACCCAGGTGACGTCGTTCTCCGATCAGGCCGCCCTGGGTTGCCGGCTCACCGATCTGATGGCCGCGGGGATCGAGGGCATCGCCTTCATCGGGGTGCCGCGCACGATGAGCGATGGAGAGGGCGGCGGGGTTCCGCCCACCGAGGCCCTGGAGATCTATCGGGATCTGGTGCCCAACCGCGGAGTGGTCCTGATTCCCACCCGCGTCGGGGAGGCCGGTCGGTTCGGCTTCAAATGCGACAAGGGTGCGACCTATGCGCTGACCCAGTTGCTGTACTCCGACGCCATCGTCGGCTTTCTGCGCGAGTTCGCCGCGACCAGCGATCACCGCCCCGAGATCTTGCTGTCCTTCGGGTTCGTGCCGAAGATGGAGAGCCGGGTAGGTCTCGTCAACTGGCTGATCAAGGATCCCGGGAACCCGGCGGTCGACGCCGAACAACAGTTCGTCCGGACTCTGGCGGCCAGCGAGCCGCCCCGCAAACGACAACTGATGGTGGATCTCTACAAGCGGGTCATTGACGGTGTCGTCGATCTTGGCTTTCCGCTCAGCATTCACTGCGAGGCCACCTATGGGATCTCCGCGCCGGCGTTCGACACCTTCGCCGCGATGCTGGACCACTGGTCGCCCGACACGGCCCGGTAGCGGTGCGGGGTGAAGACCTGGATCGACTTCGACGACGCTCCGGTGTTCGTCATCCCGCTCTCCGAGGAGATCGACGGCCGCACGGTCTGTGAGGGGATGCTCATCGAAGGCCCACAGGGCTGGGGTGAGTTCAGCCCGCCCAGGACCTCTGACGACCGCAGCGCCGCCCGCTGGTTGACCGCGGCGATTGAGGCGGGCACCGTCGGCTGGCCTGATCCGGTGCGTGGGCGGGTGCCGGTCGCGGTGACGGTGCCGGCGGTGGACCCGGCCAGCGCTGGGCGGATAGTGGCTGCCTCCGGCTGCCGGACCGCGGCGGTCACGGTGGGCCGCCCGGGTGCCGGCCTGGATGCCGACACCGCCCGCGTCGCGGCGGTGCGCGACGCGCTGGGGCCGGGCGGGTCGATCCGCTGCGATGCCGACGGCGGGTGGGATGTCGAGACGGCGGTGCGTTCGGTTCCGGTTCTGGACCGGGCAGCCGGGGGGCTGGAATTCATCGAACAGCCCTGCGCGACGTTGCCGGAGATCGCGGCGCTACGACGGCGGATCGCGGTCCCGGTGGCAGTCGACCAGTCGGTTCGGGATGCTGACGAACCCCATCTGCTCGACCTGTCCGGCGCCGCCGACATCGCCGTGCTGACCGTCGGTCCGCTGGGCGGTGTGCGCCGTGCGCTGCGGGTCGCCGAGAACTGCGGCCTGCCCTGCGTGGTTGCCGGTGCGGTCGAGACCAGTGTCGGGGCCGCCGGGGGGCTGGCGCTGGCCGGTGTGCTGCCCGACACCGGGTTCGCCCCGTCCCTGACCGTCACCGCTCTGCTGACCGGTGACGTCGTCAGTCCCGGCCGCTCGCTGGTCCCGGCCGGTGGGTATCTGCCGGTGGCGCCCATGCCGCCCGCACCGGATCGGGACCGCCTCGGCCGGTGGGGTGACACCGACGCGCTGCAGTGGTGGCGCGGGCGCCTCGCGGCGGCGGCACGCTACCTCTGACCCGGGTGGGGAGGTCGTCGACGGAGGGTCGGCCGTACCGCATTTGGCGGCCGGCGACCGTGGTGCGACGATAGTGCGTCACAGTCACATGCAGGGAAAGGCGGCGGGCGGCCACGATGGACCAGAGCGTCAACGGGCGGGACCCCAGCGTCGATGTCCACGAGCCGGGCTTCCGCATCGACCCGATACTGGCTCGCAGCTGGCTGCTGGTCAACGGCGCCCAGTACGACAGGTTCGCCCCGGCCGCGGTGTCCCGGGCCGATATCGTCGTGCTCGACATCGAGGACGCGGTGGCCCCGCCGGGTAAGGGAGCGGCCCGCGAGAACGTGCGCCGCTGGCTGGACTCGGGTACCCGGGACTGGGTGCGGGTCAACGGCTTCGGCACCCAGTTCTGGGCCGACGACCTGGCGATGCTGGCGCAGACCGCCCCCGGCGGGGTGATGCTGGCGATGGTGGAGTCGGTCGATCACGTCACCGAGACCGCCAAAATGCTGCCCGGCGTGCCGATCGTCGCGCTGGTCGAGACCGCCCGGGGACTGGAGCGCATCACCGAGATCGCCGCCACCAAGGGAACTTTCCGGCTCGCCTTCGGCATCGGCGACTTCCGCCGCGACACCGGCTTCGGGGACAACCCCACCACTCTCGCCTACGCCCGCTCGCGTTTCACCATCGCGGCCAAGGCCGCCCACCTGCCCGGCGCGATCGACGGACCGACGGTGGGGTCCAGCGCGCTCAAACTGAGTGAGGCGACCGCGGTGTCCGCGGAGTTCGGGATGACCGGCAAGATCTGCCTGACCCCCGACCAGTGCCCGACGGTCAACGAGGGGCTGTCGCCCTCGCAGGAGGAGATCACCTGGGCCCAGGAGTTCCTCGCGGAGTACGAGCGCGACGGCGGTGAGATCCGCAACGGCTCAGACCTTCCGCGGATCGCGCGCGCCAACAAGATCCTCGAGTTGGCCCGGGCCTACGGCATCGAGCTGTCGGAGTTCGACGACCAGGCCGTGCACGTGACCGCGCCGTCGGACACCTACCACTACTGACATAGTCCACTACTGCCGAGGGACCAACGCCGCCGAGGGCCGGCGCTAGGGCCGGTCGTGGCGGTGTGCCTCGCGGGTCTGCTGGGAAGCCGGTCGGCCGAGGGTGAAGCAGAACAGGCCGGCGCTGAACAACGAGATCGTCACCATGCCCGCCAAGGCCGCCACCCCGCCGCGGGGGGTGTCGCTGATCATGCTCAGCCACACCGCCATCGAGATGATGGCGCCCACGTACAGGAACAGCCCCGCGGTGGTGCTCGCATCGTCCTGCGGTGTGCCGTCGTCGCCGGTGCGCATGATCTGCCCCCTGTTGAGCGGCACCCTGCCGCAGTGCCAGGCCGAATACCCGGTGGCGGCAAACGTCAAACTAACCTGCCGCGGCGATCAGATCCGCCGCCTTCTCGCCGATGACCACGGTCGGGGCATGCGTGTGCCCGCGAATGATGGCCGGCATGACCGAGGCGTCGGCTACCCGGAGTCCGCGCACGCCGCGAACCCGTAGCTGCGGGTCGACGACGCTGGACTCGTCAAGGCCCATCCGGCAGGTGCCGACCGGGTGGTACAGGGTGTGCGAACAGCTCTCCAGGGCGCGTTCCAGGGTCTCCTCATCGAGGGTTGTGGCGTGCAGGGGTCGCACGACCGAGCCCACGAGGCCTCGCAGTGCGGGTGCGCGAGCGATCGTCGCGGTGATCCGCAGCCCGGCCAGCATCGCCGCCCGGTCGGCGCCGTCGGGGTCGGTCAGGTACCGGGGGTCGATGACCGGTTTGTCCGCCGGATCGGGGGAGCGCAGGGTCACCGTGCCGCTGCTGCGTGGCCTGAGCAGGACCGGTCCGGTGGCCACGGCGTGGCCGTAGGGCTCGCCGATACCTTCGTCGAAGAACGGCCCCGGTGCCCAGATCAGCTCGAGGTCGGGAAGCTCGAGGCCGGGCCGGCTGCGCACGAACCCGTAGGCCTCGCCGACATTGGAGGTCAGCATGCCGCGCCGGCGCAGCAGGTAATTGGCCAATTCCGCAGGTTTCTCGGCGGAGAACAGGCTGTCCTCGCCGACCGCGAAGCCCAGCGGGGTGACGAGGTGGTCCAACAGGTTCCGGCCGACCTCGGGGGACTCGCGGACCACCGGAATGCCGAACTCCGAAAGCCGGGCGGGATCACCGACACCGGAGAGCATCAACAGCTGGGGAGTATTGACCGCCCCGGCGCAGAGCACCACCTCGCGGGCTGCCCGCACGGTGTGGCGGCGACCGTCGGTGTCGTCGAACTCCACTCCGGTGGCCCGGTCGCCGTCGAACACGATCCGCCTGACCGTCGCGCCGGTCTTCAGCGTGAGGTTGCCGCGGTGCAGCACCGGCTTGAGGTAGGCGTCCGCACAACTCCAGCGGGCGCCGCGCCGCTGGGTGACCGCGGTCTCACAGAAACCGTCGGCGACCGGATGGTCGGGGGAGGCCAGCCGGTAGCCGGCTTGTACGGCTGCCTGAAGCCATAATGCGGTCGAGGGGCGCGGGCTGCGCTGCGCGGAGATCACCAGGGAGCCTTCCTCGACCCGGTCGAAGTAGGGCCGCAGGTGCGCGTAGTCCCATTCCGTCCCGGCCTTCTCGCCCCACTCGTCGTAGTCGGCCGGGAAACCGGGAACCCACATCATGGCGTTCATCGACGACGAGCCGCCCAGGACTTTCCCCCGGGGCCAGTAGATTTCGCGTCCGCCGACCTCTTTCTGAGGCTCCGTCAGGTAGTCCCAGTCCAGCGGGCCGCGGAACAGTTTGGAGAAGGCGGCGGGGATGTGAACGAACTTCTCTGAGTCCTTCGGCCCGGCTTCGAGAACCATGACCCGGGTTCGGGGATCGGCGCTGAGCCGACTGGCGACGACCGAACCCGCCGAACCCGTGCCGATGACGATGACGTCGCAGTCCATCACCGGTGACCGCTAACCGCTCAGCGCCATCTGGTCCTCGGCGTGGAAGGTTTCCTCGAGGGTCTCCGGTGAGGCGTCACGGTCGATCAGTGTCAGATCCGCGCCCCGGGCGCTCTCGATCGCTCCCAGCCGGCGGCTCAGTCTGTCCGCGGCGTAGGCGCCCATCTCGGCGGGGTCGATACCGAAGGGCGGGCCGTCATCGAAGACGCTGAAGCTGACCGAAACGGTCTCCATCGCCGGAGCCATCAGTTCGCCCATCCGGTCCTGCACCACCTGCCACATCGATTCGTCGGCGGCGACGTGGCGGCGGCAGGTGAACGTCCCCCAGGCCATATGGCGGCGCTCGTCGTCGCCGATGTGTTTGATCACCCGTTGCATGCCGGGCAGGATTCCGCGGCTGGCGCACACCTTGTTCCAGCCGTGGTAGCCGGTCAGCGCCAGGCAGCCCTCGACGACGTGGTTGTAGGTCACCGAGGCGCGTACCTGGTTGGCGGGCCCGCCGTCCCTGTCGAGGGCGTGGAGGCTGTCCGGCAGCTCCCTGGTGAAGATCCGCATGTAGGGCTCGTTGAACTCGATGAACTCGTGCAGGTCGCAGGAAAGGCCGACCGCGTCGAACCACAACCGGAATGCGAGGGTGTGTTTGGCCTCCTCGTAGACGAACTGGGTCAGGTACATCTCGTCGGCGAAGCGGCCTTCGGCGGCCATCGCCGCGACGAAGGGCTGGAGGTCCTGGGTCACCGACTCCTCGCCGGCCAGGAACTGGGCGGCCAGGATTGTGGTCATCCTGCGTTCGTCGTCGGTCATCGCGGCGAAGTCGCGAGCGTCCTGAGTGAAGTCGATGTCGGCGGGGTTCCACTGCTTCGCGTTGCCCTTGAGGAACAGCCGCATCGGGAAGGAGTCCGGGTTGAGGCCCCCGGCTCCCAGTGACGCGTAGCCGGTCCGCTTGCCGTGTTCGATCGTGCGTGTCATCGACTCGCTCCTCAGCCGTGGTGTTGCCCCCAGCGTAGAACGCGATTCGCTCCGAAGGACGACTCCGGCGGGACTAACGTCAGGGCCGGAATGACGGCGCCCGCAGACCTTTCCTATCCGGCCGGCAGCCCTGCGGGGCGCCGGCATCGCCGGCGGCTGCGCCGCGCGCTGGCGGCGGCGGGCGTGGCGATCCCCGACGCCCGGCTGGCGCAGATCAGCGCGGGCGCCGCGGCGACCCCGGGGGAAGTTCTCGACATCCGATTCGCCGAGACCGCGCTGCGGTTGCGCCGTGACCGGCGGCGCTGCACCGCGCTCCGGGCCCGGCGCCGTTGCACCCGCGCGGCGATCGTGGCCGGCGCGGCGCTGCTCGCGCTGGCCGTGGTGCTCTGCCTCGGGCTGGGGTTCTTCACCCTCGCCGTGCAGATGCCCGGGTGAGCCGGGCTACCCCGCCGCGTGCTCGTCGGCGACGTCGAGTGCCTTGTCCAGAATGGCCAGGCCCTCGGCGATCTCGGCGTCGGTCACGTTGCACGGCGGGCAGATGTGGATCCGGTTGTAGTTCGCGAACGGCAGCAGCCCGCCCGCCCGGCAGGCCGCTACGACGGCGTTCATAGCGGGGCTGGAACTGCCGTAGGGCGCCAGTGGCTCCTTGGTCTGCTGATCGGCGACCAGTTCCACCGCCCAGAACACTCCGAGACCGCGAACCTCTCCGACGCTTCGATGCCGTTGAGCGATTTCGCGGAGTCGCGGTCCGAGCACCTGCTCGCCGATCCGGGCCGCATTGGAAACCATGTTCTCGTCCTGCATCGCGGCGATTGTGGCCACCGCGGCACCCGCTGCCAGCGGATGTCCGGAGTAGGTCAGCCCACCAGGGTAGGGCCGGTCGGCGAACGTCGCGGCGATGGCATCGCTGATCGCCACCCCGCCCAGCGGGACATAGCCCGACGTGACGCCTTTGGCGAAGGTCATCAGGTCGGGAACGACGTCGAAATTGTCGATCGCGAACCATGTGCCGGTTCGCCCGAACCCGGCCATCACCTCGTCGGCGATGAGCACGATGCCGTGCCGGTTGCAGATCTCGCGGACGCCGGCCATGTAGCCCGGCGGCGGGACCATGATGCCGGCGGTCCCGGGCACTGATTCCAGGATCACCGCCGCGATCGTCGAGGGTCCCTCGAAGGCGATGGTGCGCTCGAGGTGCTCGAGGGCGCGCTCGGATTCCTGCTGCTCGTTTTCCGAGTGGAATGGCGAACGGTAGAGGAACGGCCCGAAGAAGTGCACGGTGCCGGCGTCGCCGTGGTCATTGGCCCAGCGTCGCGGGTCTCCGGTCAGGTTGATCGCCGTTTCGGTTCCCCCGTGATAGGACCGGTAGCGGGAGAGAACCTTGCGCCGGCCGGTGTGCAGCCTGGCCATCCGGACGGCGTGCTCGACCGCCTCGGCCCCGGCGTTGGTGAAGAAGACCCTGTTCAGGTCGCCGGGGGCCAGTTCGGCGATCATCCGGGCAGCCTCCGATCGGGCGGCGTTGACGTGCTGGGGGGCGACTGTGCAGAGCTTGGCCGCCTGCTCGGCGATGGCGGCCACGACCTTGGGGTGTTGATGGCCGATGTTGGTGTAGACCAGTTGCGAGGAGAAGTCGAGCAACTGGTTGCCGTCCCCGTCCCACACGTATGAGCCCTGCGCGGCCAGGATCGTCATCGGGTTCAGCTGGGCTTGGGCGGACCAGGAATGAAAGACATGCCGGCGGTCGAGTTGGTAGGCCCGTTGCCCCTCCGCGCGGGCAGTGTCGAGATCCTGTCCGTTGGGCAGCATCGGGGCCTTCGTCTGGGCCGCTGCTTGTGCCGCTGTCATGGTCAGTGCCTCCTGCCGGTGCGGTCGGTCCGCATCCGGGCGAAGTTTACCGCCGGCAAAGAAGCTGTCCGCACACGGCGCGGTCGGGTTCACTGCGCCCGCCGGCAAAGGACACCGTCGTGAGAACGGTTCATGACCTCAGGCTCGTGATCTCAGGCTCATGGCCTCAGGCTCATGACCTCAGACGGCGGCGTCGATCGCACGGACAGTCAGTGCGAAGGGGCCCTGCTGCTTGTCGAGGATGTAGAAGGAAAGCTGATCGACGCGCGAGGGATCCACAGTTCGCGGCGCATCGGGTGCGGGATCGAGGCGCATGCCCACGGCCTGAAAGTCGGCGATGGGAAGGTCATAGGTCCGCGGGACGCCGGCGTCGGTGGCGAAACGCTGGACGTAGGACCACTGCTGGCCCGCGGAGCTCAGCTTCAGCAAATAGGTCTTACCGTCTCCGGTGGCGCGTACTCGCAGCGCTGTCGCTCCTGCCGCCCGGCGCCCGATTCCGGGGTCCCGCGGACCGCGGGCCGAGGCGAACCCGCCGTTGTTCTCCAGAGAGATGGTGCCCGCGAAGGTCAGCCCGCCATCGCTGAAAGTGACTCCGGAGGACGACCTACCGCCCATGACCGGGTCGTTGACGGTGGTCCAGCCGGCCACCGCGGTGGCATCGGCGAGGTCGAGCAGAACGACGTCGGATCCGGGTGGTGCCTCCTGAGTGGAGGGGAGCGGATCCCCGGGCGCCACTGTCGGCTCGGCCTGGGCACTTAGCCCGGTGCTGCTACACGAGCCGACCAGCACCGCTGCGCAGGCCAGCGCAACGCCGAGTCGGCCACCGCGGAAAGGTCGGTACCCCATGACAGCAATTTAGCCGCCCCGGACTCCACTAGGACTCCCCTCGGACTCCCCTAGGACTCCTCTCGGCCCTCCCGTCGGGACCCGGTGGGCCGGCAACGGTTCCGGCAAGAACCGGACCCGGCCGGGACACCGTTGAGTCACGGTTGGGCAAAACCCCAGCTCAGGCGAGATCAGGGGGTGGTCGAGGGATTCCGGATGTTGTAGAAGTGACTCAAGTGGCTGCTGCGAAGAATGTGGGCAGCTCTGTCTCGGAGGGTGGTTAGCAGATGAAGCGCGTCTATGCCGTGGTGCTGGGCTTGGTGATGGGTCTGACCCTCACCGGGTTTTTCGCCGGGAGCGGGTTGGCCTCAGCCGACCGTTACGGTTCCGATGTGTTCGCCGCGCCGGTCTCCCGCGACCAGGCGGTCAAGTACGTCATCGCGCGGGGCCTCGCGCAGCGCGGTGTGCCGTACTCCTGGGGCGGCGGGGACGTCAACGGTCCGAGCCTGGGCAACGGCCCGGGTGCCGATATCGTCGGCTTCGACTCCTCGGGCCTGATTCAGTACGTCTACGCCGGGGTCAATGCCAAGCTGCCGCGATCCTCGGGGGCGATGTACCAGGTCGGGCAGAAGGTCACCCCGGCCCAGGCGCTGCCGGCCGACCTGATCTTCTACGGCCCCGAGGGCACCACGACCGTCGCGATGTTCCTCGGCAACGACCAGATGCTGGAAGTCACCGACGCAGGAGTGGTCGTCTCCCCGGTGCGCACCACCGACATGGCGCCCTATTTGGTGAGGATCATCGCCGGTGGCTGAGCGCCGGCGACCCGTCCGCGCCCGGTCCGGGCCAGGGGCGGGGCTCGGTCAGGCGTCGACCCGCCACAGTGACTCCTGAGCGACGCTGGCCACCAGCCGGCCGGCACTGTCCTGCACCGATCCCAGGGCCAGGCCCCGGGCGTCATTGTGGCTGATCGGCGTCGCGTCGTAGCAGTGCCATTCGTTGACGTCGATGCGGCGGTGCAGCCACAGGGCGTGGTCGAGGCTGGCAGCCCCGCCTCCGCCGGGCCGCTGATGTCCGGGCGGTCGGGCGGTGGACACCAGGCCCAGGTCGGAGACGAAGGTCAACGCACAGGCCTGCAGCAGGGGATCGTCCTCGACGGGTTCGCGGGAGCGGAACCAGAACGGTTGCAGCGGCCAGTCGGTGGAGCCGCCGGGGGAGACCCGGGTCTCGAACTGATCGGCCCACGACTCCGGCGGGTTCACCGGCTGAGTCGCCCGCTGCAGTTCCAGGCCCGGGCGTGTGGGGCGTTGCCAGTCCACGGTCGGTTCGGGGCGGTGGAAGGATGCCAGCATCTCGAAGATCGGTAGGCCGTCCTGCGATGCCGTCACCTGGCGGGTGTCAAACGAACGGCCGTCGCGGATGACCTCCACGGCGTAGTCGACGTCGAAACCGACCCGGCCGCCCCGCACGAAGTAGGCGTGCAGTGACTGGGGCATCCGGCCGGGGGCAACCGTCGCCCCGGCCGCGGCCAGGGCCTGCGCGGCGATCAGACCGCCGAAAAGCCGGCCCTCGGATCCCAATGTCACCGAGGTGGCATACCTGCCGGAGCCGTTGGGTACGAGTTTGGTCAGTCGGGAGATCCAACTCGGCATGCCCCTCCAAGGGTCGTCGGGTCCGGCTCACGATAGCCGCGCGATTTAGAATCTCTGGAATGACGCGGGCCCGGGGGCAGGATTTCGACGCACCCGAGGGCCTGCTCGATATCCAGGACTGCGTGGACAGCCACGGGCGGATCGCGCTGCCGCCCGGCACGACACTGATATCGCTGATCGACCGCAATATCGCCAACGTCGGTGAGACCGTCGCGTACCGGTTTCTGGACTTCGGCAGCTCACCGCGGGGACAACTCAGTGAGCTGACCTGGTCACAGCTGGACGTGCGGCTGCGCGCGATCGGCTCCCGGATTCAGCGGGCGGCCGGCCCGGGGGAGCGGGTCGCGGTCCTGGCGCCGCAGGGGCTGGACTACGTCTCGGGTTTCTTCGCGGCGGTGAAGTCGGGGACCATTGCGGTGCCGCTGTTCGCCCCGGAACTGCCCGGTCACGCTGAGCGGTTGCAGACCGCGCTGGCCGACGCCCAACCCGCCCTTCTGCTCACCACCGCTGCCGCCAGGGGCGCGGTGACCGAGTTCCTCGACGATCATCCCGGCCCGACGCCGCCACTGCTGGTCATCGATGAGATTCCGGCTTCGGCTGCTGAGGAATTCACCGGAGTCACCATCGACGTCGATGACGTCTCGCACTTGCAGTACACCTCGGGGGCCACCCGGCCACCGATCGGCGTGGAGATCACCCACCGGGCAGTGGGCACCAATCTGGTGCAGATGATCTTCGCCATCGACCTGCTCAACCGCAACACCCACGGGGTCAGCTGGCTGCCGCTCTACCACGACATGGGTCTGTCGATGATCGGCTTTCCCGCCACCTACGGCGGGCATTCCACGCTGATGTCGCCGACCGCGTTCGTTCGTCGTCCGCAGCGCTGGATCCGGGCGCTGTCCGACGGCTCGCGACTGGGCCGGGTGGTCACCGCCGCGCCCAACTTCGCCTACGAATGGACCGCCCAGCGCGGTCGCCCGACCCCGGGTGAGGACCTTGACCTGAGCAACGTCGTCATGATCATCGGGTCCGAGCCGGTCAGCATGTCAGCAATCGAATCTTTCACCGAAGTCTTTGCCCCGCATGGACTTCCGCCCACGGCGATCAAACCGTCCTACGGTATCGCCGAGGCCACCCTGATGGTGGCCACCACGGCTCCGGACGCGGTGCCGTCGGTGTCCCACTTCGACGGCGAGCGGCTGGCCGCGGGGGAGGCCGTACGGGTGCCTGCACATGCTCCGGGCGCGGTCGCTCAGGTGCCGTGCGGGCAGGTGGCGCGCAGCCTGTGGGCGGTGATCGTCGATCCGGCTACCGGTGCCGAGTTGCCCGACGGCCGGGTGGGGGAGATCTGGCTGCACGGGGCCAATGTCGGCCGCGGGTACTGGAATCGGCCCGAGGAGACCAGCCGGATTTTCGGGGGACGGCTGGCATCCCGGCAGCCGGACAGCCGCGCCGAGGGGGTGGCGCCTGACGCCGCCTGGCTGCGCAGCACCGACCTGGGCATGTTCGTCGACGGTGAGCTGTATGTGACCGGTCGGCTCGCCGACCTGATGACCATCGACGGGCGAAACTTCTATCCGCAGGAGATCGAGGTGACCACCGCCGAGGCCACGCCGATGGTGCGGCGCGGCTACGTTGCCGCCTTCACCGCGCCCGACCTGGTGATCGCCGCCGAGCGCGCGGCCGGCACTAGCCGCAGCGATCCCGGTCCGGCCACGGAGGCGATCCGCGCGGCAGTGGCCGAGGCGCACGGCGTCGCCCCCGCCGACGTTGTTCTGCTACCGGCCGGGGCGCTTCCGCGTACCACCAGCGGCAAGCTGGCCCGGCGGGCCTGCCGCGCCGAGTACCTCTCCGGATCCCTACGGGCGAAGGCGACCTAGCCATGCTCGATCGACTCGTGAGCCTCTACCGGCGCACCGGTGCCGACGTTCCCTTTGGAAACCCGTTGCCCGACCACGGCACCGAGATGGAGGGTTGGTTCTGGCGGATCTCCGACGAATCCGCCGGCCGGGCGCTCATCGCGCTGTGCAGCATCAACAGGCACCCGCAGGGCGACTGGTCCACGACCGCGGTGGCCGCGCATCCCGGTCTGGTGGTGCGTTCGGCGGCGTTGCCTGATGCCCGGGCCGGGGAGTCCCCGTTCCGGGTCAGCGCAGGCGACGGTGTGCGGGGGTTCAGTGCCGGATCCGATCGGGTCCGATTCGTTCTCGACGACCTACGCCTGGAGATGGAGTTCCATCGTCCCGTCACCTGGCCCAAGGCCTTCGGGGGCGGCGGGGTGTTCTCTGCCGTCCCGTTCCTCAACCAGTACTGGCATCCCTACTATCTAGGCGGGAAAGCAAGCGGCACAGTCGAATACCAGGGGGAGCACTGGAGCTTCGATAACGCCACCCTCTACGCTGAACGCAACTGGGGGGCTGGTTTCCCGCTGCGCTGGTGGTGGGGCCAGGCGCACGATTTCGGTGGCGCGGACGTCTGCGTGGCCTTCTCCGGGGGGCTGCTCTCGCTGGGGCCGATCGCCCGCGACGTCAACGGTATCGTCGTCCGCCTCGGCGACCGGGTCATCCGCATGACCCCGCCGGTGCCGGTGCGGTCCACTGTGGCGGACAACCATTGGTACCTGCGGGGACGCTCGGCCCGCTACGAGATCGAATTGGAGGGCGACGGCCGGCATCTGCCCCCCCACACTCTGCCGGTGCCGCTGCCGGCCGAGCGGCGGAACATCGACAGCGACTTCGAGCACCTCGGCGGCAGGCTGCGCTGTGTGGTCCGCGAGTCCGGCCGGTTACTGTTCGACGGCACTTCGGAGTTAGCCGGTCTGGAGGTGGGGAGCCGGCCCGGGTGAACCGGGTCGAGCGGTCCGCTGGTGCCACGCGGTCCCGACCGCTACTCGCCGGTCGCCCTCCGGTAGGCCGCCAGGTCGTAATCGAAATCGCCGAGCACCGCGGTCCAGTTGGGCTCCCAGACCTCGACGCCGTCGAGCAGGCTTGCCGGGGAGGGTGTTCCGGGGTCGATCGCATCCTCCCGGGCCACCGAATCCAGCACCGGGATTCCGAAGGCTTCCGGGCCGACGGTTTCCTGAACATCGTCGGAGAGCAGGAAGGCCAGCAGGTCCTTGGCCGCGTCCGGAGCCGGCGATCCCGCGGTCACGCCCGCGACGTAGGGGATGGAGATGGTGGTGCGGCTGCCGTCGGGCATCGCGGGGAAGAAGATCGAGAAGTCGAAGCCGTCGTTGTTGATCGCGGCCAGGTTCATCTGCACGTCGCCGTTGGCGATCAGTAACTCGCCGCTGTTGACCTTGGGCTGCAGCTGGCTCGTCGACGGTGCGGGACCGATGTCGTTGGCGTGCAGCGCCGTCAGGTACTCCAGTGCGCGCGGTTTGCCCATCAGATGCTGTAGTAGCAACAGCATGGCCGTCCCGTCGCCGGCTTGCCCGGGGGTCGAGTACTGCAGCTTTCCCTCGAACCGGGGTGAGAGCAGGTCATCCCAGGAAGCCGGCGCCGGGTCGGCTCCGGGGTTGGCGATGAAGCACAGCGCGTTGTCGACGATCGGGACGTAAATCGCCGCCGGGCCGACGAGTTGAGAGGTGATCCCGGTGACGTCGGCGTCGCTGGGCTGCAGCAGGCCCGACTGCGCAGCCTTCTGGATGAACGGCGGCAGTGTGATCACCAGGTCGGCGCGCGGATCGGCCCGCTCCTGTTCCAGCCGGGAGACGACCTCGCCGGAACCTCCCTCGACGAGCTCGACTTTGACCCCGGTGTCAGCGGTGAACCGGTCGAACTGCGACCCCAACCATGCGCCCAGGCCGCTGGCGCTGTAGACCGTCAGTGTCGTGCCGGCGCCCGCCCCGGAATCCATTGTCCGGCCGCCGCACGCCGTGGCGAGCAGTGCGAGCGAGGCGATCAGCGCCAGCAGTGTGCGGCGCCGGGGGCGGTGCAGCATCATCCGCTCAGCTTGAGGCGTCGAGAATCTTGATGGCGAAGACCAAGGTGTCGCCCGGCTCGATCCCGGCGCGGGGCTGACCTTGCGGATAGCCGTCAGCCGAGGTGACCGCAACGGCGACCGTGGAGCCGACGTTCTGGCCGGCGATGGCCTTCTGGAAGCCCGGCACGACTCCATCGAGGGGGAACTCCACGGGGGCTCCGCGCTGATAGCTGCTGTCGAAGACCGAACCGTCCCGGCCGTTGACGCCCATGTAGCACACCGAGACGGTCGCGTCGTCGGCCACAACCGGGCCGTCTCCGGCCTGCAGCGTCCCGACCTGGGTCTCGGTGACGCTGAACGGTGTGCTCACCTCGACATCCGGGGCCGCGGTGTCCGTCGATCCGATGACCGAGATGCTGCCGGTGGTTCCATCCAGCGTCCATTCGGGAGAGCCGCCCTTCTCCGGTGCCGACATCGGGCACGCGGTCAGCGGCGCCGCGGTGGCCGAAGACGTCGCCATATCGGTGACGACGGATTGGCCGGCCGAGGTTGTGCCGGAGTCCGAGCCGCAGGCGGTGAGGGAGAGGACCAGGGTGGCGCAGGTGGCTGAAGCGATGGCCACCGCGGGGATACGGGATGAAATCACGCGCTCACGCTACCGGCCCGGTGTGCGATCCGCGCCGATGACGTGCGGAACGGGGGAGAGGTGGTGTCGATACGAGTTCTGCGAGTTTGCCGGATCGCCGTTCCCGCAGTGCTGTGCGGCCTAACATCCTGCGTATTCGGTTTGGCCGGTGCTCCGTCTGCCGGGGCCCGGACAGGTCCTTGTGGAAAAGGGGAGAGCTGAGATGACAGCTGCACTTTCCGTCGGCCGGGTCGGCGGACTGGCGGTAGCCCTCGGTGTGGGTGCCGCAGTCCTCTACGGGGCGGCGGTCGCCTCGGCCGAGGCTTCGCCGCAAGAGTCGTCCAGTAGGTCGGCCGCCGCTTCGACGGCATCGCCGAGCGCGGGCGCGGTGTCGCGAGGGAGCGGGCGGTCGGCGCCGACTCCGGTCGCCGCGTCGGGCGGAGCCGAACGGGCGGCCGCGGTCAGCGCCGTTCGCGCCGCACCCCCCAACCGCGCGGTGAGCGCCGGCCAGGCCAGCGCGCGGGCCAGCACGGGCCTCCCGCAGTCCGATGTCGCCACGCAGAGCGGTGCTGGCGCCGCACCACGCACGACGGTTGGGGCGTTGGCGCCCGCCGAGGGCGGCGTGACGGCGATGCCCGCGCCGGCGTTCGCCGTATCCGCAGCCGGCCGGGCCGAGGCTGCCGGTTCAGTCCGGCCCGCGGCGGGAGCGAGGTCCACGGCCGACGCGTCGGTATCTGCAGGGCCCGACCCGCTGGCGACTGTTTCCACCCCCTACGGTGACCTGGGCAAGTGGATGCTCAGGGACGGCGCGATTGCCAACTGGGTCGACCTTCCGCTGTGTGACGACGGCGGTGTGTGCAAGACGGTTCAGGAACCGATCAACATGGTCTTCGTCGTGGAGGCGTCCAGCAAGTGGGCTGCCCAACTCCAACTCGATCACTCGCTGCGGCGTGCGCAGTTCGGGCCCTCGCCCTTCAGCAGCATCGGCTACTCCGGGATCGTCGACGGGGTCCTTTCCGGTCAGATGCCCCACGGCGGGATCTTCGGATTCGGTCTGATACCGCCGCTACCTTTCGACCTGGGGTCCGGACCCGGACTCATCCCGTTGCTCGCTCCTCTCGGATTCGGCGCAGCGTATCGGGACGCCCCGTTCTGGGAGGCCAACGCGCACCTGCGGACCTTCGGTGGCATCACCGATGGCGACGGTAAATATATTTTCACCGCGTCGGTCAGCGACGAGTACCTGATCTCCACAGGGGGACTGTTACCGACCCATGCCTATGAGTCCTTCGTCGACGCCCGCACCCAGTTGGCGGCGAACATGGTGGCCATCGGCGCCACCGAACTCGGGACCATCGACATGCAGAACGAGATCTCGGCGTCGGACCCCGACTTCACCACCGGAGACCACGACGGGAATGCTGTGGTGATCGGTATCGCGCCGCGCAGCGCGCCGCCGAGCCCGGTTCGCCGCCTGGAGCGGGGAGATGGGGTGCGGAACCCGGTGGCCGTCTGAAGGAAGATTCAGAGCTCACCCAGCGGCCGGCAGAGATTGGACAGCGGATTCCAATACTCACCGGGCGCACAGTCTTCCGCCGCACGTGGCGTCTGGCAGGTGTTGGTGATCGGATCCCAGAATTGTCCGTCGACACAATTCAGCGGCTCTGCCGAACCGATCCCTGCTCCGAACAGCGACAGGGCAGCAGCAGGGGCGGCCGCAAGAATGGCGATGGCCGGACGGCGTGAAAGATTTCCCATGAGCAGATTCTGTCAGTTCAGGGTGTCGGTCACGGCATGCGGCGCGCAATAGATTACTTGACATAATGTGGCTTATCGGTACGAACTTGCCGCGGGGTTATCGGGTGCATCACCCGAATCTGCTGGTCAGGGTGCATCATCGAGGGCGCGACAGGCCGGCGTTCCCCTGGCTTCGCGGGGTTCGATTCGGTGGCCACCCGGGTCGCCCGGGTTTCGCATCGTGGCCGACTGTGCTTGCCCTCGGGTGGCCGGATCTCGATGCAGGCGGCATGGTTCCCCGCCCGGAGGTTCGCCCCGTCGCCACTACCTTCGATCTGCCGACGGCTACAAAACGTCACAGTGACGAAATGACGCCTTCTCGCTTGTGGGATTCGGCCCTTGGCCTTTGAGGCCGCGCCGTCCGAGTCGCCGGCCGTCGGCCGCGTAGGGGTCGCCGGCATCTCCGGGATCAATCCGGGTTACGGGCGTCTCGCCGCGAGCGGGGTCGGAAACTGTCACCCATCCCTGAGATAATCGAACACAGATTCGAAAGGTAGTGGGCATGGCGATTGATCTTGACGAAGCGCTGGCGCGGGTCAGTCGGTTGGAGCGGGCCGTGGCCGCGGTCGCCGAGTTGCCGTGGGCCGATCTGCCCGTCGCCTCCGTTACCGACATCCTCAAGACGCTGGAGAGCGTCGGCCGCATACTTCCCACCGTCGGCTACGAAGCCGTCAGCAGGCTCACACAGTCGCCGACGGCAGCCGGGCGCCCCCGCCCCGCCGGTCGAGCCACCGGTAGGCGGCCAGTTTGACCTGGTCGTCGACTGGGAACCACAGCAGCGCGTAGGCCCAGACGACACCGGCCCAGCCCCATCCGAGCGGTGTCATCAGGACCCCGTAGACCGCGATGAGCGTGGCGATGGCCTGTGTCACCAGCACCGCGCCGAGCAGGACCGGGGCGGGCGCCGGCCGGGACCAGAACGGGCCGCGGGTCCGGGTCACGAAGATCGTGAGGTGGCCGGCGACCGACAGCTTCAGGTAGATCAGGGTCCGGATCAGATCCCGGTCCAGGCCGAAGACGGTGTCGGCGAGGACGAAGAGCAGGAAGGTCTGCAGCACCCCCGTCGCCCCCAGGACGCTGGCGACGGTCAGCACCGCCCGCATATCCCAGGCGGCGGGCTTGGGCGAGCCGCGTACCCGGTCGTAGGCGATGGCCAGGATCGCGCCGTCGTTGAGCAGTGCCAGCAACACGATCATCGCCGCGGTCACCGGGAAGAAGTTCATCACCACGATCGCCAGGGTGATCAGCAGCAGCACCCGGATGGTTTCGGCGATCCGGTAGATGGCGTAACTGGTCATCCGGGCGAAGATCTCGCGGGCCTGCCGGATCGCGGAGACGATCACCGACAGTCCGGGGGCCAGCAGGACGACGTCGGCGGCCCCGCGGGCGGCGTCGGTGGCGCCGTCGACGGCGATCCCGGCATCGGCCTGCTTGAGGGCCGGCGCGTCGTTGACCCCGTCGCCGGTCATCCCGACGATGTGGCCCTGGGCCTGAAGAAGTTTGACGATCCGGTATTTGTGTTCGGGGAAGACCTGCGCGAAGCCGTCGGCCTCGGCGACCCGGGCCGAGACCTCCTCGTCGGTGCTGTCGAGGGTGGCGGCGTCGAGAATGTTCTCGCCCAGACCGACCCGGTGGGCGATCTCGCGGCCGATGGCGACCTGATCGCCGGTGATCATCTTGACGTCGACGCCCAGTTCCTCGGCCGCCCTGATGGTCTCAGCGGAGTCCCCGCGTGGCGGGTCGGCCAGTGCCAGCACCCCCAGCAGCCGCCACTCTCCCTGACCGGATGTCCCCGCGGTGCTGGCCACCGCCAGCGAGCGGTAGCCGTGAGCGGCGAAGCCGTCGACCACACCATCGACCACACCCTTGACCTGCCCGGGGCCGGCGTCCCGCTCACACAGCGCCGCAATGACCTGCGGAGCGCCCTTGCTGACCCGGTAACGCCGACCGGCCGAATCGCACACGGTGGCCTCGGTCCGCTTGCCCACCGGATCGAAGGGGGTGAACTCCACAATGTTGAGCCCCGCCGGCAACTCCCCCACGGCCGCCAGGACGGCCTGGTCGATCGGATCGCCGCTCTCGGCCCGTGAGGCCCCGGCCGCAGCTGCGGCCATCTCGTTCTCGGCGACTCCGGCCGCCCTCCACCGACCCTCCACCGCAAGCCGGTTCTGGGTCAGCGTGCCGGTCTTGTCCGAGCACAGCAGATCCATCCCGCCGAGTTCCTCGACCGCCGGCAGGTGGCTGACCACTGCCTGTTGCTTCGCCAGCTTGCGGGCTCCGACCGCCATGGTCACCGACAGCACCGCGGGGAGCGCGACCGGAATCGAGGCGATGGTGACCACCAGGGCGAACTCGAGTGTCTCCAGGATCGCGTTGCCGCGCAGCAGTGAGACCACGACGGCCGCCGTCACGAGCGCCACCGCGACGACGATCAGGTAGTTGCCGATGCGCAGCACCGCGCGCTGGAAATGGCTGACAGTGCCAGCGGTCTGGACCAGGGCGGTGGTCCGCCCCATGTAGGACGAGGGGCCGGTGGCGTACACCAGCGCCTCGGCCTCACCACGCTGGACGACCGAGCCCGAATACAGCGTGTCGCCCCTGCTGCGGGCCGCCGCCAGCGACTCCCCCGTCAACGCCGACTGATCCACCTCCATCGTGACCTCGTCGAGGATGCGCAGGTCGGCGGGAATGACATCGCCGATGCGCACCCGCACGACGTCGCCGGGAACCAGTTCGCGCACCGGGACTTCCGCCCACCGGCCGTCGCGGCGAACCCGGGCCGAGGAAGCCAACCGCTGTTTGAGCGCCGCGATGGCGTTGGCCGCCTGATGCTCCTCGGCGAAGGCCACCAGTCCGTTCATCGCCAGCAGCACCGCGATGATCGCCGCATCAGTCCAGTGCCGGGCCAATACCGACAGCATCAGCGCCACTTCGATCATCCACGGGATGGGTGCCCAGAAGTATCCGAGGAAGGCGAGCACCGGATTGCGGCGCCGCTCGGCGATCGCGTTCGGACCGCCCTGAGCGAGACGTCGCTGAGCCTCCTCCGCGGTCAGGCCCGCAGCCGTACAGTCTAATTCGGCCAGAGCCTGCTCAAGGGGGGCCGTCGCCAAGTCGACGCCGCCGCGTGCCACGTCCCCATCCTTCAGCCAGGGCCGCTGTGATGGGAAGGGTCGAAAGGCCCATCACGGCCGGCCCCGACCGCGTCCAACCCGGATCCCTCAGCGCGGCTTGGGTTTCCGCTTCTCCCGGATCCGGACATTGATCCGGATCGGCGAGCCCTCGAACCCGAAGGTCTCGCGAAGTCTGCGTTCCAGAAACCTGCGGTATCCGGCCTCCAGGAAGCCGGTGGTGAACAGCACGAAGGTGGGTGGGCGCGCGGTGGCCTGGGTGGCGAACATGATCCGCGGTTGCTTTCCCCCCCGAACGGGCGGCGGTGTCGCCGCCACCACCTCCTTGATCCAGGTGTTGAGCTGCCCGGTGGAGATTCGGGTGTCCCAGGAGGCCAGCGCGGTCTCCATCGCAGGCACCAGCTTCTGCACCGCCCGTCCGGTCTTGGCTGAGACGTTCACCCAGGGAGCCCACTGCAACTGCGCCAGTTGGAGGTCGATCTCGCGGTCCAGCAGGTAGCGGCGGTCCTCGTCGACCAGGTCCCACTTGTTGAACGCCAGCACCAGGGCACGGCCGGCCTCGATCACCATCGACAGCACGCGCTGATCCTGTTCGGTGAGCGGTTGGGAGGCGTCGACGAGCACGATCACCACCTCCGCGGCGTCGATCGCGCTGCGGGTGCGCACCGAGGCATAGAACTCGTGGCCGCTGGCCTGTCCCACCTTCCGGCGCAGACCGGCGGTGTCGATGAAACGCCAGACCCGGCCGTCGAGTTCGATCAGCGAGTCCACCGGATCCACGGTGGTGCCGGCGACGTCGTGCACCACCGATCGCTGAGCGCCGGCCAGCCGGTTGAGCAGCGAACTCTTGCCGACGTTGGGCTTTCCGACCAGCGCCACCCGGCGCGGCCCGCCGCCGCTGCGGGTCGATTCGGACACCTCGGGAAGCGCTGCGACCACCTCGTCGAGCAGGTCGGCCACTCCCCTGCCGTGCATCGCGCTGATCGGGTAGGGCTGTCCCATCCCCAGCGACCACAGCGCTGCCGCGTCGGACTCGCCTTTCTCGTTGTCGACCTTGTTGGCGGCGAGGAACACCGGCTTGCCGGAGCGGCGCAGAATCCGCGCCGCGGCCTCGTCACCGGCGGTGGCGCCGACGACGGCGTCGACCACCAGGATCACCGCGTCGGCGGTCTGCATCGCCACCGAGGCCTGTTCGGCGACCAGTTGCTGCAGGCCTTTGGCGTCGGGCTCCCATCCGCCGGTGTCCTGCACCACGAACCGCCGTCCGGTCCACGCCGCGTCATAGGACACCCGGTCCCGGGTGACACCGGGGAGATCCTGCACGACGGCCTCGCGGCGGCCCAGGATCCGGTTGACCAGAGTCGACTTGCCGACGTTGGGCCGGCCCACGACGGCTACGACCGGGGGTGGCCCGCCCGATTCGCCGTCGGGCTCGCCGGGTTCCGGCTCGCCCAGTTCCCACTCGGACTCCTCAGACCAGGTGCCGTCCTGGCTCATCGCGACGCTCCCGTCCGTTCGGCGACCAGCGCCCGCAGGTGCGCGACCACTTCGTCCTGACTCATCTCGCTGGTGTCGACCACGACGGCGTCGGCGGCGGGCCGTAGCGGCGAAACCGCCCGGGTGGAGTCGAGGTGGTCGCGCCGGCGCACGTCGGCCAGCACAGTGTTGTAGTCGTCGGGCAGTCCGGCGGCGACGTTCTGGTCGTTACGCCGCCGGGCGCGGGTCTCGGCGGAGGCGGTCAGAAAGATCTTCAGGTCGGCGTCGGGGAGCACCACCGTGCCGATATCGCGACCTTCGACCACCACACTGCTTGGCCCCCGCGTCAGATCTCGTTGTAGCTGGACCATCCGGGCACGGATCTGCGGGACGGCCGAGACCGCCGACACCGCCCGGGTCACCGCATCGCCGCGGATCTCCGCTGAGACGTCCTCGGCTCCCAGGCGGGCCTGATCAGCCTCCGGATCGTGCCCGACAGACAGCGGCACATCAGCCATCGCGGCGATCGCGGCGCTGTCGGCGGGGTCGATGCCGGCCCGCAACACCGCCAGGGTGGCGATCCGGTACATCGCGCCGGTGTCGAGGTAGCGGGCGCCCAGTGTGCGAGCTAAACCCCTTGCCACCGTTGACTTTCCGGTGCCAGCGGGTCCGTCTATGGCGATCACCACGGCGTCGCTCACAGGCCCACCGCCCGGTGGAGCTCACCGATCTCCTTGCGGGTCAGCGGGCGGATACTGCCGGGCCGCTGTTCTCCGAGGCTCACCGTCCCGATGTCGGTGCGCACCAGTTCCTGCACCGGGAAGCCCACCGCGGCCAGCAGCCGGCGCACGATCCGCTTGCGTCCTTCGTGCAACGTCAGCCGGACCAGGGTTTTCCCGGGAACAGCGTCGACGACGGCGAAATCGTCGACCCGGGCCGGGCCGTCCTCGAGTTCGACGCCTGCGCGCAGCGTCCTGCCCAGCCCGCGCGGAACCGTACCGGCCACCGTCGCCAGATA
>CAYURT010000007.1:0-40171 GCA_964447215.1 uncultured Mycobacterium sp.
GTCCACCGGCATGTCCACCGGCATGTCCACGCCCGGGTCCACCGGGATCTGATCAGCGCCGCCGGCGACCGGGTGCACGACCCCCCGAGCCAGGAGTTCATCGGTGAGGGTGCGCTCAAGGGCATTCGACGGGATCAGCCCAGACGGTCCGGCCCCTTGTAGCCGCAGCACGAAAGGTCTTGCCGCCGAACTGATTCGGAGAACTGACCACGGCGCTCCGCCCAACACCACCGCGGCGCCCGACCAGACCCTCACCCGGTCGTCGAGCGCGACCGCGCGGCCTTCCGGGAGTCCGCCCTGATCAGTCAACAGCGGTGGCTGCCTTCCGTTCGTCCGGTCCGGCCGGTCGGGACAAAGGGTTCTTTCGCTGCCGACGCGGAATCGGGCACGGCATGATCGCCATCATGCCGCGCCCTACCGTCTACACCGCCCGCCGGGTAATCACGATGGACCCGGACATCCCCGATGCCACCGCGGTGGCGGTGGCCGACGGCCGGATAGCGGCGGTGGGATCCCTCGACGACCTGCGCGACGGCGGGACCGTCGATGACACCTTCGCCGATGCGGTGATCTGCGCGGGGCTGATCGACCAGCACCTGCACCCTATCCTGGGTGCCTCCACCCTGGTGACCGAGGTCATCGCGATCGAGGACTGGGTAATGCCCGACCGCACGTTTCCCGCGGCTGCCTCGGAGCAGGAGTACCGGCAGCGGCTCACCGCCGCCGAGCGCACCCTGAGCGATCCCGAGGAGTGGCTGTTCACCTGGGGCTACCACAAGCTCTGGCACGGCCCGCTGGACCGGGCCGCACTCGACCAGGTCAGTACCACCCGCCCGATCGTGGTCTGGCAGCGCTCCTGCCACGAGTGGTACCTCAACACCGCCGCCATCGCCGCGCTGGGCATCACCGCGGAGTCGATGGCCGGCCACGGCGCCGCCAGCGACATGGTCGACGTCGATGCCGGGCACTGGTGGGAGTCCGGCATGGATCTGCTGCTGCCCAAGGTGACGCCGGTCGTGATGACCCCGCAGCGCCTGGCCGCCGGGCTGCGGCAGATGGTGGCCTACCTGCACGCCAACGGTGTGACCGCGATCAACGAGCCCGGAATCCTGCCCGGGGTCGAGCCGTGGGAGCTCTACGAGCAGATCCTGGGCGCGCCGGAGACCCCGTTCGGTTCGACGTTCCTGGTCGACGCCCGCAGCCAGGCCGCTGCCGGGATGCAACCGGCCGACGCGGTGGCCGATGCGGAGGCCCAGATCGCCAAGGCTCCGGCGGGCAAGGTCCGGCTGCTGGGCAAGCAGGTCAAGCTGTTCGCCGACGGGGCGATCATCAGCCAGATGATGCAGATGCGCGAGCCCTACCTCGACGATTCCGGCCACCCCGACCTGTGCCACCACGGCGAGTGGATGATGCAGCCGGACACCTTCCGGGCCTTTGCCCGGGTGTACTGGCAGGCCGGCTGGCAGTTGCACATCCACGTCAACGGCGACGCCGGGCTGGACTTGGTGCTGGACACGATCGACGAATGTATGAAGAACCACCCTCGCACCGACCACCGCACGGTGATCGTGCACTTCGCCAACTCCGACGAGGAGCAGGTCGACCGAATCGCCGAGTTGGGCTGCATCGTCTCGGCCAACCCGTACTACCCGGTCGGCTTTGCCGACATGTACGCCGAACACGGACTCGGTGAACCCCGCGCCGATGAGATGGTGCGCGCGGCCTCGGTGCTGCGCCGCGGAATCCCGCTGTCGCTGCACTCCGACCTGCCGATGGGGCCCGCGGAGCCGCTGCGGTTGGCGTCCTTCGCCGTGAACCGGCGCACCGCCGGCGGCCGGGTGGCGGGCCCGGATCAGCGGATCTCGGTGCACGACGCGCTGCGCGCGGTCACCATCGAGGCCGCCTACTCGTGGCGGCTGGAACACGAACTGGGCAGCATCACCCCGGGCAAGGCCGCCAACTTCACGGTGCTGGCTCAGGACCCCTACGCGATCGACCCCGAACTTCTCGGCGACATCCCGATCCTGGGAACCGTTTTCGGCGGACGCTGGTTTCCCCTGCCGGCGCGTCCGGGCTGACCGGAGCGCGGTCAGCTCACCACGATGCTCGGGATGGTCCCCGCCGGGGCATTGGAGGCCAAGCCGGCGAAGTAACTGCCCGACCACAGCCACAGCCCGGCCTGCAGGTGCAGCGAACTGCGGCCGGTCTCGGTGTCGCCGTTGGCGTAGCCGAGCATGCTGGACAGCACCGCTGCCTTGCTGATCATCAGGTAGGCCGAGCTCAGATCGACCAGTGGCACGTACGACGTCGGGGAGAGGCCGCCGGAGGCGATGAGTTCCCAGACGAACCGCCCGGCCCCGGTGAAGCCCTCCATCACGGCGGTCAACGCCTTCGTGCCCCACCAGCGCAGATTGGTCGGGTGCGCCAGATAGTCGAGCGCGGCGTCGTAGCGGTTGGCGATCTCCAACGGGAAGGTGGTGGAATTGCAGTCCAGGAAACCCTCGCAGGTCAGGGTGTCCTTCATCGACGGCACCCCGGGCGGGGGGTTGTCCAGGATCACCTCCAGATAGCCGCGGTTGTAGCCGTAGAGGGCCAGCAGCACCGGCTCCGACGCGTGGTTCGCGGCCCGCACGATGAACGAGGGCCTGGCGGCCGCCGCGCCCTGAAGGGTCGTCGCCAGAACGTCGAAGAGCCGGATCGTGATCGCCGAGGCGAAGTTGTCCAGGACCGAGGCCCGCGCGGCGGGAACCTGCGCGACCGACGCGCTGATCTGATCGGCCGAGGCCGCCGGGGTGTCCCGCAGGTTGTCGCGCAGCCAGATCCCGCCGAAGTAGCCCGACACCACCAGGTTGCCCAATTCGAGGCGGGCCTGCTCGGGGGAGAGGTCCTGCTCGGCCAGCGCCTCCAGACTGGCCACGGCGAGATCCCCGAAGAAGAAGCGCGGGGAGTCCGACGGGTCGCCGCCGCCGTCGACGTAGGCCGTCGCGTAGTCGGTGATCAGTTCCTCGGAGACATCGAACGACCATCCGTGGGTGACCGGCATCGGCGGGATGTCCACGCTGACCCCATCGGCGACCGGAGCCTCGGCAGACGCGAGAGCGGTGGGAGCGGAGACCGATTCACGCTGCGACGGGCCGGTGAGAGCCACGGCCGCCGCCTCCGTCGAGACAGGGAACGACCGGCGGGAACCGAGCCGACCCGGCTGCCCCGGATCGCGCGTCCCCTCGGCGCTCGCCCGGGTGGGTGTCGCGGTGTTCGCCAGCCGCGGGGACGGGCGGTTGCGCGTACGGGTGTCGGAACTCCGGTGGGAGGACCCGGCGGCCGATTCCGTCTGCCCCGGCCGGGCGCTGCTGTCGCGGGGCTGTTCGGGCGCCGCCGACGCCGCGGGGCCGCCGGCGAAGATCGCAGCGCCCACTCCGAACGCGACGGCGAGGCCTCCCACGTGTGCTGGACTGACCATGATTCCCTTCCCGGGCACCTGAGTCACCCGGAGATGACTGCACGGCGGATACCCGGACTGCGCGCTGATTTTACCGCTCCGACCGGCCCCGCCGGGACACCGGCCGGCCGTCCACCGCCGAGGCGACCGAGTGGATCTGAGCGGAAATCAGGGCACCCGGCCGCTGCCGCACCCCGGCGGGATCGTCGGGCCGTCGGCGAGCGATTCGGCCAGCGACGCCGGCGCCGGGTCGTTTCGCAGATCGACCACCGGAGGCAGCGAGAACCGGACCTCGTAGACCAGGGTGTCGTCGCCGACCTGTCGGCAGCTCAACCCGACACGGCGGCCCGCGCCGTCGCCGAACGCGGCGTCGATCCTCTCCCGCACCGTGCGGGGCGCCAGCCGACGTCCCTCCGCCTTCCCGAAGACCGGGTCGAGAACCTTGCTGACCTCGCTGGAGAACGACGAGGCGATCCCGAAATACTCCGGCGGGGTCACCCCTGAGCAGGTGCCGTGCGCGTACCACTCGTGCGGGGTCATGACCGAGGCGTCCGACATCTGCTGGGACAGGCTTGCCTGCAGGTCCGGCGGCAGTTTCACCGCCGGGACCGGGTCACCCAGATTGCGGGCCCGGCGGGCGACCTCACGCGGGACGTCGCAGTATTGCTCCGAGGACGGCTGCGGCCACAGTCCGTGCAGGATGAAGGACTGGCCAAGCCTGCCGACATGGCCGGAGCGGCATCCCCGGTTGGACGGCTCGACCTTGCACAGACTGGGGCCCCAGGTCATCACCAGCAGGCTGGATACGCTGCTGCCGGACACGGTGGCCTGGGAGTCCGGTTCGCGGTCCTCGACAAGCAGGCTGAACGCGACGGAGGCGACCACGACAGCCGCCAGCGCCAGCGATACGGTGATGACGGCTGAGTCGCCTCGCTTCATGGCGGTATCCATTCAACAGCCACCGACCCGAGCCGTCCACACGCCGCCGGAGGAAATCAGCTGAACGAGACCGACCGCTGGTTCGAGCGCGCCGCGGCCAGACCCAGCCGCGTCGTCGGCCTGTACCCGAGCCTGCTGACCGACCGGCTCGCCGGCTACTTCGGCTACCGGCTGCGTTACCCCTTCCTGATCTCGGTGGTGCGCTTCGCCGTCCACGTCGCGGAGTTCTTCATTCTGCTTTCCAGCCTCGGCGGGCTTGCGACCTTCACCGTGATGGTGCTGCGGGCCGGCAGCCTGCTGGTCGCCGGCGGCTGGTGGGGTCTGCTGGAGATCATGCGCGAACGCCTGCGCGGCTTCGCCAAATCCGGCCGGCGCGACGACTCGGAGACCGAGATCGGCAGCTGGCTGTTCCTGTCGATCATCCTCGCGGTGGTCGTCACACTGTCCGGCGGCGTCGCGCTGCTGGTGGCGCGGGCGGGCGGGGACGACCCGCTCGGGAGGCTGTATGCGTTCCTGGTGATCGTGGAACTCGCGATCGGCTTGCCGGTGCGCGTGCTGCATTCGGGGATCTACGCCACCCGCCGGGTCTACAAACCCGTCGCGTCGATGTTCGCGCCCACCGTCGCCCAGCTCGCGGTGCTCAGCATCGGGTTCTTCTACTACCCGACCGCGGCGATCATCGCCTCCATCGTGGTGTCCAACGCGCTGAGCATCTGGATCACGGTGCACTACACGCTGGAGGTCTACCGGCTGATGGGCCTGCGGCCGCGACGCCGGCAGGCCGGTCACCGCCGGTGGCCGAAGCTGCCCAAGATCAGGCCGCTGTTGGGTTTTCAGGCGGCGCTGTCCGGGATGAGTCTGCGTCTGGACGCCGTGCTGGTTCTCGCGCTCGTCGGCTTCTACGGCACCGACACCCGCAGCTTCGATCTGACCGCGGCCTCGGCGGCCTGGCGCCACGTCGACGCGTTCCAGTTCTTCTACCTGGTCCTCCCGCTGTTCCGGGGCACCTACGAGAGTGCGGCGATCTTCTACTTCGACCTGGTGAGGCTGCGTTCGGCTGCGGCCCTGCGGCAACTCCGGCTGACGTTCTTCCGAAGGCTGCTCTGGGTGGCGCCGGTCATCGCCCTGTTCTACTGGTCGCTGGCCGCCGGCCTGGGTGTGTTTGTGCTGCACGACGTTCCGGTCAGCTTCCTGCTCGCACTGATCCCGCTGTTCATCGCCCGCAGCTTCATCGGGATCTATCAGATCCGGCTGTTCGCCGACGGCCGCTTTGGTACCCACATCGCCTCACTGCTGTCCCTGATGGTGCTGCTGGGACTGGTGTGGATGGAGCCGAATCCGGCCTCGGACCTGATCCAGATCACCGCCGTGATGATCACCCAGCTGATCATCCTGATCGACGTGCAGCATCTGCGTGACCGCCGTGATCCGCCGCTGCCCGTCACGCTTCCGATCGCCGAGTGGCGGCAGGCGCTGGCCGGTGAACGCGGCCCGTTGGTCACCGGCCGCCTCTCGGTCTGTCCCGGGATCACCGGAAAGCAGAAGTCCGCCGCGGTGCACCTCGCCGCCCGTGCACTGGGTGACAGCGGCCACCTGGCGTTCCAGTCGCCGACATCGGCGCTGTACTACCAGCGGTGCGACGACCGGCGCGGTGAGCACACCGGGGAAGTCGCCGATGTGACCGGCGGGGCGATCAGCGGGGGCGTGGCCACCGAGGCGCGGGACGGCCCTGCGGCGCTCCACGGGCTGCCCGCCGCACCGCGATCGACCGACGCACCCGAAGTATTCCCCGATGACGTCGCTGGTGATCTGGCGGTCCTGGTCGCCGGTTTCCGCGCGCTGTTTCCCGAGGGCGTCGTGTTCGACGCCGCCACCTTGGATGGCGGGCGGGAACTGCGCGGCCTGGATGAGGAGCTGATCACCGCGGCGCTGCCGGCGGCGATCAGCGGGATGGAGAACGGCTTGGAGATGGTGCCGGTCGCCGGGCGCTGGGTGACGCCGCTGCACCGGCGCGGCGAGTTGTTGTTACTGGCAGTGCTTCCCCCCGACGCGGACAAGGACGCGGTCGGTCACTGGATGCGCGCGGTTCGAGGCGGGCCGGCCGCTCAGTTGGAGCGTGCGGCCGGTGACTGAACCCGTCGACGTCGAACGGGCGCTGGGGCGCCCCGGCACCTACGAGGACGCCATCCTGCGGATCTTCACCAAACGCCGACAGCGCGGCCAGGCGTTCGCCGAGGCGGGCCGCGGGGTCAGCTACTTCGACACGGTGGCCGGCCGGCGCGGTCTGGCCAGGGCGATCGCCCGCGACGTCGCCGCCGGCCGGTATCGGCCCGAACCGGTCGGCCTGTGGTCGTTGGAGAACAAGGGCAAGATCCGTGACGCCCACCAGGCGGAGTTCACCGACCAGGTCGTCGGCTCGGCGCTCTACCAGCTGCTGTCGCACAACGCGGCCTGCTACGGGATGCCCGGTGTGTACTCCTACCTGCCGGGGGTCACCAACGCCTCGGCGATGCGCGCGCTGGCGCAGTTCGTCCGGGAGCACCGGGAGCGGGCCGGTCACCGGGGCCCGCCGCTGTATGTGCTGCAGTCCGACTTCGACCAATACGGGGACACCCTTCCGGTCGGCCCCGATGCGCCGATCTGGACGGTGCTGCGGGAGATCGCCTCGCTCGGGCGTCCGAGCGGGCAGATCAGCGACGACCTCTGGGAGTTGATCACCACGCTGGCGCGGCCGGTCGTCCGAAACGAGGACGGCACTCATTTCGTCCGCACGCACGGCGTCGCGATGGGCACGCCGCTGGTCCCGCTGCTGGGCAACCTGGCCGTGCTGCCGATGGACCGGGCGGTCATGGGCATCGACGGCGTCTTCTACGCCCGCTACAACGACGATTTCGTCGTCGCGCACTCCGACCTCGGTGCGCTGCGCGAGGCCGACACGAGGATCGACGCCTTGCTGCCCGACCTCGGTGTCCGTCGGAAGATCGCCAAGGAGCGCCGGACGGCTCTGTGCGGCAACGGAATGGATGCGGCCCACGACTCCCGTTTCCGGGGCGCCACCCGGGTCGACTGTCTGGGATTGTCGGTGTTCTTCGACGGCACGATGGCGGTGGGCCCGCACCGGGTGCGCCGCTTGATGCGCCGGATCGCCAGACGGATTGACGCTGCCGCGCAGGCCCTGGTTGTCCTTCCCGTCCCGGACCGCGCCCGGCATCTGGTGTCCGCCGCCAATGTCATGCTCGACGCGGATAGTCCGTTCGCGGTCGCGGGGTTGTCCGCCCTGCTGGAGAGCACGACCGACCGCGGCACGCTCAAGGACCTCGATCACCGCATCGCCCGCAAGATCGTGCAGGCCGCGACCGGCCGGCCGGGTGTGCGCGGGTTTCGGATTCTCCCGCCCCGGTCGCTGCGAGGTGAGATGGGCCTGGCGTCGCTGGTCGCGTTGCGCAACGCGCGCTGACCGCGTTCAATGGCCGCGGAGGGCGCGGACCCCGTCTCCGGGCGGTGTTTCCACGACGGGCCACAGAGGCTGCGGCTTTCGGCGCGTCATTTTTTCGTTTTCCCCCGCGCCCTCCGCCGCCCGCCCGGGTCCTATTCCAGCCCCCCCAGTTCGGTGCGAACCTCCAGCAGCGTCTCCTGATCGCACAGGTTGAACCGGTGCGCCAGTTCGGCGGCCTGCGCCGCGTCGGCCACCAGGTGCAGCGGGATGCCCTCCTCGCGTGCCGTGGCCGCCTGCTCGCGGACCTCGGTGTTGCGCGGATCGTCGTCGGATCCGACCTGGCGGATCAGGATCAGCGCGACCTGCCCGGGGAACTCCCGGGCCATTTCGGCGTAGGTGAGCGGATCGCGCTGGCCGCTGTCGCCGATCAGCACGAACCGCATCGCCGGATAGGCCTCGAACAGCCGCCGGATCGCCGTGCGCTTGTGCTCGGCGCCGCTGCGCCTCAGATAGCGTTCCGTCGGGCCCCAGTCGGTGAGGAACATCGGCCCCTGCGGAAACGCCCGCAGACCGATGAACTGCTGCAGCAGGGGATAGAAGGCCCAGCTTCCGGTGGAGACGTAGAAGAACGTCGGCTCCGGGTGGCGGTTGCCGGATCGGTTGGGAATCCCGCGGACCAGTCCGCGGTACAGCGAGGACATTCCCGGGATCGCACTGCGCTCCTCGGCGTCCCGCAGCACGGTGCGCGCCACCATGGCGATACCTTCGGTCAGACCGGTGAGCAGGATGGTGTCGTCGATATCGGAGATCACCAGGAACGGTGCCTTCGGCGAGGGTTTGACGATCCGTCCGGTGCCCGCCGCGGACTCACCGTCCTCGATGGGCGTGGTCACCGCAACCGCCTCATGCCAGCCGGAGCGCAGTTTCGGGACGGCCAGGCTGAAGTTCGCGTAGCCATGGCTGTCGGTGACCTCGGTGGCGCTGTGCCTCCCGACCTGTAGTTGCACCTGCACTCCGACGATGGGCAGCGCCGCGTGCCGGCGCAGGTTGGCCTGCGCGGTCTCCCAGTAGGGGATGCGGCTGTCGCCGGGAAGTTCGGGGGTCTCCACCACCCGCACCCGCACCCGGGCGACATCGTCGGCGGAGACGAAACCCCGGTAGACGATCACGTGCACACCGCGGAAGGCGCCGGACTCCATCTTCTGCTCGCGGCGGCGACGGGTCAGCTTGCCTTCGATGCCGGCGACCGCGGCGGCCGTCTCCGGGCTTCGGAGTTTGGCCTTCAACTCGGAGGTCAGGCGACGGGGGTCGAAGGCCATGGTTCCCAGCATGGCAAGTGTGGCCACGATCGTGTCCGGTTCGCCGGGATTGGCCGCCGCGGCAGACGGGTATCCGGAGGTTCGCCGAAACCGGGAACTGGTGGAAAAACCAGCGATAAGTTCAATACCCTCACCGGTATCGGTGACGACGCGACAGGAGGAACCCATGGCAGCCCAGCAAGGTCCCCCCACCTACGGGACCGGGATCAACGAGGGATTCGACGGCACGATCGAACTCGACGTCCGCGACTCCACCGAGGACTGGGCGCCGTTCGAACTCAATCGCGCTCCCGATGACGCTCCCAACATCCTGGTCGTGCTCTACGACGACACCGGCCTGGCCGCGTGGTCGCCCTACGGGGGACGGATCGAGATGCCGGTCATGCAGCGCCTCGCCGACAACGGGGTGATGTACTCCCAATGGCACACCACCGCCCTGTGCTCGCCCACCCGGTCTTGTTTCCTGACCGGGCGCAACCACCACGTCAACCGGTTTTCCGCGATCACCGAGGCCTCGACCGGGTTTCCGGGCTCGGCGGCCAGACTGCCCGCGCAGTGCGCCACGATCGGGCAGGTGCTGCAGGACAATGGCTACAGCACATTCTGGGTCGGCAAGAACCACAACGTTCCCGAAGAGGACGTCTCCAGCGGCGGCAGCAAGTCGGAGTGGCCGCTGCAGATGGGCTTCGACCGCTTCTACGGCTTCCTCGGCGGGGAGACCAACCAGTGGTTCCCGGATCTGGTCGAGGACAACCGCTTCATCGAGCAGCCCTACGGCCCCGAAGAGGGTTACCACCTGTCGAAGGATCTGGCCGACAACGCGATTCGGATGTTGCGGGACCAGAATTCGTCCAACCCATCCAAGCCGTGGTTCCTGTGGTTCTGTCCGGGAGCCAACCACGCTCCGCACCATGCGCCGCAGGATTACATCGACAAGTACAAGGGCAAGTTCGATGACGGTTACGAGGCCTACCGGGAATGGGTGCTGCCGCGGATGGTCGCCAAGGGTGTGCTGCCCGAGGGGACCAAGCTGACCCCGATCAATCCGCTGCCCGAGGACATCGCCGCGGCCAATGACGCTGTGCGGCCGTGGGACACCCTCAACGACGAGGAGAAGACGCTGTTCGCGCGAATGGCGGAGGTGTTCGCCGGATTCTCCGAATACACCGACGCCCAGGTCGGCCGGATCGTCGACTACCTCGAGCAGACCGGCCAACTGGAGAACACGATCATCTTCTACTGCGCGGACAACGGCGCGTCCGGGGAGGGTTCTCCCAACGGGTCGGTCAACGAGAACAAGTTCTTCAACGGCTACCCCGATGAGCTGTCGGAGAACATGAAATACCTCAACACCCTGGGCGGCCCGGACACCTACAACCACTACCCGACCGGCTGGGCCACCGCGTTCTCGACGCCGTTCCAGATGTTCAAGCGCTACAGCCAGTTCGCCGGCGGCACCTGCGACCCGATGGTGATCTCCTGGCCCAAGGGCATCACGGCCCGAGGCGAGGTGCGCAGTCAGTACCACCACGCCACCGACGTCGCGGCCACCGTGCTCGACGTCGCCGGGCTGGAGATGCCCGCGGAGTACAACGGGGTCAAGCAATACCCGCTCAACGGGGTGTCGATGCGCTACAGCTTCGACGACCCGCAGGCCCCCACCACCCGGGACCGGCAGTACTACGCCATGCTGGGCACCCGCGGCATCTGGAAGGACGGCTGGAAAGCCGCGGCGCTGCACGCGCCGATCAGCGGTAGGGGCAACTTCGACGCCGACCGCTGGGAGCTGTACCACGTCGACGAGGACCGCTCGGAATCCACCGACCTCGCCGAGCAGAACCCGGACAAGCTCAAGGAACTCATCGACGTCTGGTTCGAGGAGGCCACCAACAATTTCGTGCTCCCGCTCGATGACCGTTCCGCCACCGACATCCTGACCAGCCCGCGCCCGCAGGCCGAACCGCCCCGGGACCGCTACCTCTACTACCCCGACACCGCACCGGTGCCCGAGGGCGTCGCGGTCAGCATCCGGGGCCGCTCCTACAAGATCATCGCCAACGTCGATCTGGAACAGGACCCGCAGGGGGTGATCTTCGCCCACGGCTCCCGCTTCGGCGGGCACACCCTGTTCATCGAGGACGGCCGCCTGCACTACGTCTACAACTTCCTCGGCATCAAGCCCGAACAGGACTTCGCCTCGCCGCCGCTGGCCCCGGGCAGGCATTCGCTGGGGATGGAGTTCGTCCGCGAGAAGTCCGGCGACTACGGCGAATCACTCGGAACGACAACGCTCTACGTCGACGGCGAACCGGTGGCCTCCGGACCGATGCGGGCCCAGATCGGCAAGTTCACCCTGTCCGGGGACGGCCTGTGTGTCGGCTACGACAGCGGCGACAACGTCTCTGAGCAGTACCAGACCCCTGGACGCTTCACCGGCGGCACCATCCAGGGCGTCGCCGTCGACGTCAGCCCGGAGGCCTACGTCGACCTGCAGCGCGACGCGGCGGCGGCCTTCGCGACGGACTGAGAGCTTGCCGTCAGTCCGGCAGACCTTCGCGTTCAGCAGCGATCTGCAGCACCCGACCGCGGACCAGCAGCCAGCCGCCGGCCAGCGCTGGGATCAGCACCCCCAGACCCGCTATCGCGGCGGTGCCGATCGGATAGTTGAAGGCCATCAGCACCAGCACCGAGAGCAGGAACACCAGCGTCACATAGCCGGTGTAGGGCGCACCCCACATCCGGAACGAGGGGCGCTCCATCAGGCCCTGCTGGGATCGCCGGTACAGCGCCAGCTGGCAGATGATGATCGTCGCCCAGGACGCCAGGATCCCCAGTGAGGCGACGTTCAGCACGATCTCGAATGCCATGTCCGGGACGACGCTGTTGAGCAGCACCCCCAGCAGGCCGATGGAGGCCGTCAGCAGGATCCCGCCGTAGGGCACGCCTTGCCGGGACATCCGGGCAGTGAAGCGCGGCGCGCTTCCGTTCATCGCCATCGAGCGCAGGATCCGGCCGGTGGAGTACAGCCCGGCGTTGAGGCTGGAGAAGGCGGCGGTCAGCACCACCAGATTCATCACCGTACCGGCGCCCTCGATGCCGATCTTGGAGAAGAAGGTGACGAACGGGCTCTCATCGGGGGAGTAGGCGGTGTAGGGCAACAGCAGTGCCAGCAGGAACAGCGAGCCGACATAGAACAGCGCGATCCGGGCGATCACCGAGTTGATGGCCCGCGGCATCACCTTCTCCGGTTCCTCGGTCTCCCCGGCGGCGATGCCGACGAGTTCGACCGCGGCGTAGGCGAACACCACACCGGAGGTGACCAGAACCAGGGGAAGGACCCCGAGCGGGAACATCCCGCCGCTGTCGGCGATCACGCTGAACCCGGTGGGGTGCCCGTCCACCTGGTACCGGCCGGCCAGGAAGATGGTGCCGGCGACCAGGAAGGTCACCAGCGCGACCACCTTGACCAGCGCGGCCCAGAACTCGAACTCGCCGAACAGCGCCACCGACACGAGATTCATGGCCAGCACGATGCCCAGGGCGATCAGCGCGATCAGCCACTGCGGGACGTCTCTGAAGACGCCCCAGAACTTGAAGAACACCGCGATGGCCGTCGAGTCGACGATGGTGGTGACCGACCAGTTCAGGAAGTACATCCACCCGGCTACGAAGGCGGCCTTCTCGCCGAGGAACTCCCGGGCGTAGGAGACGAACGACCCGGTGGTGGGGCGGTGCAGGACCAGTTCGCCCATCGCGCGCAGGATGAAGAACACGAACACCCCGCACACCCCGTAGGCGATGAACAGGCCTGGCCCGGCGCTGGCCAGCCGCCCGCCCGCGCCGAGGAACAACCCCGTCCCGATCGCGCCGCCGATGGCGATCATCTGCAACTGCCGCGGACTGAGGGCCTTGTGGTAGCCGGCGTCCTCGGCGGTCAGCGCCGCCTGGTTGGGCAGCGGCGGGTGGTCGGTGGTGGTCACTGTTGCCTCTCCTGCGCGGTCGGGCCCAGTTGCTGGTCGTGCGGCGGGGTGGGCATGTCGCGGAAGGTGAAGATGAAGCCGAACACCGCGATCGCGGCCGCGACGGCGTAGCCGAGGATCGAATACCAGCCCACATGCAGATAGGCGGTGACCGCGACGACGGTCATGGCCAGAAAGACCATGGACATGCCGATGAGCGGCGTCTTGGCCTTGAAGTCGATCAACCGCACGGGCCGGACCTCCCCCGATCGGTCGGATATGGCTCGTCCGAGTAAACACTGGTTGAACGACATGCGACGGGGAACCGTAAAACGTTTTCACGGCCGTAACACACCGACCGCGTGAGCCTCGGCCGCAGGGACTGCACGACCCTGCCCGGTGTGGTGGGATTGGCTCCCGTGGGCATCAAAGTGGCGCTGGAACACCGCACCAGCTACACCTTCGACCGGCTGGTCGAGGTGCACCCGCATGTGGTCCGGCTGCGTCCCGCGCCGCACACCCGCACCCCGATCGAGGCGTACTCGCTGGATGTCGAACCCGCCGACCACTTCATCAACTGGCAGCAGGATGCCTTCGGGAACTTCCTGGCCCGGTTGGTGTTTCCCGAGCCGACCCGCCAGCTGACGATCTCGGTGGGTTTGATCGCCGACCTGAAGGTGATCAACCCCTTCGATTTCTTCATCGAGGACTACGCCGAGACCTTCCCGTTCCGCTACCCCAAGGAACTACGCGAGGACCTCGAGCCCTACCTGCGGCCGATCGACGAGGACGGTGAAGGCTCCGGGCCGGGCGAGCTGATCCGCTCGTGGGTCGCCGGTCACCTGGTGGCCGAGGGCATCCGCACCATCGACTTCCTGGTGCAGCTCAACCAAGCCGTCAACGCCGATGTCAACTACAGCGTCCGGATGGAGCCCGGGGTGCAGACCCCGGACCACACGCTGTCCACCCGCATCGGGTCATGCCGTGACTCGGCGTGGTTGCTGGTGTCGATCCTGCGGCAATTCGGTCTGGCCGCCCGTTTCGTGTCCGGATACCTGGTTCAGCTGACCTCCGACGTGCCGGCCCTGGACGGCCCGTCGGGCCCCGCCGCCGACTTCACCGACCTGCACGCCTGGACCGAGGTCTACATCCCCGGCGCCGGCTGGATCGGACTGGACCCCACCTCCGGGCTGTTCGCCGGCGAGGGGCACATCCCGCTGGCGGCCACGCCGCATCCCGCGTCGGCCGCGCCGATCACCGGTTCGACGGGGGTCACCGAGACCACCTTCGAGTTCTCCAACACCGTCACCCGGGTCCATGAGGACCCGCGGGTCACCCTGCCCTACACCGCGGCCGCGTGGACGGCGATCAACAGCCTCGGCGAGCACCTCGACCGGCGCCTCGTCGACGCCGACGTCCGGCTGACCATCGGCGGTGAACCCACCTTCGTCTCCATCGACGACCAGACCGGCCCGGAGTGGACCACCGAGGCCGACGGAGCGCACAAGCGCGAACGCGCCTCGGATCTGGCCGCCCGACTCAAGGCCCTGTGGGCTCCGCAGGGGCTGATCCAGTACGGGCAGGGCAAGTGGTATCCGGGAGAACCGTTGCCGCGCTGGCAGATCGAGTTGCACTGGCGCCGCGACGGCCGGGCCCTGTGGCGTGATGCCGCGTTGCTGGCTGACCCGTTCGCCGGCGCGGTCACGCCGGTCGGCGCGTCGGCCGCCAAAGAGGTCCTCTCCGGGCTGGCCGCCGGGCTCGGGCTGCCCGACAGCCAGGTGCGGCCGGCCTACGACGACGCGCTGGGCCGGCTGTGGAGCAGCGTCCGCCAACCCGAGGGGCACCCCGTCGCCCCCGACGAGGATCTGGAGAGCGACACCCCCGAGAGCCGTGAGGCGCTGCTGCTCCGATTGGAGGCCTCGCGGTCACTGGAGGCCGCGGTCGAAGAACCTGCGGCCTGGGTGCTGCCGCTGCACCGCACCGAGGACGACACCGGCTGGGCCAGTGCGAACTGGCGGCTGCGCAGGGGCCGGATCGTGCTGCTCGAGGGAGACTCTCCGGCCGGGCTGCGGCTGCCGCTGGACTCGATCAGCTGGCGCCCGCCGCGTAGGACATTCCCGGCCGACCCGCTGAACACCGCCGAGGACCACCTCCCCGACGGGTCCTCGACCGCCGCGGGTGTGGTCGAGGACTCCGAGACCGCCCCCACCACCGCTGTGGTGGCCGAGGTGCGCGGCGGCCTCCTGCATATCTTCATGCCCCCCACCGACGCCCTGGAGCATTTCGTCGACCTGCTCGCCCGGCTCGAGGACGCTGTTTCCGGGGCCGGCTGCACGGTCGTAGTGGAGGGGTACGGACCGCCGGCCGACGCGCGGCTGCAGTCGATGTCGATCACCCCCGACCCGGGTGTTATCGAGGTCAACGTCCCACCCGCGGCCAGCTTCGTCGAACAGCGCGAACAGTTGCAGACGCTCTACGAGCAGGCCCGGTTGGCGCGGCTGTCCACCGATTCGTTCGATCTCGACGGCACCCACGGCGGCACCGGCGGCGGCAACCACATCACCCTCGGCGGGATCACCCCGGCGGATTCCCCGCTGCTGCGCCGGCCCGACCTGCTGGTCTCACTGCTGACGTACTGGCAGCGCCACCCGTCGCTGTCCTACCTGTTCTCGGGGCGTTTCATCGGCACCACCTCGCAGGCGCCCCGGGTCGATGAGGGGCGCGCCGAGGCGCTCTACGAGTTGGAGATCGCTTTCGCCGAGATCGCCCGGCTGACCGCCTCCGAACGGCCCAGCCCCTGGGTGACCGATCGGGCGCTGCGTCATCTGCTCACCGACATCACCGGCAACACCCACCGGGCCGAGTTCTGCATCGACAAGCTCTACAGCCCCGACGGGCCGCGGGGCCGGCTCGGCCTTCTCGAGCTTCGCGGTTTCGAGATGCCGCCGCATTACCAGATGGCGATGGTGCAGTCGCTGCTCGTGCGTGCCCTCGTCGCCCGGTTCTGGGAGCAGCCGCTGCGCGCGCCGCTGATCCGTCACGGGATGAACTTGCACGGCCGATACCTGTTGCCGCACTTCATCATCCATGACATCGCCGAGGTTGCTGCCGACCTGCGCGCCTCCGGTTGCAGTTTCGAGACCAGTTGGCTCGACCCGTTCACCGAGTTCCGGTTCCCCCGGGTGGGTACCGCGGTGTTCGACCACGTCGAGATCGAACTGCGCCAGGCGATCGAGCCGTGGAGCACCCTCGGCGAGGAATCGGTGTCCGGTGCCACCGCCCGCTACGTCGACTCCTCGGTCGAACGTATCCAGGTGCGCACCATCGGCGCCGACCAGCAGCGCCACGTGGTGACCTGCAACGGCTTCCCGGTCCCGATGCTGGCCACCGACAACCCCGACGTGGCCGTGGCCGGGGTTCGGTACCGGGCCTGGCAGCCGCCCAGTGCGCTGCATCCCAGCATCAGCGTCGACACCCCGCTGCGTTTCGAGTTGGTGGACATCACCGCCGGGACATCGCGGGGCGGCTGCACCTATCACGTTTCCCATCCCGGTGGGCGGTCCTACGAGACCCCGCCGGTCAACGCGGTGGAGGCCGAGTCCCGGCGCGGTCGCCGCTTCGAGGCGCACGGCTTCACACCCGGCCCCGTCGACGTCGCCGCAATTCGGGAAAAGCAGGCCCGGCAAGCGACCGACGTCGGCGCGCCCGGCATCCTCGACTTGCGACGGGTGCGTACGGTGCTGAGGGACTGATGGCGGCCGCGGCGGTGGGAGATGACTGATGGCACTGGCGGCTACCGGCTCTGACCTGGGCCGGCCCGGCGGTGACCCGGACCGCTTGCTTGCCGGATACCGGGGCCTGGCCGCCCAGGAAGCGCTCTTCGACCTGGCCGCCGACGCCGCTCCGCCCCGCCATCACGGCAGCACCGGCTACGACGAGCTGGTCGACCCCGCCGGACAGGTTCGTCCGGCCTGGCGGGAGATGGCCGACCTGCTGGCCGGCCGGGGACAGGACGGCCTGAGCCGGCTGCGCGGTCTGGTGCGCGGGCTGGTTGACAACGACGGCATCACCTACATCGAGATCGACCACCACGGTGAAGCGGTCACCGACGGCCGCAACGTCGCGGTGCCCGCGGCGTGGCAGCTCGACGGGATCCCGCTGCTGTTGTCGGCCGCGGACTGGGAGGGCCTGGAAGCCGGAGTGGTGCAGCGGTCCCGGCTTCTCGACGCGGTGCTGGAAGACATCTACGGGGAACGACAGTCGATCACCAGCGGAATCCTCCCGCCGGAACTGCTCTTCGGCCATCCCGGTTACCTGAGGGCCGCGAACGGGATCGCCAATCCCGGCGGACACCAGCTTTTCATGCTGGGCTGCGACGTCAGTCGCGCGGCCGACGGCCGGTTCCTGGTCAACGCCGACCGGGCCCAGGCGCCGTCGGGGATCGGTTACGCGCTGGCCGACCGACGGGTCGTCGCGCGGGCGATCCCCGACGTCTACGAGCGGATCGGCCCACGGTCGGCCTCGGTGTTCGCCCAGGCTCTGCGGCTGGCGCTGATCGACGCCGCCCCCGCCGCGGCCGAGGACCCGGTGGTGGTGGTGCTCAGTCCCGGAATCCACTCCGAGACCGCGTTCGACCAGGCCTACCTTGCCACCGTCCTGGGCTTCCCCCTGGTGGAGAGCGCGGACCTGGTCGTGCGGGACGGCAAGCTGTGGATGCGTTCGCTGGGGACGCTGAAGCGGGTGGACGTGGTGCTGCGGCGTATCGACGCCGAATACGTCGACCCGCTGGACCTCCGGCCTGATTCCCGACTCGGCGTGGCGGGCCTGGTGGAGATGCACCGACGCGGGGTGGTGACGATCGTCAACACGCTGGGCAGCGGAATCCTCGAGAGTCCGGGGCTGCAGCGTTTCCTACCCGAACTGGCCCGCCTACTGCTCGGCGAAACCCCGCTGCTGGACACTCCGACGATGTACTGGGCGGGGTTGCCGCAGGAGCGTGCCTACCTGCTTGACCGCCTGCCGTCGCTGCTGATCAGGTCCACCGCCGGAACGACGACCCTGGTGGGGCCGGCGCTGTCAGCGGCCCAGCGTGACGAGGTTGCGGCGAGGATCGCCGCACAGCCGTGGCAGTGGGTCGGTCAGGAGCTGCCACAGTTCTCCTCGGCGCCCACCGACCACTTCCCGGGCGGGTTGTCCGCGGCGTGCGTCGGGATGCGCTTGTTCACCGTGTCCCAGCGCAGCGGCTACGCCCCGATGCTCGGCGGACTCGGATACGTCCTCGCCCCCGGCTCCGGCGCGTTCAAGCTCAACAGCGTTGCCGCCAAGGATATCTGGATCCGTACGGAGCCTACGGAGCTTACGGCGGCTACGGTTGCTGCCGGGGCCCAGGGGCCCGCCGCCGCGCTGCCGCAGATGGAGCTGCCCAGCGGCACCCAGTTCATCAGCTCCCCCCGGGTGCTCGCCGACATGTTCTGGATCGGCCGCTACGCGGAGCGGGCAGAGGACTCGGCCCGCCTGCTCATCGTGACCCGCGAGCGGTATCACGAGTTCCACTACCGGTTGCACACCGCCGGCAGCGAGTGCCTGCCGGTGCTGCTCGCCGCGCTGCGAAGCATCACCGGGCTCGGCAACGGCGTCGAGGCGTCGCCGGCGGAAATGGTGGCCGCCGGCCCACGGACCCTTCGGTCGCTGACCGTGGACCGGCAGCGGCCGGGTTCGCTGGCGCACTCGGTGGAGAAGCTGACCCTGGCCGCCCGCGCGGTTCGCGATCAGATGTCCAACGACACCTGGATGATCCTCGGCGGTGTGGAGCGGACCCTGGCCGCCGCCGAGCAGACGGCCGTCGACCCGGACCGCCCGATGTTCGACGACACCGAACTCGCCGCCGCTCAGCGGCAGACGCTCAGCGGCATGCTCGCCCTCACCGGAGTCACCGCGGAGTCGATGGTCCACGACCCCGGATGGCTGATGATGGACATCGGCAAGCGGATCGAACGCGGCTGGGCCCTCGCCGCGCTGCTACGCGCCACCCTCACCGTGACCCGAACACCGGAGGCCGAACGCAGCATCACCGAGTCGGCGCTGGTGGCCTGCGAGTCCTCGGTCATCTACCGCCGGCTCAATCTCGGCCGGGTCAGCGTGACCGCCGTCGCCGACCTGGTGCTCTTCGACGAGCGCAACCCCCGGTCGCTGGCCTTCCAACTCGACCGGCTGCGCCGCGACCTGAACGGGCTGCCCGGCGCGTCCGGGTCGTCGCGGCCGGAGCGGCTGGCCGAGGAGATGGGAGCCCGACTGCGCCGCCTGGACCCGGCCGATCTCGAGGAGACCGACAGCCACGGCCGCCGCGTGGCGCTCGACGAACTGCTTGGCGCGATGCTCGTCGGGCTCGCCGAGTTGTCCGACGTCATCACCAGCACACAGCTGACGCTGCCGGGGGCGATGCAGCCGCTGTGGGGACCCGACCAGCTCCGGGTGGTGCCGTGAGCACCGGAACGGGTCCGGCGCCGGCCGGACGCCGCTACCGGATCACCCACCGCACCGAATATCGGTACTCGGCGGTGGTCACCAACTCCTACGGCCGCGGCCACCTGACTCCGCGCGACACCGCCCGGCAGCGCTGCCTGGCCTTCGACCTCGACATCGACCCGAACCCGTCGGATCGCTCCGAGCACCGCGACGCCTACGGCAATGTCAGCTCCTACTTCCAGATCTCCGAGCGTCACCACGCCCTCACCGTCGTCGGCCAGTCCGTCGTGGAGGTCGACCCTCCGGCTCCGGACTTCTACACCGGCGGTGCGGCGACCGGCCCGTGGGAGTCGGCCCGCCCGGCGGGGCCGGAAGGGATGCTGGCCACCGAGTTCACCCTCGATCTCCGGCCCCCTGAGATCACCGATGCGGTCAGGGACTACGCCGCGCCCAGTTTCACCCCGGGCCGACCGCTGATGGAGGTGGTCACCGACCTCAATGCGCGGATCTTCACCGACTTCACCTACCGATCCGGGGCGACGACGGTCTCCACCCAGGTCGATCAGGTGCTCTCGGCGCGGGAGGGCGTATGCCAGGATTTCGCCCGACTGGCCATCGCCTGCCTGCGCGCCAACGGCCTGGCCGCGCGGTACGTGTCGGGGTACCTGGCCACCGACCCGCCGCCGGGCAAACAGCGGGTTTTCGGCATCGACGCCACTCACGCCTGGGCGGCGGTGTGGACCCCGGACAACCGCTGGCTGGGGTTCGACCCGACCAACGCGCAACTGGTCGACGAGCGGTACGTCACCGTCGGCTGGGGCCGCGACTACGCCGACGTGCCGCCACTGCGCGGGATCATCTTCACCGACTCCGAGCACAGCGTGATCGACGTCTCCGTCGACGTCGCCCCCCTCACCGACCAGTAAGGGTAGAGCCGGAATAGTGTGGGAGCCTCGGCGGTCGGGAGTGACCAGGGCCGGGGGTGGTTGATGTCCGCCCGGGACGCGGAGGTGCCGATGCCAGCGGAGCCGTTCGACTTTCCCAACGGCGAAGGCAGAACGCTGACCGCGCTGTTGGAGCAACCGGCCGGAGCCGTCCGCGACTATGCGCTGTTCGCCCACTGCTTCACCTGCAGCAAGGACAGTCGCGCGGCCAAGCGGATCGCCGACACCCTGGCCGGCCGCGGAATCGCGGTGCTGCGCTTCGACTTCACCGGCCTGGGATCCAGCGAGGGCGACTTCGCCAACACCGACTTCTCGTCGAACGTCGCCGACCTCGTCGCCGCCGCCGACCATCTGCGAAGCACCCGCCGGGCACCGGCGCTGCTGATCGGCCACAGCCTCGGCGGTGCGGCCGCGCTCGCGGCGGCCCGCCGGATTCCCGAGGTGCGGGCGGTGGCGACGATCGGCGCGCCTTCGGACCCCAGCCACGTCGCCAACCTGTTCGCCGACCAGGTCGACACCATCTGCGCCCGCGGTGAGGGTGAGGTGAACCTCGGCGGGCGCGCCTTCCGGATCCGTCGTGACTTCCTCGACGACGCGGCCGAGCACAACCTCCTCGAGCAGGTCGCCACCATGCGCAAGGCCCTGCTGATCCTGCACGCCCCGACAGATCAGGTGGTCTCGATCGACAACGCCACCCGGATCTTCACCGCAGCCCGGCATCCCAAGAGCTTCGTCTCGCTGGACGACGCCGACCATCTGCTGGCCCGCCGCCGCGACGCCGACTACGCCGCCGACGTCATCGCGGCCTGGTCGCAGCGCTACCTGCCGGAGCCGCAGCAGCAGACCGGCCTGCCGGATCCGATCCCCCCGGGACAGGTGGTGGTGAGCGAGACGGGTCAGGGCAAGTTCGAACAGTCGGTGCTCGTCGGGTCCCACCACCTGATCGCCGACGAACCGGTGGACCTCGGTGGCCGGGACAGCGGGCCGTCGCCCTACGACCTGCTGCTGGCCGCCCTGGGCTCCTGCACGGCGATGACGTTGCGGCTCTACGCCGAACGGAAGGGCTTGCCGCTGGAACGGGTCGCCGTCCGCCTCGAGCACGCCAAGATCCACGCCGTGGACTGCCAGACCTGCGAGACGCGTCAGGGCCAGGTCGACCTGATCCAGCGCGCGATCACGCTGGAGGGTGACCTCGACGACGCCCAGCGCGCCCGGATGATCGAGATCGCCGACAAATGCCCGGTCCACCGCACGCTGACCTCGGAAGTCGCCATTCGGACCACGCTGGAGGATCGGTAACATCGGCGGCACCCGCCACGAAAGAACGGCGGCTGACCGAGCGGCGGCCCCGGAGAGAGCAGGGAGCGGCGATGATGCAGTCCTCAACGATGCGACGGCTGGCAATGGCCGGCGCGGCGGCGGTGGCGGCGGCCCCCAGCTACGCGCCTGCGAACCCGGTGGACTGCACCGACCCGAACAACGCCATCAACTGCGACAGCCCGCCGATCGACTCGCCGCTGGTGGTCGGCACCGCCGAACCGGGTTCGCCCTATCGGGACTGAGTCGACGGTGCCGGTCGGAAGGACCCCGGTCGGAAGTAGTGAGAAGTGAATAGCGGAAGGAACCATCGATATGGCGGACACCTACCTGATCGCCGGCGGCAGCCGGGGGATCGGCCTCGAGCTGGTACGCCTGTTGGCACCCACCGCGTCCCGTATCGACGTCTGGTCGCGCTCAGCGGGTCAGCTCGAGCCCGGTCCGGTCGTTCGGCACGTGAGCTGCGACCTCACCGCGACCGGCCCGCTGCCCGCACCGCCCGATTCGGTACAGGGAGCGGTGTATTGCCCGGGGACGGTGAACCTGAAGAGCTTCCGGGCGCTGTCCGAGGACGATTTCCGGCGCGACTGGGAAGTGAACCTGCTCGGCGCCGTCCGGTTCCTCAAGGCCTGCCAGCCCACGCTGGCCGGCTCCGACGGGCGGCCCGCCAGCGTGGTCCTGTTCAGCACCGTCGCGGTCGGCCAGGGCATGCCGATGCACTCCTCGGTGGCGGCAGCCAAGGGCGCGGTGGAGGGAATTGTGCGGTCCCTGGCCGCCGAGTGGGCCCCGCGGGTGCGGGTCAACGCGATAGCCCCGGCGTTGGTGGACACCCCCCTCGTGGAGAACCTGCTGTCCTCGCCGGAGAAGCGTGAGGCGATGGCCAAGCGCTACCCGCTCAAGCGGGTCGGAACCGCCGCCGACGCGGCCAGGCTGGCGCGGTTTCTGCTGGAACCGGGCAGTGACTGGATCACCGGACAGGTGATCGGCCTGGACGGCGGGATGTCGACCCTGCGCACCTGAGCCGTCGGCGGGCTAGGGTTGGCGTCGATGGAGCAGACCGCCCGCCGCGGCCCCCTGCAGTGGACCGTGCTGGTGCCGATCATGGCGATGGTCGTGCTGGTCGTCACCTGGGCGAGCCACGAGCACCCCGCCGTGCTTGTCACGATCTCGGCATTTCTGGTCGGGGCGATCTTCGCGGCCGTCCACCATGCCGAGGTGGTCGCTCTCCGGGTCGGGGAGCCCTTCGGTTCGCTGATACTCGCGGTCGCCGTCACGGTGATCGAGGTGGGTCTGATCGTGATGCTGATGGTCGGTGGCGGCCCGAATGCGGCGACCTACGCCCGTGACACTGTGTTCGCCGCGGTGATGATCACCCTCAACGGAATCGTGGGACTGAGCCTGCTGTTCGGCGCGCTGCGGCACCGGACGGTGTCCTTCAACGCCTCCGGGTCCGGATCTGCGCTGGCCACCGTGGTGGCACTGGCCGGCGTCTGCCTCATCCTGCCGAGATTCACCGTCTCCGAGGAGGGGCCCCGGTACTCCGCGGCGCAGCTGGCCTTCGCCGCCGTGGCCTCCCTGGTGCTCTACGGCGCGTTCGTCTTCACCCAGACCGTCCGGCACCGCGACTTCTTCCTCCCGGTGCTGCCCGAGAAGGCCGATCCCGACACCCCGGTTCCCGAAGACCGGCACGCCGAGCCACCGTCGGTCCGGGAGGCCTGGCTGAGCTTGGCGCTGCTGCTGGCGGCCCTGGTATCGGTGGTCGGCCTTGCCAAGCTGCTCGCGCCGACCATCGAATCGTCTATCGGAGTTCTGGGGCTGCCCTACGCGATGGTCGGCGTGGTGATCGCACTGCTGGTGCTGGCCCCGGAGTCCCTCGCCGCGCTCAACAATGCCCGGCGTGACCGGGTGCAGATCTGCCTGAACCTGGCGTACGGCTCGGCGATGGCCTCGATCGGGCTGACCATCCCGGTGATCGCCATCGCGATCATCTGGTTGCCCGGCCCCCTCGCGCTGGGTCTGGAGCCGATGCAGATAGTGCTGCTCACCATTTCGGTGATCGTCTCGACCCTGACCCTCGCCCAGGGGCGTGCCGTCGCCTTGCAGGGTGTGGTGCACCTAGTGCTGTTGGGAACGTTCATCTTCCTGTCCGCGGTGCCCTAGCCCCGTCGGTGGCGCCGCAGTCCCGTTTCAGCGACGCCCTGCCGATCGGGTATGGTCGCCGCGCGTCCGTTGCCCGGGCGGTACGAGCCCGGGTCTTATCGACCTGGAAGGGATTCCACCGCAATGCTCGTCTCGCTCCGCTCGAACCTGATTGCCGGAACCGCCGCCATCGTCGGCGCGGGTGCCGTGGCCGCGACACCGGTCGAGATGCCGATGCCGGCGGTGGGGAACGCGGTGTCCGAGGTGGCGCTGGCTGCCTTCGTCAATCCCTTCGCCGAGCTGTTCGCCTCGGCCGAGCAGTTCCAGAACTACCTGCTCAACGGCTCCTACTCGGTCTTCGGTGCGGAGAACTGGCCCGGCGCCGGGATCAACGACCTGATGAACGACCTTCTCACGCAGGAGGTCGACCTGGGCCTCTACAGCTCTGTCGGCCTCCTGCCCCAGCTGATCACCAACGCCGGCCCGATTTCCCAGCAGCTTCAGGTCAATTTGCTGGACTACCTCAATGTGGGCCTCAGCGGGGGCATCGCCGCCGCCACCGCGATCGGCAACGGCATCTGGGACTACCCCGCCGCGCTGGTCGACGCATTCGAGCTCGCGGTCGGCGGGGACATCGGCGCCGCCTTCACCGTGCTGGTGGACGCCGTCGTCGCTCCGATCACCGCCGCCACCGAGGCGGTGTTCAACGCGGGCGGCTACATCCTGGGCGGGATCGTGGCCCGGCTCGCGGCGGTGATCGAGACGATCCCGCGCAATGTGGCCAGCTTCATCGAAGCGTCGGTCGGCGCGGTGGCGCTGACCGCCGAGACGTCCGCGGCGCTGGCCACCGAGTGGTTCGCCGATCTGGCCGCCGGTGATTTCGAAGCTGCCTGGAACACCGCCTGGTCGGGTCTGCTCGGGCCGACCGGGCTGCCAGGTCTGGCGTGGAACATGAGCACCGGCGCCGGCGTGCAGACCGGACCCATCACCGATCCGGCCGACGTCGCCGACAACTTCGTGCCGAGCTTCCGCACCGCCGTCCAGTCGACGATCTGGGCGGTCGCTGAGGCCCTGGCCACCAACCCGGTCGCGGCCGAAACCGTCGCGGCCCCGGCGCAGTCGGCTGAGTCGGCGGAGTTGGCGCCGTCCGCCGAGTCCGTAGAGGCCGTCCGCAGTGGTGCTGCCGCTGAGTCTGATGCGGCCTCGGCGGTGGAGGCCGGTGAGTCCGATGCGGCCCCGGCGGTGGAGGCCGGTGAGTCCGCCGCCGTGGAGGCTCCCGCCGCATCCGCGGACTCCGCGGTCGCGGTGTCGGCGGCCCGCTCGGAGAGCGCGGGCAGCAGCACCCGCGAGACGCGCACCCCGGCCGCCGCCGAAGGCGGCGCTGACCCGGCCGCGACCGGTGACGGTCCCCGCACCCGCAGGGCCGAGGGCGGACCTCGGTCCGCCAGGCAGTCGGTGGCGCGATCCGGCGACTGAACTCCGGGAATCGGCCCGTCCGCCGGGGTTGATGCGTAGATTCGCACCCGTCGACGATCGAAAGGCCGGCGGTGAACTCCGAGAACATCAACCACGCGTTTTTGGACGGCGTCATCGACGGCAGCCACGAGGACGTCTACTACCACTTCGGCGTGGCCTCCGGCGATCCGCTGCTCTCGGCCCTGCGCGACGTCCGGGCCGTCGTGATGGCCGGATCCGGCGGGCGGATCAAGGAGTTCGCCGAGCACTGGAGCCGGCGCAACGGCGGGGCCGAGATCGTCGCCTTCCCCAAAGAGGACCGCTTCGTCACCCGCTACACCGCCGGGGTGCTGTTCGCCTCGCACGGGATGGGGATGCCCAGCGCGTCCATCGCGCTGCAGGAACTGATGCGGCTGGTGTTCTTCCTCAAGTCCGGCGACCTCGACGCGCTCGACGAGGTGTTCTGGTGCCGGGTCGGAACCAGCGGCGGTGTGGGACTGCCCGGCGGCACCGTCGTGGTCTCCTCGGAGGGGCTGATGGCCGACCTCAAGCCCTACCGGCTGCTACGCGGCGGTGACGGCGAATACTGGTTCGACGGACACTTCCCCGCCGCGACCGCCCGGGCCATCCTGGCGGCCAACCAGGATGCCGACTTCGAGGTGGCGACCGGCAAGACAGTGGCCGGCAACGAGTTCTTCCTCGAGCAGTACCGGCTCGACGGCGCGATCTGCCTGGAGACCCCGGAGTCCAAGATGGCCTGGCTGCACTGGTTGTCCGACAACGGTGTGCGCAACATCGAGATGGAAGGCGCGATGCTGGCCGGATACCTCAATCACTGGGGGTTTCCCAACTTCGCGATGATCTGCACCACCCTGCTCAACCGGCTCGACGGCGACCAGGTGACGGCCACCACCGAGCAGTTGCACAAGTTCAGCGCCGATTCCGGCGTCGCGCTGTTCAACTACCTTCAGGCCGGCCTGGGCGGCCCCGGAAAGGACCAGAGATGACCGACCACGCCGCGCTGTTCGCCCGCGCCAACGACGCGGTCACCGCGTCCCTGGGCCCCGCGCCCGACCCGGAGATCCCCAAGGTGCTGCGGTCGTCGAAGGACCTGGCCGGCCGCATCGACCACACCCTGCTCAAAGCGGACGCCACCCTGACGGCCATCGAGGCGCTATGCCGGGAAGCGGTCGAGCACCGGTTCGCCTCGGTGTGCGTCAACACCCGCTGGGTTCCCACCGCGGCCGAACAGCTGGCCGGCTCCGGTGTCATGGTGTGCACGGTGGTGGGCTTTCCGCTGGGGGCGATGACGCGGCTGGCCAAAGCCGAGGAGGCCCGGATCGCCGTCGCCGAGGGCGCCGACGAAGTGGACATGGTGATCGACATCGGCGGGCTGCTCTCCGGTGACCTGGCCGCTGTCTACGACGACATGCTCGGCGTCGTCGGCGCGGCCCGGCCCGCGCCGGTCAAGGTGATCCTGGAGACCAGCATGCTCACCGACGAGCAGAAGGCGATCGCCTGCCTGATCGCCCTCCGGACCGGCGCCGCCTACGTCAAAACCTCCACCGGGTTCGGGGGTGGGGGAGCCACCGTGGAGGACATCACGCTGATGCGGCACATGGTGGGGGACCGGCTGGGCGTCAAAGCCTCCGGTGCGGTGCGCACCACCCGCGACGCGGAGAAGATGGTCAAGGCCGGCGCCGACCGGATCGGCGCATCCTCCTCGGTGGCCATCGTGACCGGCGGACACGCCGGGACGGGCGACTACTGAGATGCCCCCCGGCCCGACGGCCCCGACGGCCGCGCTTCTCGACACCGCGCGGGGATGGCTGGCCGAGGACCCCGATCCCGCCACCGCCGCCGAACTCTCGGCGCTGCTGAGCAGGGCCGAGGCCGGGGACGCCGACGCGGCCGAGGAACTCGCCGACGCCTTCGACGGCACCCTGCAGTTCGGCACCGCCGGCCTGCGCGGCCGACTGGGACCCGGGAGCAACCGGATGAACCGGGTCGTGGTGGCGCGGGCGGCCGCCGGCCTGGCGGCCTACCTGACCGAGCGGGGTGGTGAGTCCGTCGTCATCGGCTACGACGCCCGGCGCAACTCCGATGTCTTCGCCCGCGACACCGCGCGGATCATGTCCGGCGCGGGCATCACCGCCCTGCTGCTGCCGTCCGCGTTACCGACACCCCTGCTGGCCTTCGCCGTCCGGCACCTGGGCTGCGCGGCCGGTGTCATGGTCACGGCATCACACAACCCTCCCGATGACAACGGCTACAAGGTCTACCTCGGTGACGGCAGCCAGATCGTCCCGCCGGCCGACGCCGAGATCTCGGCGTGCATCGCCGCGGTCGGAGCGCTGGCCTCGATACCGCAGTCCGAGGACTACCGGACTCTCGACGGGTCCGTCCTGGACGCATACGTGGCGCGCGCGGTCTCGCTCCTCGGTGACGGTCCCCGGCAGGTCTCCGCGGTCTACACCGCCATGCACGGGGTGGGCGGCGAGGTCTTCATGCGGGTGGTCGCCGAAGCCGGTTTCCACGCCCCGTCCACGGTCGCCGAGCAGTTCGCCCCCGATGGCCGCTTCCCGACGGTGAGCTTCCCCAATCCTGAGGAACCCGGCGCGATGGACCTCTCGCTGGCAGACGCCCGTGAACGCGATGCCGACGTGATCATCGCCAACGACCCCGACGCCGACCGGTGCGCGGCCGGGATCCGCAGCGGCGGGGACTACCGCATGCTCACCGGCGACGAGGTCGGTGCACTGCTGGGCTGGTGGATCGCCGAACGCGGCCGCCGCGAGGGCGCACCGGTCGACGGTGTCTACGCGCAGTCGATCGTGTCCGGGACTCTGCTGGAACGCATCGCCGCCGACGCCGGTCTGGGCTACGCCACCACACTGACCGGCTTCAAGTGGATCGCCAGGGTGCCGGACCTACGGTTCGGCTACGAGGAGGCGCTCGGGTACTGCTGCGACCCGGCCGCGGTCAAGGACAAGGACGGCATCACCGCCTCGCTGCTGATGCTGGAGATGGTCGCCGAGCTCAAAGCCGAGGGCCGCGGCCCGCAGGACGTGCTGGATGACCTGGCCCGCAAGTTCGGGTTGTATGCGACCAGTCCGCTCTCGGTGCGGGTGGCCGACATCACGCTCATCGCTGAGGCGATGGCCCGGTTGCGGGCCGACCCGCCGAAGACCCTGGGCGGGCGCGAGGTGCTCAGACTCGACGACCTCGAGCGGGGCGTCGACGGGCTGCCGCCCACGGATGGGCTGCGGTTCTCCCTGCCCGACGCCCGGGTGATCGTCCGCCCCAGCGGCACCGAACCCAAGCTCAAGTGCTACCTGCAGGTGGTGGTGCCGGTCACCGGGGAACTCGGCGACGCCCGCGACACCGCCGCGGCCGAACTCGCCGCGCTGCGCGACGACGTCGCCGGAGCGCTCGGCCTCTAGCAGGGGCCGGCTGCTAGCGCCCTCAGACCTGCTCGGCGTGGGTCGTCTCGATGTGGTCGGGGGTTCGCCGCCGGCCGATGACCACCCAGGCGAAGATCGCACCGGCCAGCGCGATGCCGGCCAGCACCAGCATCGACACCGTGATGGCACCCGATGAGGCAGCGACGGCGGCTTGCTTGACGGCCGCCACCGAGTCGTCGGGTAGACCAGCCAGAATCCGGTCGGCCAAGCCGAGGTCGCCGTTCTGGACGGCGTCGGCGTACTGACCGGCGACCTCGCGCAGGTCATCCCGGTTGCCCAGGCCGCTGCCGACCTTGCTGGCCGTCAGGCCGCCGATCACCGAGGTGACCAGTGCGACGCCGAGGGCCGCCGGGATGTTGAACGTCATCTGCATCAGGCCTGAGCCCATGCCGGCCCGTTTGGCGTCCACCGCCGACATGCCCGCGGTGTTACAAGCCGGGAGCGCGATCCCGACGCCGATTCCCATGAGCGCCAACGGGATCACCATCTCGGCCAGGGTGGTCGCAGGACCGAAGAACAACCCGATCCAGGCCAGCGCGACGGCCTGCATCAGCAGGGCGACGGTGATCGGGATCCCGGGCCCGACCTTGTCCACCCAGCGGCCTGCCGGTGGTTCGAACAGCATGCAGATGCCGGTGGTGATGACGATCACCCAACTGGCCTTGGCGGGGGAGTAGCCCAGGACGTTGATGAAGAACAGCGATCCGACGAAGGTCAGGAAGGGGATGTAGACGAAACCCACCGCACTCTCGGCGAAGAATCCGCCGGAGAACAGCCGCTCCTTCCACAACCGGAAATCGACCAGCGGATGCTGGATCCGGGTCTCCACCGCGGCGAACATCCCCAGCAGGACCAGCCCGGCCAGCAGCGCGCCCCAGGTCGACGTCGCCGTCCAACTCGCCGAGGAGTTCTGCAGGCCCAGCGTCAACAGGGTGATCCCGGCTCCGCCCAGGATCAGGCCCAGCCAGTCGTAGCTGCCGCTGGCCAGCACGCTGCGATAGCCGCGGGTGGCGGCCAGGGTGACGACGATGACCAGTGCGGTCAACGGGACGGCGACCCAGAACACCCAGCGCCAACTCGCGACGTCCATCATCCAGGCCGCGAAGAGCGGGCCGACCAGCAGACCGAATCCGTGCGCGAAACCCCAGACCCCCACCGCGAATCCACGCCGGGCCAGCGGGAACGAGTTCACCACGATGGACAGCGTGGCCGGCGCCGAGATCCCGATCCCGATGCCCTGGATGGCCCGCCCGCTGATCATCAGCGGCCCGCCCACCGCGATGGCCGAGACCACCAGGCCCGAGCCGAAGATGAGGAAGCCGCTGATGATCATCTTGACTTCGCCGACCAGATCGCCCATCCGGCCGCCGGCGACGAGGGCGGCGCCGAAGGCCAGGCTGTAGGCGGTGATGGTCCAGGTCTGCGACGACAGGCTCAGGCCGAGGTCTTCTTTGATGGTCGGCAGCGCCGGACCGATGACGGTGGAGAACATCTGGGCGATCAGCGCGCCGAAGCCCATCGCGGCCAGGATGGCCCAGGCCGCCCTGTCGTTGGAGGTCGCGCTGGAGCTCCCCGCGGTGGTATCAGTCGCCACGGACCGCTTTCCTTTCCTTGAGATCCCACGGGCCGAAGGCCTGGGGCAGGATCTGGTCCATGCTCTGTGCGCCCTGGGGCGTCATGATCATGAGGTCGGGCCCGCCGTGCTCGTAGAGCAGTTGGCGGCAGCGACCGCAGGGCATCAGGGGTTCTCCGTTGCCGTCAACGCAGAACGCCGCGACCAGTCGGCCCCCGCCACTGGCGTGCAGCGCCGAGACCATGGAGCATTCCGCGCACAGCGTGAGCCCATAGGAGGCGTTCTCCACATTGGCTCCGGAGACCAAACGTCCATCATCGACGATGCCTGCCACCCCAACCGGGAAATTCGAGTACGGAGAGTAGGAGTTCGCCAGCGCGGCAACCGCTTCCTTGCGCAGGGCCTCCCAGTCCACGCTGGGTTCGCTGTGAGCCATCCGAGCCTCCCGCCCCGGCGTCGGCGTGGCGCCGGCATCTGCGTTGATCCGGCCAGCGGCCGGTGGGCGTCAAGGTAGCACCGCTGGGCTGCCGAATTGGCACGATTTGTTGTGCCGAGTCGCCGGGAACAGGTCAGGTGGATTCAGGCCATCGAGTTCGTCGAGTCCTTCGAACACCTCGCGCCGGCCAGGGCGGCTACAACGAGGACCGGGAGTTCTACGGATACCTGATGCCGATCTGACGGCGCCTTAGGCAGTCGCGGGGTCGGCCGGCACCGCGGTCAGCGGAATGTACACGGTGCCCTCGCACGCGCCGCTGCCGATGTTGGTCGCGAAGGTGCCCTTCAGCGTGCCGTCAGGGCCCGGGGTGTAGTTCGTCACCGAACTTGCCGGGTCGAAGGTGATTGTCCGGTCCGGCAACAGGCAGTCCCACCGCCAGGTTTCCGATCGTGACCACTGCGATCCGGTCCAGTCGAACCGGGTGGACTCCGGCACGTTGTCCTTGGGGGTCGGGCCGTCGAGCACCGATGCGACGCAGGATCCCGAGGAGCAGTCGGTGCCGAACTTGTACCAGGCGGTGTAACCCATCTCCGGCTGCTGCGCCGCGGCGCTGGTGCCGGTCTTCTCATCGGCGTGGAAGGTGATCTTGTACCAACCGCTCCAGTTCGGCGCGGGTTCCGCGGCGGCACTCGGTGCCGCCACGGCCACCAACACACCGGCGGCGACCACCGCCGACACACCTCGCACGCCCATGGTGGGGCTGATGTTACCTGAGGTGCGCGTGGGTCAAAAGCGTCGTTTTAGCGCATGCAGACGCCGTTGACGATTTCCCGGCACACCGCGCCGGGCGGCTTGGGGACCGACGGCGAGAAGGAGTTGTCACCGCCGGGGCCGACGGCCTTCTCGCTGGGGCTCAGCACCGCTGAACTGGTGGCCGGCGGGGTGGTCGTGGCGGGCTCCTCTTTGGTGCTCGAGCCACAGCCCGCCGTCAACGCCCCCATGGCGACAAGGGCGCCACCGCCGGCGATCAGCGCGAGCCGGGAAGCCAAGCGTCGAGATGTCATTACAGATTCCTGTCGTGTGAGAATCGGGTTCCGGGAAATTCCATCGGGCCTGATCTGGCCCGGATGCATCATTCAACCAGTTGTCCGCCTGCGGATATTCCGAGTTTACTGCGCGGAGGGAGCCGGGCGCCACCGTTCAGGGCGCGGTGAACCCCTCGCGCTTATGCGCGCCGTCGCAGAACGGTTTGTTGGCCGAGTGGCCGCATCGACAGAGGTAGCTCTTCGAGGTCTCCTTGATCACCGATCCGTCCGAAGCCAGGATCTCGACCTCGCCGGCGACCTCGAGGGGTCCATCGGTGAGGCATTTGACAGTGACTGCGGCGGGTGAGGACGTGGCGGGGGAGGGCTCGGTGCTCATGGCCGGGATTCTGCCTGTTGCGGCGCGATCCGTCGAACACCGGGCCACTTCGGTTCCACCCGCCCATGTCAGCCGGTGGCGATGCCGAACACCGATTCGACGCCCTCGCGGGCGAAATACAGGAGGAAACCTGCCGCAACGATCCACAGCAGTGGACTGACCTCGCGCGCTTTGCCGACCGCGGTACGCAGTACCACCCAGCTGACGAAGCCGACCCCGATTCCGTTGGCGATCGAGTAGGTCAAGGGCATCACCGCCACCGTGAGGACGACCGGCAGCGCCACCGAGAACTCCGAGATATCGATGTGCCGCAGATGAGACACCATCATCGCGCCAACGGTGACCAGGGCCGCGGCGGCCACCTCGGTGGGAACCACCGAGGCCAGCGGCGCGACGAACATCGCGGCCAGAAACAGTGCGCCGGTCACCAGATTGGCAAATCCGGTGCGGGCTCCCTCGCCGATTCCGGCACCGGATTCGATGAACACCGTGTTCGACGATGCCGAGGCCATACCGCCGCCGACCGCCCCGACACCCTCGACGATCAGCGCCGAGCGCAGCCGGGGGAAAGAGCCGCGGTCATCGGCGAGACCGGCCTCCCTAGACAGGCCCGTCAGGGTGCCCAGCGCGTCGAAGAAATTCGCGAACACCAGTGTGAAGACCACGACGGTGGCGGCGAGCGTCCCGATCCTGCCGAATCCGTCGAAATTGAACGCTCCGAGCAGGGCCAGATCGGGCAGGGCGAACGGCGACCCGGTGAAGGAAGGCACCGACAGTTTCCAGCCGCCCGGGTTGTCCACTGCCGAGCCGAGATGCCAGACCGCCTCGATCAGCACGGCCGCGACTGTCCCGCCGGCGAGGCCGATGAGGATCCCCCCGCGCACCCGACGGGCGACCAGTATCGCGGTGACCAGCAGCGTGACCACGAATACCAGGGTCGGGATGGTGGTGATCGAGCCCCGCCCCGATTCACCGAGGCCGACCGGGGGTGACGGTGTGCCGGTCGCGCCGACGAAGCCGGCGTCGACCAGCCCGATGAAGAGGATGAACAGCCCTATTCCGGCTGTGATGGCCAGTTTCAGCGGCATCGGCACCGCGTCGAAAACCAGCTGCCGAAGACCGGTGACCGCGAGCAGAACGATGATCAGGCCGTTGATCACCACCAAGCCCATGGCCTCGGCCCAGGTCAGCGTCCCCACCACCGATGTGGCCAGGAAGGAGTTGATGCCCAGGCCGGCGGCGAAGGCGAACGGCATCCGGGCAACCACTCCGAAAAGGATGGTCATCACGCCGGCAGCCAGTGCCGTGACGGCCGAGACCTGCGCGAACTGCAGTTGGACGCCGGTGACGTCTTCGGGGCCGGCCAGGATGATCGGATTGAGCACGATGATGTAGGCCATCGCGATGAAGGTGACCAAGCCCCCGCGCGCCTCGGCGGCGATGGTGGAGCCGCGGGCGCTGATCTCGAAGAAACGGTCGAGGCGGTTCACGACTGGAACCCTAAGGCGGCATCTCCTGCCGTGTCAGTTGAGCGGCGCCACCCGGAACCACGGCGTGCATCCGTAGCTCTGGAAGGCCTTAACTCCGTTCAGCGCAGCGGCGTCGGCTCCACCACTCCGATCTCGGGTGGCTCGCTGATGGCCGCCGGCAGGAATCGTTCGATGCAGAACACGAACAGCGCGCCCCCGATCAGCCCGCCGATCAGCGGCGCAACGATGGGCACCCAGAAGTACATCTCCGGGCCGTTGGCCGAGAACCATGCGTCCTGGTAGCCGGTCAGGAACGAGGCCAGTCGCGGGGCGAAGTCGCGGGCCGGGTTGATCGCGTATCCGGCGTTGGCGCCCCATCCCAGCCCGATTCCGACCACCAGCAGGCCGATGATCAGCGGGCCGGTGTTGGCCAGCGGCGGATTGTTGACCGCGCTGGTGAGGGCGAAGATCACCGCCACCAGGATCGCGGTGCCGATCACCTGGTCGAAGAACGCCGTCATCATGGTCACCCCGACGTCCGGCGAGGTGGAGAAGATTCCCTGGGTGGCCTTGGTGTGGTCGGGGTCGATCCGGTTGATCGCGTCGGTGTAGGTGAACCGCACCAGCAGCGCACCGACGAAAGCTCCGGCCACCTGAGCGCCGATGTAGGGAAGGACCTTACGGGGAGGGAAACCCTTGAATGCCGTCAGCGCCACGGTGACCGCGGGGTTCAGGTGCGCCCCGCTGAGCCGGCCGGCCACGTAGACCGCCATCGCCACCCCCAGCCCCCAGCCCCAGGCGATGGAGTTGTAGTCGCCCGTGGCTCCGGTCGTGGTGGGGAACCCACCGGTCACCACCTGGGCGACGACGCCGCACCCGAACAGGATGAGCAGCATCGTGCCGAAGAATTCTGCGGAGCATTCGCCCAGCAGTGGAGTCTGTTTCACGCCGGTGGTCCTTTCCCGGGGTCTGCTGTCGGGCAAGTTAGCAACGTCACCGGCGCACCGTCGCGTTTTCCCGCCGAATCCCCGGTCGGCCGGGACGGTGTGCGTTCGACCGCTGTCGGAGTGCCGGGCCGGCCCAGGTCTCCTCTGGTGGGGTGTTAGAAACGTCTGGTGTCCCGAGCCAAGACCGGTAAACCCCGGTGGCGCCGCCGGGCGCGCGCCGCGGGGCTGGCGGTCCTGGTCGTCGGCGCGGTGGCCGGTGTGCTGGTCTGGCAGGAACGCGCGAGCCAGCCGTCGGGGCCGTCGCCGACCTGGCGGCCCGAACCCGCTCCGGGTGCCGCGTCCTCCCCGCCGCCGGGTGCGCCGGGTGCGCCCTCGGCACGCTACGACGTCGCACGTCAGCAACTGAAAGATCTGGAGGTCCGGGGCTGGGACCGCACCTCGGACTTCCGCCGTTACCAGTTCGGCAAGGCCTGGAGCGATGACGTCGACGTGGAGTTCGGCCGCAACGGCTGCAACACCCGCGACGACATCCTGCGCCGCGACCTGAAGAACCTTGTGGTGCGGCCGTTCACCTGCTTCGCCCAGAGTGGAGCGCTGGTCGACCCCTACACCGGCACCACGATCGAGTTCGTCCGCGGGCCCGAGACGTCCAAGAGCGTGGAGATCGACCACGTGGTGGCTCTGGCCGACGCCTGGTACAAAGGCGCGCGGGCCTGGGATCCGCAGCGCCGTCTGGACTTCGCCAACGATCCACGCAATCTGCTGGCGGTGAGCCCACAGGCCAACTTCGACAAGGCCTTTCGGGACGCTGCGGGATGGTTGCCCCCCAACTCGGAATTTCGCTGCGACTTCGTCGCCCGCCAGATCGAGGTCAAGGCCGCCTACGGGCTGTGGCTCTCGGCCAAGGAGAAGCGGGCCATGAGCGATGTGCTGGCCGGCTGTTAGCCCAGTTCCTGCAGCCGCTGAGAGACCCGGGTCAGCAGGTCCTCATCGTCGCGGACACCCAGTTCGACCGGATCCAACTCGACATCGCCGGTCGCGTAGCGCGCAACGTCGGCCATCTCGTCGACCCGTACGACGAAGTCCTCGATGAAAGTGTGGAACCCCTCCAGCGGCAGTCCGGTGAGCAGGCCGAAGTCTCGGCGCAGATCGGTGCAGTCCGCCGGAACACTGACCCCGCGACAACGTTCGGAGAGGTCCAGGAAGCGGTCGTGGATGTCCATCAGCCGGTTGGCCGTCTGCACGATCGCCTCGGGATCGGCGGTGCGCTCGCCGTGCGGGGCGCCGAAGACCTCCTGGAATCCCCTGCTGAGCATGACGTCATTGACCTGTTCGACCAGCGCCGAAAGATCCGCCAACCGGTCGGTGAAGAAACCGGACACCTCGAAGTGATTGGACAGGCTCTCTCCGGAGGGGCGGATGAAACCTATCCGGGCATCCCGGAGCCGGGACCGGACCCCGGCGCGCCGGATCACCAGAACCGAGACGAACGCGGCGTAGCGCCAGCACGGTTTCCGCGCGGTGAGCAGGTCGTCGAGTTCGGCATCGGTGTGCACTACCTCGGCCACGTCGAGCCGATCTCCCGGGGGGCGTACTGGATCGGGAGCCACTGCGTTCATCAGTGCAGCGCCTTCGGTGCCGTAGACACCACGGTTGTCGCCGCGCGCGGCCCAATCGTTCTGCTGCTCGGCCCGAGCCAGCAGTTCGCGGTGTCGCTGGCTCAGGTCGCCGGCTCCGGGGGCATGTACGCGGGTGTGGAAGTAGGCCAGGGCGCCGCCGGCTCCGACGGCCATCATCACCACCAGTACCGGGCCGCCGTAGCGGACCGCCACGTACAGTGCCAGGCCGCCGGCTAGACCGGCCAGCATCGGAAGAACTGCTCGTTGTCGTGTCGAATGCCTCATGCTCGTCCCCCTGTCGATCACGATGGGATGTTAGGGAGCGGGTCGGACACAATCGTGGCGGACAAGTCGTATCGGCGGCAGGAGGTTGGGGTGGGAGCGCAACGGCGGGTCGCGGTGGTGACCGGAGCCACTCGCGGGGCCGGCCGCGGTATCGCCGAGGCGCTGGGCCAGGCGGGCTGGCGCGTCTACCTGACCGGGCGCACCGACGTCGAGGCTGCGGCCCGAGCGGTGAGCGACGCCGGCGGGGAGGGGATCGCGGCGGTGGTGGACCACGGCGACGACGCCGCGGTCGGGGAACTGTTCGGCAGGATCGGCGCCGATGACGGCGTACTGCACCTCCTGGTCAACAACGCCGCGGCCATCAGTGGGCGGCTGGTCGACCCGGCGCCGTTCTGGGACAAGCCGCTGAAACTGGCCGAGGTGCTCGACGTCGGGCTGCGCTCGGCCTATGTCGCCACCTGGTACGCCGCGCCGCTACTGCTGCGCGCGGAGCGTGCGCTGATCGCGTTCACCTCCTCGCCCGGTTCGGTCTGTTACCTGCACGGTCCGGCGTACGGGGCCCAGAAGGCCGGGGTGGACAAGATGGCCGCCGACATGGCGGTCGACTTCGCCGGCACCGGAGTCTCGACGGTCTCGCTGTGGATGGGGGTACTGCTGACCGAACGGATACGGCGGGCCTTCGACGGAGACCCCGAGTCGATGGCGGCCTTCGCCGAGCACGCTGAGACCCCGCAGTTCAGCGGCCGGTTGATTGACGCGATCTACCGGGACCCCCGGCTGGACGAGCTGTCCGGCCGCACTCTGATCGGCGCGGAACTGGCCGCCCGCTATGGGATCACCGATGAGGGCGGCCGGCGGCCGCCGTCCCACCGCGAGGCGCTCGGCGCACCCCGCGAGCCGAGCTCGGTTGTGGTGCGGGGGTTCTAGTCCTCCTTGCGGATCAGCTTCTGCAGCGCCACCCGGTCGGGTTCGAGCAGTTCCTCGATCCGCGGCTGGTTGATGTCGGCGACGATGATGTCGCCGACGTCCTTGTTGACGTTCCGGAAGATGCCGTGGGCCTTCATCTTCTCGGTCTGGTACTTGTTGTCCTCGGTCGGGGTGACGTAGTAGACCGCGTCGGCCTTGAACCGATGCACCAGCCACAGGTGGATGAGGGTCATCAGCCGCTTCTGGCGCATCTTGGCCGCGAAGGTGTTCTGGTCCCTGATGGTCAGGATGCTTCGACCTTGCCGGTCGGTGATCGGGTCGAAGACCACGTCGGCGAGCTTCTCGCCGCCCTGGTCGCCGGAGATCGCCAGCTCCAACAGGTTTGAGCCGGCCCGGCGCGGCCGCAGCTGCACCCGCAGCCGCTCGCCGAGCTTGTAGTGCTCGCTCCACAGCGCCAGCCAGTCCTCGAGGAGCTTCTTGGGCACCTCGGTCTGGACCAGGTGCTGAACCTGGGTGGAGCCCTTGCCCATCGCCTTGGTGGTCGCGGTGCGACCGGAGGAGGCGGCGAGCGCGGCGTCGCTGCGCGGTCCGCCGGCAAGGGTCTGGGGAGTGCGGTAGGGCGACTCGACCAGACGCATCTTGCGCTGCAGTTGCGCCAGCGCGAGCATGCCGTCCTGGCGCAACGCCGTCGCGAACTCCTCGGCGGCGACGCCGTCGATCTGGTGGCCGCCGTAGGTGATGAAGTTGAAGACGAAGCCCATCTTGCCCAGTTCGATCGGGAACTCGCGCATCTGCTCGTCGGTCATGCCGGTGGTGTCCCAGTTGAACGACGGGGACAGGTTGTAGGCCAGCATCTTGTCGGGATAGACGGCGTGGACGGCCTCGGCGAACTCGCGGGCGTCGGCCAGGTCGGCGGTCTTGGTCTCCATCCACAACAGATCCGCGAACGGTGCAGCGGCCAGCGATTTCGCGATCGCGTAGGGGATGCCCCCACGGACCTGGTAGTAGCCCTCCGGCGTCCTCGCGCGCTCGCAGTCCCACGGCGCCTCGACTCCGAGTTCCCTGGCCTTCTCCGTCGCGGCGTACAGCGACGCGGTCCGGGCGAACTCGATCCACTCGACGGGCTTCATGGCCAGTGCTTCACCTTCGCGTTCCTTGAACCGCAGAACTTCGGCGACGGCGTTGGCGTAGGTGTCCAGGCCGGCATCGGTCTGCCAGGCCTCGACGAAGGCCGATTCGACCCGGTCGAAAAGATCGTCCAGGGACTGGTGGCGATCCCGCGACCAGTCCTCGGCCGCCTCGTCGATCACCGCTGCGACGCCGCGGGCCGCGAGCCATTCGCCGGCTGCGGCGTACTCGGCGTCGGGCAGCGCGTAGAGCAGGTGGCCGTTGACCTCGGTGACCCCCCTGTCGTGCAACCGGCGCACCATCGCCAAGAAGCAGGCCTTGTAGGGCGGGACCTCGAGGTTGGTGGCCCCGAGCAGGAAGGGCTGGTCGCGCTCGTCGGCGCGGCCGTCGATCAGATTGGCCGCCTCGGCATCCGTGCGGGCCACGATGATGCCGGGCACCCGCATGATGTCGAGCTGGAAGCGGGCCGCGTTGAGCCGTTTGATCTGCTCGTCGGAGGGGACCAGCACCTTGCCGCCCTGGTGGCCGCATTTCTTGGTCCCGGGTCGCTGGTCCTCGATGTGGTAGCCGGTGACACCGACCTCGACGAAACGCCGGATGAGGTTGCGCACGTGTGGATCTCCGCCGTGCCCGGTGTCGGCGTCGGCGATGATGAAGGGCCGGTAGTCGATCTCCGGTGTCGCGGCTCGCTGCTCGGGGGTCATCTGCAGCCGCAGGTACTGCTGATTGCGGTCGGCGGTGAGTAGCGCACGCACCAGGCCGGCGGCTTCGTCGGGCACCTGGCTCAGCGGGTAGCTGGCCAGGTCCGGTCCGGGGTCCTCGGTAGTCGAGCCTTTGGCCGACGTCGCCCAGCCGCCCAGGTAGATGCCCTCGATCCCGCAGCGCTTCATCGCGACGGCTTGTCCGGGGGAGTAGGGGCCGAAGGTGGTGATCGACTTCCCCGCGGCGAACAGTTCGCGGAGCCGGTCATAGAAGGCCGCGGCCGCCTCCCGCGCCACGGTGTAGTCCACCGGGATGGTGCCGCGCTGTTCGGCGACCTGTCGTGCGGTGTAGAGCCGGGTGACGCCGGCGAATCGCGGATCGTCGAAGTGCCGCTGGGTTTCGGCGATCTCCCGGTCGAAGGCCGCTTCGTTGCTGGACATGGCTTCACACTCCTCGTCGAACTCCGGTTGCTGACGGCGCTGCTCTGTGCCCCATGCCATCTAAACCCCTGCGCGGCCCGGCGCACCCGCCGGGGTGGCGGGCACCCGGGAACCCGCTGGCCGATGGTGTTGGGCCTGCGCAGACCGCGGGCCCGCCGGCAGGACGTTGCGGCGGGCCCGCGGGACAAGCGGTGGTGGCCGGGAGATCGCTCGCCGGCGTCCGGATCGTTCTAGACCGGTACCGAGGTGGCCGGCTCGGGGTCTGACCCGGCACCGGGATCAGCCGGGGGCGCGGGGGGTTCCAAGGCGCCTTCATCGGGCAGGCCGACCGGCGGTTGGCCGTCCGG
>CAYURT010000007.1:40271-72872 GCA_964447215.1 uncultured Mycobacterium sp.
CGGGGGGTTCCAAGGCGCCTTCATCGGGCAGGCCGACCGGCGGTTGGCCGTCCGGGTGCGCCTCGGCCGGGGGAGCCTCGACGGGGTCCGGCAGCGCCTCGGCCGGGAGAGCCTCGACGGGGTCCGAGTGTGCCTCGGCCGGGGGCAGGTCGGCAGGCGGAGCCCCGGCGGTGTCCGGATCATCCGGCGTGAACGCGACGGGCAGATACATGTGATTGGTGAACTGGGGCTGGTAGGCGCCGCCGCCGCCGATCCGGACTCCCGTGCCGCTCTCTCCGCTGGAGACCGGGGTCCCGTCGGGCAACGTCACCGCGGCGTGGCCGCCGTTCCAGCCGATCACCACCGCGTCGGGTGCGGTGCCGTAGCGGAATCCCCGCGCGAGAAGCGCCGACTCCATGTTGCCGGTGTTGAACCGGCTGCCGAAGGCCGGCCGTCCTGAGGCCACGTTGGCGACCCAGGAGGCCAGCCCGGAGCAGTCGGTGCCCGCGGGGGTGTCGCCGCCTGGAATGTAGGGCGTGCCCGACACCTGGCCGATCAATGACATCAGTGCTGTCGTCAAAGCAAACATGATCAAAAACGCTAACAACACAAATGTGATTAGCCCAAAGCTTGTGCTGTGACTCACCTTTGACCGAAAGAAGTCAGGTGGCGCACGTAAATAGCAGTGTTATCAACACGATACGTGAAAACGCTGTCAGAGGCCAATTGGAATGAGTTGTGTGTCAGTACTATTGACCAGCGAGAAAGCCACCGAATGGTGTTGGTGGCATCGTGTTCTGAATCACGATCAGGTCACCGGTCCGCAGGGCGCGATGGTGGGGCCGGTCCCGGACTGAGTGAGGGGCGACACATGCGGGTTCTGGTTCAGCGGGTCACCGCGGCGGAGGTGACGGTGGACGGTGAGGTCTGCGGACGGGTCGACCCGCCGGGTCAGGGACTGCTGGCGCTGGTCGGGATCACCCATGGCGATGACGCCGGCGTCGCACACCGGATGGCCGACAAGTTGTGGCGGCTGAGGATCCTCGACGGCGAACTGGCCGCGGCGGACATCCGAGCGCCCATCCTGGTCGTCAGCCAGTTCACCCTCTACGCCGACACGGTCAAGGGCCGGCGTCCGTCGTGGAACGCCGCCGCTCCGGCATCGGTGGCCGAGCCGCTGGTCGCGGCGTTCGCCGAATCACTCAGAGCGCTGGGAGCGGTGGTCGCCACCGGGGTGTTCGGCGCCCACATGCAGGTTTCCTCGGTCAACGACGGGCCGGTGACGGTGATGCTGGAGATGTGACGTTGGGCCGGGGTCAATTCGTTACCGGCCCGCGTTCCGGAATCGACATCGAGGACTCAGACTGGAGTGCGGCATGCACACCCATAACTTCGTCACCTACGAGGACTTCGGGCGACGCTTCTTCGAAGTGGCCGTCACCGAGCAGCGTGTCGCGGCCGCTTTCGCCGAGATCACCGGGGACGAGTTCGAGATGGGCCCGATGGCTCAGGGACCGGTGGGCCTGGCCAAGGTCAGCGCCAAGGTGCGGATCCAGCAGCCGCAAGTCCGGCGAAGCCTCGGGGAGACGATCACCTTCGCGGTTCGCATCCCGCTGGTGATCGACCTTGTCGTCGACCTGTGGCTGGACAAGCAGCGCTTCACCGTCGACGGCGATATCGCGCTCCGGGCGACGGCCCGGGCGGCTGAACCGCTGATGATCGTGATCGACGTGGCCAAGCCCCGCCCCTCCGATATCGCGGTCCACGTGGAGTCGAAGTCCTTGCGGGGTGAGATCGTGAGGATCATCGGAGGCGTCGACGGCGAGATCCGGCGTTTCGTCGCCGCCTATGTCGCCGAGGAGATCGACAGCCCGGCCTCGCAGCAGGCCAAGATCATCGACGTCGCCGAGGAACTCGCATCAGCCTGGGACAGCGACTGAACTGTCGTCCCCGCAGCTACAGATCGATGGTCAGATGCCCGCCGGCCGCGGCCCGGGACACGCAGGTCAGCATCATCCCCTGCTCGCGTTCCGATTCGGTGAGCAGCGAATCCCGATGCTGCACGGCGCCGGATCGGACTCTCACCCGGCAGGTTCCGCAGAAACCCTGCTGGCAGGAGTAGGGAGCGTCGACACCGCTGCGGCGCAAGGCGGCCAGCAGGGTCTCGGTGGCGGCGACCTCGACACGCGCCCCCGACGGCTCGATGGTGACGTCGAACGGCGCCCCGTCGGTCACCGGCGGTGCCGCGAAGCGTTCGAAGTGCAGTTCGATGTCGCCGCGGCCAGTGAGCCGCTCGCGGATCGCGTTGAGCATCGGAGCCGGTCCGCAGGTGTAAACGGCCGTGCCCGAGGGGCATTCGCCGATCAACTCATCAGCAGTCGGCACGCCGTGGACGTCATCGGTGCGAATCCGCACCCGGTCGCCGAACCGGCTGAGCTCGTCGATGAAAGGCATGCTGTCGATGCTGCGGCCGGTGTAGACCATCGACCAGTCCGTGCCCAGGCGCTGTGCCAACGCCAGCATCGGCAGGATCGGGGTGATGCCGATCCCGCCGGCGACGAAGCGCAGTCGGTGGGCGGGTGAGCCGTGGCCCGGCACCGCCAGCGGAAAAGCGTTGCGCGGGCCGCCTGTGCTGACCCGGGTGCCGACCGCCAGGGCATCGTGAACCTCGATGGAGCCGCCGCCGCCCCCCGGAATCCGGCGGACCGCGATCCGGTAGCAGGTGCTGACATCGGGTTCGCCACACAGCGAGTACTGGCGGATTCGTCCGCTGGGCAGGTGGATGTCCAGGTGGGCCCCGGGGCGCCAGCCCGGCAGCTGCGCACGGTCGGGCGCGGCGAAGGTCAACGCGATGACGTTCTCGTCATGGGCCACCACGCTGCGGTCGACCACCTCCAGCGTGATCGCAGGTTCCCCTGCCGGTCGGTGGCGGGGTCGGCGAACCAGCCCGGCGGCCGCCCAGGTGCCGGTGATCGCCGCGTCGGCGACCCCGAGCAGTACCGCGTTGCGGGCCGGTCCGGAAAGCCTCGCCGGCAGCTCACGAAGCCGCTGCAGCAGCATCGCTACCGGTGTGCGGCGCGGGCGGCCGGGGAGCTGGCGAGATAGGCGACGGCCTGGGCGGTGGATCCCACTTCCGCGGGTGAGTATCCGGGCCGGAAATAGGAGAGCGTCGAACTGCCGAACACCCTGCGGTACTTCGGTAGCAGTCCGAGTCTGGAGTCTCGCATGCGCAGGCGCTGCATCTGCCACCAGCTGATGGACAGGTCGGGGTCGGTCCGGCACAGATACCAGGCGCCGCGCTCGAAGAAGGCGGCCATCATGGTCGCCGCCATCGCCATCGATCGGATGCGGGCCAGGTAGCTGTCGTGGAAGTGCACTGCCACGTTGTGGGCCACGCAACGGTGCTCGACCTCCTCGCTGCCGTGCCAGCGGAACAGGTCGGCCATCGTCGGATCGGCTCCGAACTCGTCCCAGTGATTGTTGAGGGCGAAGTCCCCGAGCACCGCGGTGTAATGCTCGATCGCCGCGATCAGCCAGAGCCGGTCGCAGAGTTGGTTGTGGCGGCGGCGCGGATCGGCGGAGGCACTCGGTGCCAGCATCTGGCCGAAGATGTACTCGATCTGCTGCAGCATCGGCCCGGGGTCGATCCCGCGTGAAGCCATGAACTCGTGCAGCATCCGTTCGTGGGTGTCGGCGTGCACCGCCTCCTGCCCGATGAAGCCGCGCATGTCCTCGGCCAACCGGGCATCGCCGACAAGGGGCAGAGCTTCGTTGTAGGTGGCGACGAACCACCGCTCGGCGGCCGGCAACGCCACGTTGAGAAGGCTGACGACGTGAGAGGCGACCGGGTGGCCCGGTATCCAGTGCAGCGGCGTGTCGGGGATGTCGAAGGCCACCTGCCTGGCCTGGATCACCACCGGGCCGGGGTCGACCTCGTGCGGCGAGCGATGCTGCCCGGCCATCAGCCGACCAGGGTGGGGGTGACAGTGACGATTCCCGGAGCGCCCGGCGTCGGGCGGCCGCCCGTCTCGGCGCCCGGGGCTCCCGGCGTGGCACCGGTGGCCGCCGGCGGAGCGGCGGCCTGTTCGGGCTGTGCCTCCTCGCTGCAGTCGAGCATGAGCTGCATCCGGCGGGTGGTGCCGAGGAGCTTCTGGCTGCTGACGATGCACCGGCTCTGTGGGACATCACTGCCGACCGAACCGCCGAATGAGGCTACAACGCCCTGGGCGCGCAGGATCGCCACCGCCCTCCCGTAGGGTTCGCCCACCACGTTCAGGGTGCTGTTGGAACCCGGTGAGCCGGGGCTGGCGTTGGTCGTCCCCATGCCGAGGACGCCAACCACCGCGCCGGCGGCGATCGCGCCGGCAGCGCCGACGGCGGCGGGGAGAACCCTTTTCACGCGCTGACCTCCTCTGGACGAACATAGCCGATCGACGACGACGCAGCGTGCCCGCCAAACTCCTACCGGGTCTATCGCGGGAGGTCGGCCGGCCGTTTCAGCACCGGCTCAGAACCTGTCGCGGTGGTGTTCCTGTTCGATGACGGCCTCGAGGTCGCCGAGTCGCTTCATCGACGAGACTGCGCGCGCCGTCCGCATGTTGGCGGCCAGCAGATCCCGGTGGCGGTGGACGAAAGCCCAGTACCCGGCGGTGAACGGGCAGGCGTTCTCGCCCACCCGGGTGCGCGGGTCGAAGCGGCAGTCCCGGCAGTGGTCGCTCATCTTGCTGATGTAGGCGCCGCCGGAGGTGTAGGGCTTGGTCGCGACCCGGCCGCCATCGGCATGCTGGCTCATGCCGATCACGTTGGCCGGCATCACCCAGGAGAAGCCGTCGACGAAAGCGCTGGCGAACCAGTCGTTGAGCGCACCCGGATCGTAGGCCCGCTGCAGGGCGTGGCTGCCCAGGATCATCAGGCGCTGGATGTGGTGCGCCCAGCCGCGCGTCCGAACCCCGTCCAGCGCCCGGCGCAGGCATTCCGCGTCCACGGCTGCGGTGTCCAGGCCGGTCCACCAGTCCGGCAGCGGTTCGTGTGCCCCGAGGGTGTTGCTGGTGAGGTAGTCAGGGCCGAAATGCCAGTACAGCTGCCAGATGTACTCGCGCCAGCCCAGGATCTGCCGGATGAACCCCTCGACGGCGGCCAGTGGCGCCGCCCCGCCACGGTAGGCCCGCTCGGCTGCTCCGACGGCCTCCAGGGGGGCCAGCACGCCGAGATTCAGCGGCACCGAGAGCAGCGAGTGCGCCATCGCCCAGTCGGCGCCCATGATGGCGTCCTCGTAGCGGCCGAAGGACGGCAACCGCCGGGCGATGAACTGCCGCAGGGCGGTATCGGCTTCCGCTGGTGTCACCGCGAACAGCCGTGGGCCGTCGGTTCCGACGGTGTCGAGGGCCATCGCGTCCAGGTCCTCTCGCACCTGCGCGTCGATCTCGTCCTCGTCGGGCAGATACGGCGCCTCGACGTCCAGGCCGACCGCGCCTTTCGGCGGCGGCTCGCGGTTCTCGGCGTCGAAGTTCCACCGTCCGCCCACCGGCTGATCGCCGTCCATCAGGACCCCGAACCGGCGGCGCTGCTCGCGGTAGAAGTCCTCCATCCGGAACCTCGTTCGCTCCCCGGCCCAGGCGGCGAACGCCGATCGCGACAGTGCGAAGGCCGGGGTCGGCAGGATGTCGGCGACCATGCCGTCCCGGCGCAGTCGGTGGACGAAACGCTCGGCCGCATGCGAGGTGGGTTCGTGAACGATGACCGGGCGGCCGTAGCTTTTCAGGGCCTCGGTGTAGGTGCCGGCCCGGATCAGGGTGGCCCGCTCGCCCAGTTCGGCCTTGGCGTGCCGCAGCGCGGACAGCACCAGGTGCAGCTTCTGGCGGTGGTAGCGCCGCCGTCGCAGCGCGGAGTCGGCCTCCACCAGCAGGATCGGGCGCCCGGAGTGCTCGCCGGCGTGAAAATGCGGACCCAGTTGGTCGGCGAACAACCACAGCGGGGCGTCCTGCCGTGGCATGGGACCAGATGCTAGTCCGACCGGGCTCTCCGCAGTCCACTACCATCCGCTTGTCAGACGGGGTATCGCCCCGATCGGGATGGACCTGCGTTCAGGAGTTCGCGCGTGGCAGCTGCCAGAGCCGGACGGGTAGCCCAGAGAGTGCGATCACTGGGGTTCCAGTCCAAGTTGATGATCATGCTGCTCACCGTGAGCGCGGTCTCGGTGCTCGTCGCCGGCACGATCGGGTACACCTCGGGCACCAACTCGCTGCGCAGTGCAGAGTTCCAGCGGCTCACCCAACTCAGGGAGTCCCGGCACCGCGAACTCCGCAACTACTACGAGAACATCAGCGACGCCGCGACGGTGCTGACCCACTCCAGCGCCACGATCAACGCCGTGCAGGATTTCGATCGGGCCTTTGCGGAATTGCAGAAGACTCCGCTGCCGCCCGGGGCGAGCGAGGCCGTCTCGAAGTACTACACGACCATCTTCGGCCCGAGGCTGTCGGAGGGGCTCGGAACCAAGGCCGATGCGGAGTTGTACCTGCCGACGTCCAACGCCCAGACCTACCTGCAGAACCTCTACACCGTTCCGGCCGGTGGCGATTTCGACCGGGCGATCGCGGTGGACGAGACCGGCGATCCCAGCGAATGGGCCAAGTTCAACGAGGAGTACCAGCCGTTCTTCGCCGACTTCGTGGAGCGGTTCGCCTTCGAGGACGTCCTGCTGCTCGATACCAACGGGTACGTCGTCTACACCGCCTACAAAGGTGTCGATCTCGGTGCCAACGTTCTGGACGCGCCGTACGCGACGACGGACCTGGCCGACGCCTACCGCAAGGTCATGCGGGCCACCTCGGCCGACGAGGTGATCTTCACCGACTACGAGGCCTACTCGCCGTCATACGGCGCGGCGACCCCGTGGGTGGTCACTCCGATCGGCGACTCCGAAGGGATCCAGGGCGCACTGGCCCTCCAACTCTCCTCCGACGGAATCAACGAGGTGATGACCAGCGACCGCAACTGGGAGAGTGAGGGCCTGGGAAAGTCCGGCGAGACCTACCTGGCCGGCCGCGACCACCTGATGCGCTCGATCTCGCGCGAGCTCATCGAAAATCCGGAGCAGTTCGTCAAGGACGTGGTGGCCAACGGAACGCCCGCGATCGTCGCCGAACGCGAAGTCGAAGTCGGCGACAGCGTGTTATTGCAGCCGGTTCGCAACCGCGCCATCGACCGTGCGTTCGCCGGGGAGAGCGGGGTGACCATCGACGAGAGCTACACGGGGGCGACGTCGCTGGTGGCCTACGAGCCGTTGGACATTCCCGGTTTGGACTGGGCCATCTTCGCCAGGATCGACCGGTCCGAGGCGCTCGCGCCGGTGTCGGCCTTCGCGCGCAACATCGCGCTGTCGACCGCAGCGATCGTTCTTGCGGTCTGTGTCCTTGCCCTGATGTTCAGCCGGATCCTCACCCGCCCGGTCAGAGCCCTCGCCGACGCGGTGCGCCGGGTCAGCGGCGGGGAACTCGGTGTCAACGTGGCGGTCAACTCCCGCGACGAGTTCGGCGAATTGGCGTCGGCCTTCAATGACATGAGCGCAAGTCTGCAGACCAAGCAGGAACTCATCGATGCGCAACGCAAGGAGAACGACAAGCTGCTGGCAAGCCTGATGCCTGAGACGGTGGCCGACCGCTACCGCGAGGGGGAGGCCAATATCAGCACCCAGCACCGCGATGTCTCGGTGATCTACGCCCAGTTGATCGGGTTCGACGAGTTCTCCCGCTCGCTGCCCTCCGAGCAGTCGGTGTCGGTGCTCAACGCCCTGGTCGAGGCGTTCGACGACGCCGCCGAACGGCACGGGGTGGAAAGGGTGCGCAGCATGCAGGACAACGGCCTGCTGGCCACCTGCGGGCTGGTGGTGCCCCGGGTCGATCACTCCAGCCGGACCATCGCCTTCGCCAAGGAACTCACCGAGTCCGTCCGGCGCTTCAACGAGCGGAACGACGCCCGGCTGGCGATCCGGATCGGCATCGACAGCGGCGCTGTGACCAGCGGACTGGTGGGGGAGCGTTCGACGGTGTACGCGCTGTGGGGGGAGGCGGTCGATCTCGCCCACCGCGTCCACTCCGCCACCGCGTCCGACGGGGTGTTCGTCAGTGACCGGGTGTACCGGGCCGTGGAGGGCATCTACCCGTTCAGCCGCGCCGGCACCATCACCGGCGAGCAGGGGACGGAGACGGTCTGGCGGCTCGAAACCCTTGCCGGGCAGCCGCAATGAGCGCCCTCACCGGCCAGCCCTGGTTCTGGCCGGCGCTGATCGTCGTTGTCGGCCTGCCGCTGGCACTGCTGCTTCTGCAGGAGTTGCACGCCTCGCTGGTCCGTCGCGGCAGCACCTACGCCAAACCCGTTCGGCTGCTGCGCAACTGGGTGTTCCCGATCTTCGCAATCTACCTGCTTGTCGATCAGTTGGAGTACAGCGCCGTCAACGCGACCTGGTCGAAGATCTCCGCCACCGTGGTGGGATTCCTGGTGATCCTGCTGCTGTTGTCGGCCGCCAACGCCGCGCTGTTCGGCGAGGCGCAGTCGGGTACCTGGCGGGACCGGTTGCCCTCCATCTTCGTCGATCTCGGCCAGTTCATTCTGATCATCATCGGCATCGGCCTCCTGCTGTCCTGGGTGTGGGGCGCCAACATCGGCGGTCTTGTGACTGCTGTGGGCGTCACCTCGGTGGTGATCGGCCTGGCGGTACAGGGGGCCGTCGGCCCGATCATCGCCGGTTTGCTTCTGCTCTTCGAACAACCGTTCCGCATCGGCGACTGGCTGGAAACGCCGACCGTGAAGGGCCGGGTGGTCGAGGTGAACTGGCGCGCGATCCACATCGACACCTTCAACGGCATCCAGGTGGTGCCCAACGCCACGCTTGCGGCCGCATCCTTCACGAACCTGTCGCGGGCGGTCGGCCCCGCGTTCAACTCCATCGCCGTGCTGAAGTTCGCCGCCGCCGATCCTCCGGGAGTGGTCGCGAAGGCGCTGCTGTCGGTCGCCGAGGCGCTGCCGGCGAAGCTCGCCGATCAGCCCGCGAAGGTCGTGCCCCTCGGGGTTGGCCAGTACAAGGTGTACGTTCCGGTCGACTCGCCCGCCGACGATTTCTCCACCCGAACCCTTCTGCTGCACCGAGCCTGGTATGCCGCGCAACGCGCCGGCCTGCACATCGACCGGGCGATCCTCAAACCCACCCACGACTACGTGGAGACCGAACTGCGCACGGTCGGTGAACGTTTCGGACTCGACTCAGAAGCCGTGGACATCATGATCGGCAGCGGTCGGCTGCTGCTGTTCGCCGAGGGCGAGGTCGTCCAGTCGGTGAACAGCATCCCCAGCGCGGTGGGCTTCATCACCGAGGGCAGGGTGGGAATGTTCGTCATGGCTGACGATGGGCGGCAGCTGGATCTCGGCGAGCTGGGCGCGGGGGACTTCCTCGGAGCGACGGCGCTGACCCGGCAGCGGATGGTCACCGGGGCGATCGCGCTCACCGACACAAGTATCGTCGCGGTTCCGCGCGCAGCGATGGACACCGTCGTTCAGCGGGATCCGCGACTGGCCCGGCAGATCGGCGACTCCATCGAGATGCGCCGCAGGGCAGCCCGGGAGGCCCTCGCCGAGGCGCAGCAGGGCCTGCTCTAGACGAGAGCTTCGGCGAGCCGGTCCAGGAACACCCGCTGGCCTTTGAGCAGTTTGGCGCGGGCCTGGTCAGCGGGCAGCCACGCCGCCCGGTCCAGTTCCGGGAATTCCTGAGATCGCCCCGATCCCGGTGGCCACTCGATGCTGAAGGTGTTGCTCCGGAATCCGGCCAGCTCGAGATCCCCCCGTAGGGCGAACACCGTGAGCGATTTGCCCCCGGGTTGCCTGACGGTGCCCAGTGCTACGGGGTTCCCTGTCGGCGGCGGGCACCCGAGTTCCTCGCCGAACTCGCGGCGGGCGGCCTGCCAGGGGTCCTCGTCCGCCCTGTACTCGCCCTTCGGGATCGACCAGGCGCCCTCGTCCTTGCGCGCCCAGAACGGCCCGCCCGGATGGCCGATCAGCACTTCGACCCGCCCTTCGCATTCGCGGTGGAGCAGCAGACCCGCGCTGAGAACCGGCACCGGTCAGCCGGGTCCGGGGTCGGTGGCGGTCCGCATCGCCTCGGCGATCGCGGCGACGCGTGTGTCGGTGAAGACCTTCTCCAGCGGCATCGGACGCCCGTCGGGGCCGGCCAGCGGAACCCGCCAGTTCGGGTACTCGTCGGTGGTGCCGGGCTGGTTCTGGGTACGCCGCTCTCCGACGGCGTCGGTCAGGGCCAGAGCCAGCAGCCGTGACGGGGTCCTCCCGAGATAGCGGTAGAGGGCGATGGTGATCTCGGGTTCCCCGGGATCTCCGTCGAGAAGTCCCAGCCGCCGAAGCTCGGCCGTCCAGGCGCCGATCTCGGCGCGGTGTTCGGCGAGTTCCTCGGCGACCGGCCGGGTCAGCAACCCCAACTCGGCTCTGAGGCGCACGTGCTCGCCGTCGAGATATCCCGGGGTGGGCGGCAGGTCGTGGGTGGTGACCGAGGACAGGCACAGTTCCCTCCAGCGCCGTGCCTCCAGCGGCCCGCCGCCGCCGTCCCGGTCGAGTTCGAACCACAGAATCGAGGTGCCCAGCAGACCCCGCTCCTGCAGATAGTGCCGCGCCCAGGGTTCGACCGTTCCCAGATCCTCGCCGACCACCACCGCCCCGGCCCGCTGCGCCTCGAGCGCCACGATGCCGACCATCGCGTCGTGGTCGTAGCGGACGTAGGTTCCCCCGGTCGGGGGTGCCCCGGCCGGGATCCACCAGAGTCGGAACAGGCCGATGATGTGGTCGATCCGGACCCCGCCGGCGTACCGCAGAACGGCCTGGATCAGCGACCGGAACGGCTGGTAGCCGAGTTCCTCGAGCCTGTCCGGCCGCCAGGGCGGCTGGGACCAGTCCTGACCCAGCTGATTGAACTCGTCGGGCGGGGCGCCGGCGCTGACGCCCCGGGCCAGGACATCCTGCAGAGCCCAGGCGTCGGCGCCGGAGGGATGCACCCCGACGGCCAGGTCGTGCATGATTCCCAGTGCCATCCCGGCTCGCGACGCCTGTGACTGCGCCTCCGAGAGCTGCTCGTCGAGCTGCCACTGCAGCCAGCGGTGGAAGTCCACCTCGGCACTGTGGGCGGCGGCGAACTCAGCCACCGCTGGGCTGCGCGGGTGTCGCAGCCGCTCCGGCCAGCATTGCCAGTCCCCGCCGTGCTTCTCGGCCAGCGCGCACCAGATCGCGAAATCGTCGAGCGCGTCTCCTTCGCGGCGCCGGAACGCCTCGAAAGCCAGTTGCCGGCCCGCCGAGCGGGGAACCCGGTAGACGAGTTCGAGAGCTGTGCGCTTTGCGGCCCACGCGGTGTCGCGGTCGATGATGTCCGACTCGGCGGCCGCGGCCCTGACCCGCCGGCCCGCCTTGACCACCCGACCTCGCTTGGCGAGCAGCCCGAACTCGGCGATGGCCTCCACCCGCAGGTACAGCGGGCTGGCGAAGCGGCGGGAGGTCGGCAGATAGGGCGAGGGCTCCATCGGAGCGGTCGGCGCGGCCGCGTGCAACGGGTTGACCAGGACGAAGTCCGCGCGGTGTCGCGATCCCGCCCACACCGCCAGGTCCGCGAGGTCGGTCAGGTCACCGATGCCCCAGGACCCCGCCGAGCGAACGCTGTAGAGCTGCACGGCCAGGCCCCAGGCGCGGCGGCCACCCATTCGCGACGGCAGCCCCAGGAAGGATGGTGTGACGATCAGCGCGGTCTGGTGTTCGCGCTCCCCGGACTGCAGATGGAGCCGGTGGTATCCGAGCGGAAGGTCGCCCGGCAGCACGAAGGTGGCCTCGCCGACCAGACGCCCGTCGAGGTCGAACGGCGGCGTGAAGTTGTCGGCCTGGCGAAATCCGGTGCGCACCGTCCCGTCCTCCAGTCGCACCCAGACGTGCGCGGGGGCGCCGTGGCTGACATGCGCCCAGAACGGCACCTCGGTTCCTGAGCGGGTGATGACCACCGGCGGCAGGGCCTGCGACCAGTAACGGCGATCCAGCTCGGAAAGCGCTGCGGCGCAGTCGTCGTCGGTGTCGGCTCGCACGCCGAGAGCGGCCAGCACGGCCACCACCGTGCTGTGCTCGACCTGGATGTGGTTGCCGACCCAGTCGTGGTAGGAGGTGGCGACCCCCAACCGGTCGGCAAGCGCGGACAGCGAGCTCATGGCTGACATCTTGGCCTGGATCCTCGCCGCGGGCCGGGCTATCGGCTCAGCCGGCGTCGCCGGAGAGCTCGATGGTCAGCACCCCGGCGATGATCAAGGCGATACCGCCGATCATCGGCCGCGTCAGGGGCTCGGCGAAGAGGGCTTTGGCCAGCAGCGCCACCAGGGCGACTCCGCATGCTGACCACACCCCGTAGGCGACGCCCACCGGCATCCCCAACGACAGGGTCACCCACAGCAGCACGAACGAGGTGACGTAGCCGGTCAGCACGGGGAGGATCCACCGCTTGCGGCGGAAGCCCTCCGAGGCCCGCAGAGCCAGCGTCGCGAGCACTTCGACGACGATGGCCCCGGCCAGCGCGAGCCAGCTCATTGTCGGGCCCGCCCAGCGGCCTGCGCGCCCAACTGCACCAGCAGCACCCCGGCGATGATCAGCCCGATACCGGCCACGATCGGGGTGGTGAAGGGATCGCCGAACAGCGGTGCCGCCGCGGCGGCGGTGACCGCCGTGCCCAGCGCACCCCAGATCCCGTAGGCCACGCCGACCGGCATGCCGGCCCGCAGGGTCAGTGAGAGCAACGCGAACGAGGCCAGATAGCCGGTGACCACCAGCACCAGCCAGAGCCGGTGATCCTGGGAGGCGCGCAGCGCCAGAGTCCCGGCCACCTCCGTGGCGATGGCCCCCAGCAGCAGGATCCAACTGCGCATCGGCGGTGAACCTTCCGGGCGTGCGGGCGAGGCTGTGAGCAGGATAGCGGTGGCTAGAATCCCTACCGGGAGGTGACGGTGGAGAAGATCTGGGATGTGTTGTCCGCCATGCCGTCGCCCATGCGTGAGCCGGTACTGTTCGCCATCCCGTTCTTCCTGCTGTTGCTGGCCATCGAGTGGACCGCGGCGCGGGTCCTCGAGCAGCGGGCCGATGATGAACCCGACCGCCCGTCGCCGGGTGCCTACCTTTCGCGTGATGCCCGGGCCTCGATCTCGATGGGGCTGGTGTCGGTCCTCACGATGGGCGCCTGGAAGTTTCTGGCCCTGCTCGGCTATGCGGCGCTGTTCGCCTACCTGGCGCCGTGGCAGCTGTCGCCGGCGCACTGGTCCACCTGGGTTGTCGCCCTGGTCGGGGTTGACGTGCTGTTCTACGCCTACCATCGGATCGCCCACCGGGTGAGGCTGGTGTGGGCCACCCATCAGGCCCACCACTCCAGCCGCTACTTCAACTTCGCCACCGCGCTGCGCCAGAAGTGGAACAACAGCGGCGAAATAGTCATGTGGGCGCCGCTGCCGCTGCTGGGCGTTCCGCCGTGGATGGTGTTCACCAGCTTCTCGATCAGCCTGGTCTACCAGTTCTGGATCCATACCGAGCGGATCGGAAAGCTGCCCCGGGCAATCGAATTCGTGTTCAACACACCGTCGCACCACCGTGTTCACCACGGCGTGGATCCGGAATACCTGGACAGGAACTACGGCGGCATCCTGATCATCTGGGACCGGTTGTTCGGAACGTTCCAGCCGGAGTTGTTCCGTCCGCACTACGGCCTGACCAAGCCGGTCGACACCTTCAACATCTGGACGCTGGAAACTTTCGAATACGTCGCGATCGTCCGCGACGTCCGGGCGGCGACCCGCTGGCGGGACCGGCTGGGCTACGTTTTCGGTCCCCCCGGATGGGTGCCGGACCGGGCCGGTCCCGCTGCGGTGGCGGCCACCGGTACGGCAAGCTAGCGGTATGGAGGTCAAGGAAACCCTGCTGCCCGGAGTGGGCCTGCGCTACGAGTTCGACAACCGTGACGGGGACCGGATCGGGGTGATCGCCCATCGGGGCGGCGACTGCGAGGTTTTCGTCTGCTCAGCGGCCAGCGACCCGGATTCGGCCAAGCGGGTGTTCCGCCTCTCCGAGCGGGAGGCCGAGGCCATGGCCCAGATTTTGGGTGCGCCCCGGATGGTGGAGCGCTACGCCGACCTGACCAAGGAGGTTCCCGGGCTGAACGCCGGGCAGATCGAGGTCGCCGCTGGTTCGCGCTATGCGGGTCGGCCGCTGGGCGACACCAAGGCGCGGACCCGCACCGGGGCATCGATCGTGGCGATCGTGCGGGGCGAGGAGGTGCTGGCCTCGCCGGGGCCGGAGGTGATTCTGCGCCCCGACGACGTGCTGGTCGTGATCGGCACCGAGGACGGTATCGCCGGCGTTCGGCACCTGGTCGATCAGGGCTGAGACGTGGCCATTTCGGCGGCCCTGCTCTTCGAGCTGGGCGCCATCCTGGTGATTCTCACCATCCTCGGGGCCGGTGCCCGCCGCTACGGGCTGTCGCCGATTCCGCTCTACCTGCTGGCCGGGTTGTTCCTCGGTGATGGTGGCGTCGCCTCGGTGCCGGCCGCTTCAGGCTTCGTCGAGACCGGCGCCTCCATCGGCGTTGTGCTGCTGTTGCTCACCCTGGGACTGGAGTTCACCCTCGGTGAGTTCAGCGCGAGCCTTCGCCGGCACCTGCCGTCGGCGGGGGTCGACCTGGTGCTCAACGCGCTGCCCGGCGCGGTGGCCGGATGGCTGCTCGGACTGGACGCTGCGGGCATCCTGGCGATGGCGGGTATCACCTACATCTCCTCCTCCGGGGTGATCGCCCGGCTGCTCAGCGATCTCGAGCGGCTGGCCAACCGGGAGACCCCGGCCGTGCTGTCGGTCCTGGTGCTCGAGGATTTCGCCATGGCGGCCTACCTTCCGGTTCTCACCGTGCTGGCCTCCGGCGGCTCACTCTGGCAGGCGTTGCTCTGGATGTCGGTCGCCCTCGGTGCACTCGGGCTGGCGTTCCTGACCTCACACCGCTACGGCCACCTCCTCGGCCGGGCGCTGGCACACCCCGATGACGAGCAGTTGATGCTGCGGATCCTGGGCTTGACGCTGATCGTGGCGGCGGTCGCCGAGAACCTGCACGCGTCGGCTGCGGTGGGGGCTTTCCTGGTCGGACTGACCCTGACCGGGGAGACCGCCGACCGGGCCCGTGGGGTGCTGGTGCCGCTGCGCGACCTGTTCGCCGCGGTCTTCTTCGTCGCGATCGGGCTCTCGGTGAATCCCTCCGAACTGCTTCCGATGCTCCCCTTCGCGCTGGCGCTGGCCGTGGTCACCGCGGCGACCAAGGTCGTCACCGGCGCCTACGCCGCCCGCCGGGAGGGTGCGGGCAAGGCCGGGCAGTTGCGCGCCGGCACGGCCCTGATCGCCCGCGGCGAGTTCTCCCTGGTGATCATCGGCCTCGTCGGCGCCGGTGGGGGAGTCCTGGGGGCGGTGGCCACCCCCTACGTCTTCGTGCTGGCGATCGTCGGGCCCTTGCTCGCCCGGTTCGCCCGGTGAAACATGGGATCGTGAGCAAAACCGTCTTCGACCGTGACATCGACCAGCGCCTGATCTCCGAGGCGCTGGCGCCCGCGGTGTTCGGCTCGATGTGGCTTGACCCCGCACTGCTGGAAACCCGCCCGGAATTCGAACGGCTGGCCGGTTCGGCCGACTGCGACCTGCTGATCGTCGGTGGCGGCTACGCCGGCTTGTGGACGGCCCTGCGTGCGGCCGAACGAAACCCCGGCCAGCGGGTGACCCTGATCGAGGCGGAACGGCTCGGCTGGGCCGCGTCGGGGCGGAACGGCGGTTTCGTGGAGGCCAGCCTGACCCACGGCGCCGAGAACGGGAAGTCTCGCTGGCCCGACGAGTTCGATGAACTCGAACGTCTGGGTGCGGAGAACCTGGCCGGGATGCAGCGCGATATCGACGGCTACGGCATGAAGGTCGACTGGGAACTCACCGGGATGCTGTCGGTGGCCACCGAGCCCTACCAGGTCCCGGGGCTGCGCCACGCCGCGGCGGAGGGCCGCGGCGACTTCCTCGACCAGGCTCAGGTGCGGGCCGAGGTCGACTCGCCGACGTTCATGGCGGGACTGTTCTCCTCGCACTGCGCCTTGGTGCACCCGGCCCGATTGGTCGTGGAACTGGCCCGGGTTTGCACCGAGAACGGGGTCCGGATCTTCGAGCACACCGCCGCGCGCCGGATCGGCCGGGAGTCCGGGCGGGTGGTGGTGACCACCGACGCGGGCCGCATCGCCGCGGACAGGGTCGTGCTGGCCACCAACGTCTACCCGAGTTTGCTGCGGCGTAACCGGCTGCACACCATACCGGTCTACGACTACGTGCTGGGGACCGAGCCGCTGACCGAGGAACAGCTCGGGCGGATCGGCTGGCGGGCGCGCCAGGGGATCGGCGACAGCGCCAACCAGTTCCACTACTACCGGCTCTCGTCGGACAACCGGATCCTGTGGGGCGGCTATGACGCGGTCTATCACTACGGCCACCGGGTCGACTCTCGCTACGAGGACCGGCCGGAATCGTTCCGCAAGCTCGCCGCGCACTTCTTCATCACCTTCCCGCAATTGGCCGACGTTCGTTTCAGCCACCGCTGGGCAGGCCCGATCGACGCCAACACGCGGTTCTGCGCGCACTGGGGACTGGCCGGCCGGGGGCGGATCGCCTACGTCAACGGCTTCACCGGCCTGGGCGTCGGCGCCAGCCGGTTCGCCGCCGACGTCTGCCTGGACCTGCTCGACGGACGCGCCACCGCGCGCACCGAGTTGGCCATGGTCCGCAAGCGTCCCCCGCCCTTCCCGCCCGAGCCGTTGGCCAGCATCGGGATCCAGGCGACCCGGTGGTCGCTGGACCGGGCCGACCACAACGGTGGCCGGCGCAACCTTTTCCTGCGGGTTCTCGACACCCTGGGCCTGGGATTCGATTCCTGATCGCGTGTTTGCTCAACGCCATCGGCGCACCCGCTTTTTTCCAGTAGGCTCGCGAACGCCCGTCCGAGCAGAGGGCGGCCTATGGAAGGAAGAAAGAGCGTGGGAGACACACTCACCGCAGGGCAGAAGCTGGGGAAGGGCGATTCGCTCACCTCGAACAACGGCGCCTACACACTGACGTTGCAGGAAGACGGCAACCTCGTGCTCGCCGCACGCGGGGAAGCGGTCTGGGCTACCGGCACCAACGGCCAGGACGTGGTCCGGGCAGAGGTGCAGTCCGACGGCAACTTCGTGCTCTACACCAACGACAAGCCGGTCTGGCACTCCGACACCAAGGGCAAGAAGAACGTCAAGCTCGTCCTGCAGGACGACCGCAACCTGGTGCTCTACGCCGCCGACGGTGCCGCGTGGTCCTCGCGGACCGAGACCGACGCGCCGCCACCCCCGGTGGTCGTCGAGGAAGAGGTCGTGGAGATCGCCCCCGTCGCCAACGAGGTCAAGACCTACACCGTGGTCTCCGGCGACACGCTGTTCAAGATCGCCGAGCGGTTCCTCGGCGACGGCAACCGCTACATGGAGCTGGCCACGGCCAACAACATCGCCAACCCGGATCACATCGAGATCGGGCAGGTCATCACCCTCCCCTGACCAGGGGCGACAGCACCCGGATCGCAGGTCGGTAACGATCGGCGTTTCACGCCGATACACAGTCGACACATTATTGCGACCGCGTTGCCAACGGGTCGCCCGGCGATCTGAGGTGTGCGGTGCTGCGATTCCTGCGATCCGTTGTTCTCGCTGCGGCGGCCGGGGCCGGACTGACGTCCGCGCTGATGATGTCAGCGGCCCCGGCTGCCGCGGTGGAGTCCGCGCAGCCGACTCCGGCGGTCGAGTCGGTGGTGGTCTACCCGGGCATGGAGATCCGTCAGGCGGGCTCGCTGTGCACCCTGGGCTACGTCGACAGCGTTGAGCGGATCGCCTTCTCCGCCGGGCACTGCGGCGGCCACGGCCCGGTCACCGATGCCGGCGGCCGATTCCTCGGCACCGTCTCCAGCTGGCGGGACAACACCCCCGATGGCAGCGTGGTCCGGGTCGACCAGGTCATCTCCGACTATCAGGTGATCGACCTGGCCGCCGACGTGGTCATCAACGACATCACCCCGGTCGGCCGTCAGCTCGTCGCCGACGCCGCGGCGCCGCTGACCGTCGGACAGCAGGTCTGCCACTACGGAGTGATCACCGGCGAGAGCTGCGGGACGATCGAGCGGATCAACAACGGCTGGTTCACCATGGACAACGGGGTGGTCAGCCGCAAAGGCGACTCCGGTGGCCCGGTGTACACCCTTGCCGGTGACGGAACCGCGGTCCTCATCGGGCTTTTCAACAGCACCTGGGGTCACCTGCCGGTGGCGGTCTCGTGGCAGGCCACCAGCCGGGACGCCCTGGGCGACATCGGCGCGGGAGTGATCACGGCCGTCTCGGCCCGCGGCTAGAACACGTTCTCGCCACCGGCTGGCGGCGGGGATATCCTCAACGGCAAATGAATCCCCCTACCGAGCAGTCCTCGGCCTCGCCGTGAGCGGGCTGGACGTCCCCGCCGCGCTCGATGCCTCCGCGGTCGGGCAGTTCTCCGACGACGTCGACGTGGTGGTGATCGGGTTCGGGATCGGCGGCGGGTGCGCCGCGGTCAGCGCGGCGGCAGCCGGCGCCCGGGTTCTCGTCCTCGAGCGTGCGGCGGTGGCCGGTGGCACCACAGCGCTGGCGGGCGGGCACTTCTACCTGGGCGGCGGTACCGCTGTGCAGCAGGCCACCGGGCATCCCGACAGCGCCGAGGAGATGTACAAATACCTGGTCGCGATGTCCCGTGACCCGGAGCATGACAAGATCCGCGCCTACTGCGAGGACAGTGTCGAGCATTTCAACTGGCTGGAGGATCTCGGGATCCACTTCGAGCGGAGTTACTACCCCGAGAAGGCGGTGATCCAGCCCGGCACCGAGGGCCTGATGTACACCGGCAACGAGAAGGTCTGGCCGTTCAAGGACATCGCGGTGCCTGCTCCGCGTGGCCATAAGGTGCCGGTACCCGGGGACACCCAGGGCGCGGCGATGGTCATCGACCTGCTGCTCAAGCGCGCCGCCGAGCTGGGAGTGCAGATCCGCTACGAGACCGGGGTGACCAACCTGGTCACCGAGGACGGCGCGGTCGCCGGGGTGGCCTGGAAGCACTTCGGCGACACCGGAGCCGCGCGGGCCAAGGCGGTGGTGATCGCCGCCGGAGGGTTTGTGATGAACCCGCAGATGGTGGCGGAGTACACCCCGAAACTGGCCGAGAAGCCCTTCGTGCTCGGCAACACCTACGACGACGGTCTCGGCATCCGGCTGGGTGTCTCAGCCGGTGGCGCCACCAGGCACATGGACCAGGCCTTCATCACCGCGCCGGCCTACCCTCCGGCGATCCTGCTGACCGGTGTCATCGTCAACAAGCTCGGCCGGCGGTTCGTCGCCGAGGACTCCTACCATTCCCGGACCTCGGGTTTCGTGATGGACCAGCCCGACAGCGCGGCCTTCCTCATCGTCGACGAGGCGCACCTGCAGCGCCCGGAGTTCCCGCTGATCAAGTTCATCGACGGCTGGGAGACGGTGCCGGAGATGGAGGCCTCGCTCGGCATTCCCGAGGGAAACCTGGTGGCCACCCTGCAGCGCTACAACGAATTCGCGGCCCGCGGCGAGGACCCCGACTTCCACAAACAGCCGGAATTCCTCGCCCCGCAGGACACCGGCCCGTGGGCGGCCTTCGACCTGTCGCTCGGCAAGGCCATGTACTCCGGGTTCACCGTGGGCGGTCTGGCCACCGATGTCGACGGTGAGGTGCTCGACGAGCGCGGCACACCCATCCCGGGTCTGTACGCCGCCGGTGCCTGCGCGTCCAACATCGCCCAGGACGGCAAGGGCTATTCCAGCGGCACCCAGCTCGGTGAGGGCTCGTTCTTCGGGCGGCGGGCCGGCAGCCACGCTGCGGCGTTCGCGAACTCGGGAGGGCCCCAGAATGATCCGGCGCCCCCGGACTAACGGTCAGACGCCCGCCGGCTCGCCCTGGCGCTCCAATTCCCACCGGCCGTCACCGATCAGTCGCAGGTGGTGGAGGTGGTGTTGTTTGACAGTGTTGCGGTGGGTCACCGACACGATGATGCTGCGCGGGAGGCGGGTTCGGATCAGCCGGTACAACGCGTACTCGTTGCCCTCGTCGAGCGCGGCGGTGGACTCGTCGAGATAGATCCGTGCGGGCTTGTGCAACAGGATGCGGGCGAACGCTATCCGCTGCTGCTCGCCCGGTGAGAGCGTTTTGGACCAGTCCGCGGTCTCGTTGAGGCTGCCGGTGAGGTGGCCCAGCGCGACCTCGTTGAGCGCGGCGATCAGCTGCTCGTCGGGGAGCTCAGCCTCCGGGTTGGGATAGGACAGCACCGCACGGAGGTCACCGAGCGGCATGTAGGGCACCTGCGAGAGGAACATGGCGTCGGATTCATCGCCGGGACGGCGCAGGGTGCCGCTGGCGTAGGGCCACAGTCCGGCGAGGCTGCGCAGCAGAGTGGTTCGGCCGCATCCGGACGGGCCGGTGATGACCAGGGATTCGCCCGGCTCCAGTCGCAGGGTGAGTTTGTCGAGCAGCAACCTGCCTGTGGTGGCGTGAATTTCCAGGTCTGTCAGTTCCAGGGCGTACGGGCTGGGCTCGATGTGCAGCCGGGGGAGGGCCCGGGCCTGCGCGTCGGCGCGGACCAGCCCGTCGAGTCGGATGATGGTCGCCCGGTAGGAGGCGAACGAGTCGTAGGCCGAGCGGAAGAATGCCAGCGAGTCGTGGACGTTGCTGAACGCCGAGGCGGACTGCGTCACGTCACCGAAGGTCAGGTTGCCCTTGAAAAGCTCCTGGGACTGGACGACGAGGGGCAGCGGATTGATGGCCTGGCTGGCGGTCTGGTTCCAGCCGAGGAACACCAGGCTGCGGACCACATAGCGGCGGTAGTTGGTGATGATCTCCCCGAAACGTTCTCGGAGTATGGACCTTTCGGCCCGTTCGCCGCGGTAGAGGCTGACTGCTTCGGCGGCGTCGCGCAACCGGACCAGCGCATAGCGGAAGGCGGCGTTGGTCCGTTCGTTGCGGAAGCTGAACCGGATCAGGGGGCGGCCGATCCAGAACGCGACCACCGTGGTGGCGAACACATAAGCCAGCGCGATCCAGAACAGCGCGTGCGGGATGGTGACGCCGAAAAGTGTCAGTGGCCCGGCCAGGTTCCACAGGATCGGCGTGAACGCCACTACGTTGACCACCGAGTAGATGGCCCCGAACGGCAGCGTGGTCACGGTGCCCACGTCCGGGGTGTTCACTCCACTGCCGGTGACCGCGGTGAACGCGTCGATGTCGAGTTGGATGCGCTGATCGGGGTTGTCGACCGGGTTGTCGAGGAAGCGCACCCGATAGAACGCCTCGCCGTCCAGCCAGTCCCCGATCAGGCGGTTGTTCAACCACACCCGCCACCGGATGATGAAGCGCTGGGTCAGGTAGACGTCGATCAGCATGCTGGCGATGTAGACCGCGGCGATCACCACGAAGGTCAGGATCGCCTGCTTGAAGCCGTCAACGCCGGACTGTTTGACCGCCTCGTTTCCGGCGCCGGCGCCTTCGAACGCGGTCTGCAGCGACGAGTACAGGTCGTTGCTGAAATAGCTGAGCAGAACCTGCAGGCGCACCGAGATCATCACCGAGAACAGCAGCACCCCCAGCCAGGCCCACACCAGCACGCTCTCCCGGCCCCGGAAGTAGCCGCCGGTGATGCGCCAGAACTGCCGGCCCCACACGGTGTAGCGGGCCAGCAGTATCAGCAGGACAACGGTCACGGCTGCGGCGATGACCCAGGCCTTGGCCGACCACAGCAGCGATGCCGGCACCTCGTCGGACCAGTCCAGCGAGGGCTTGTACATCTCCACGGGGCGCTCTCCTCAGGATCTGCTCGCGCCCCAGCATGTCAGTTATCCCCGGTGGTCCGCCCGGTTTGGGCCAAGCCGGGCCGCGATATCACCCCGCAGCCACCCGGCTGTCACACCGATCGTCGCGGTCAGCCAGGGGACGGGGCGGCGGACTCGAGCCGGCCCAGCCGCCACTCGCCGTCGCCGAGCAGGTGCAGGTGCTGTTCGTGGTGCTGATCGACGGCCGGCCGGTGGCTGACACTGACCACGATGGTGTCGGGCAACTCGGTACGGATCAGGTCGTAGACCACGTACTCCAGTCCTTCGTCCAACGCCGAGGTGGCCTCGTCGAGGAACACCGCCTTCGGTTTGGTGAGCAGGATCCGGGCGAAGGCGACGCGCTGTTGCTCTCCTGGGGAAAGCACCTTGGCCCAGTCCGCCACCTCGTTGAGCCGGCCGGTCAGGTGGGTGAGGGCAACCTTGGCCAGGACCTGCTGCAACTGATCGTCGGGGATTTCCCCGGACTCTGCCGGATAGGAGAGAACGGTGCGCAGATCGCCCAGGGGCACGTAGGGCATCTGGGAGAGGAACATCGTCTCCCGGTCGCCCTGCGGACACGCCACAGCACCGGAGGCGTAGGGCCACATCTGTGCCAGGCTGCGCAGCAACGTCGTCTTGCCGACGCCGGAGTTGCCGGTGACGACCAGGGACTCGCCGGGCCCCAGGCGCAGGTCCAAGGGATCGAGGAGCTGGATGCCCGCGGGGGTGCGCACCTCGACCCGTTTCAGCTCCACCGAACCGTCGGTGCTTGGCAGGGTTTCCAAACTCGGCATATCGCGGGCCATCTCGTTGGCGACGACCAGACCGTGCAGACGGATGATCGACGCGCGGTAGGCCGCGAACTGGTCGTAGGCGTTGCGGAAGAACGACAGTGAACTGCTGATCTCGGAGAAGGCGGTGGCCGACTGGGTGAGGTCACCGAAGTCGATCTCGCCCTTGAACAATCGCGGCGCCTGCACGACCAGTGGCAGCGGGGTGATCGCCTGGCTCATCGCAAGATTCCAGCCGGTGAAGATCAGCGTGCGACGGACATAACCCCGATAGTTGGTGATGATCTGGTCGAATCTGCCGCGCAAAAGCCGCCGCTCGGTCCTCTCTCCCCGGTAGAAGCCGACCGCCTCGGCCGCGTCGCGCAACCGGACGAGCGCGTAGCGGAAGGCGGCGTTGGTCAGTTCGTTGCGGAAACTGAACCGGATCAGCGGCCGGCCGATCCAGAACGCCACCACCGTCGCGAAGAACACGTAGACGAATGCCACCCAGAACAGGGCGTGCGGCACGGTGACGCCGAAAAAGGTCAGCGGTCCGGACAGTTCCCACAAGATGGGCACGAAGGCGACCACGGTGGCGACCGAGGTGATGGCGCCGAAGACCAGCGTCGACCCGGTTCCCACGGTCGGGGTATTCGGGTTCGGCCCGGTGCCGGTGGTGAAGATGTCGACGTCGAGCTGGATGCGCTGGTCGGGATTGTCGGTCTGGTTGTCGGTGAACCGGTTCCGGTAGTAGGCGCGGTCATCCAGCCAGTCCCCGGTCAGCCTGTTGGTGAGCCAGGTGCGCCAGCGGATGATGAAACGCTGGGTCAGGTAGATGTCGAGCATCGCCGTGCTGATGTAGACGGTGGCCAGGATGGCGAAGATGACCAGCGAGAACCAGAAACCGGCGATCGCGTCGGCCTTCATCGTCTCCTCGCCGGCGCTGGTGGCTTCGAAGGCGACCTGCAGCGAGGAATAGAGGTCGTTGCTGAAGTAGCTGATCAGCACGTTGATCCTGACCAGCACCATCGCCAGGAACAGCAGGCCCGCCAGCCAGACCCACAGCTTGACCGCAGCGCGCCCTTTGAAATAGTCGCCGGTGATCCGCCAGTACTGACGGCCCCACAGGGTGAAGCGGGCGAGGAGGAACAGCACCACTACGGTGATGACCCCCGATACCGCCCAGAACTGCAGGATGGATTGCAGCGACGGCATGAACTCGCTACCCCAGTCCATCGAGGGCTCGTAGGGCTCCACGTCGGTCTCCTCCCAGCCGCGGGTGTCCGCGGCGAAGCTACCCCAGTATCGGGGTGGGCCTCGCGGCGGCGATGGTTAGGCTCAGACGATGGGGATCGAGACGGGGACCGACGCCGACAGCTCACACGCCCTCCCGGCCGGCCGGCTGATCGCGCGCCGGCTCAAAGCCAGCGGGATCGACACCGTGTTCACCCTCTCCGGCGGACACCTGTTCCCCATCTACGACGGCTGCCGCGCCGAGGGGATCCGGCTGATCGACACCCGCCACGAGCAGACCGCGGCCTTCGCGGCCGAGGGATGGGCCAAGGTCACCCGGGTGCCGGGGGTGGTGGCGCTGACCGCCGGTCCGGGGGTCACCAACGGGATGAGTGCGATGGCCGCCGCCCAGCAGAATCAGTCGCCGATGGTGGTGCTCGGCGGCCGCGCCCCGGCGCTGCGCTGGGGGATGGGGTCGCTGCAGGAGATCGACCACGTGCCGTTCGTGGCGCCACTGTGCCGTTATGCGGCGACCGCACAGTCGGCCGCGGCGGTCGGGGACCGGGTCGATGATGCGCTGCGGGCGGCGGTGGGAGCGCCCTCCGGGGTGGCTTTCGTCGACTTCCCGATGGATTACCTCTTCGGTGAGGCGCATGACCGCTCCGAACCCGGGGCGCTGTCCGAGCTGACCCCGCCCCCGCAGGCGGACGGATCCGCCATCGACCGGGCGGTGGAACTGCTCAGCGGCGCCCAGCGGCCGGTCATCATGGCCGGCACCAACGTCTGGTGGGGCCACGCCGAGCGCGAGCTGCTGCACCTGGCCGAGGCGCTGCGAATCCCGGTGCTCGCCAACGGGATGGCGCGCGGGATCGTCGGAGCGGACCGGGATCTGTCGTTCTCCAGGGCGCGGTCCGCCGCCCTGGCGGGAGCCGACGTGGCGCTCGTGGTCGGGGTCCCGATGGATTTCCGGCTGGGCTTCGGTGCGGTATTCGGTGAGGACACCCAACTGATCGTGGCCGACCGTTGCCAACCGGATCGCCCGCACCCGCGCGGCATCGCCGCCGAACTCTACGGTGACCTGCCGGCCACGTTGACCGCCCTCTCGGAGGCCACCGCGGGGGATCACGAGGCCTGGATCGGCGCCCTGCGCACCAAGGAAACCGAGGCGCGCGCCAAGGAGGCGGCCGAACTCGGCGACGACCGCACCCCGCTGCACCCGATGCGGGTTTACGCCGAACTCGTCCCGATGCTGGACCGCGACGCGATCATCGTGATCGACGCCGGCGACTTCGGCTCCTACGCCGGACGGTTGATCGACAGCTACGTGCCGGGGGCCTGGCTGGACGCGGGTCCCTTCGGATGTCTGGGCTCCGGGCCGGGGTACGCCCTGGCCGCCAAGCTGGCCCGCCCGGACCGGCAGGTTGTGCTGATCCAGGGCGACGGCGCGTTCGGGTTCTCGGGAATGGAATGGGACACCCTGGTCCGCCACGGTGTGCACGTCGTCTCCGTCGTGGGCAACAACGGCATCTGGGCCCTGGAGAAGCACCCGATGGAGATGCTCTACGGCTACTCGGTGGTGGCCGAACTGCGCCCCGGAACCCGGTACGACGAGGTGGTACGGGCCCTCGGGGGGCACGGGGAACTGGTCTCCACCCCGGCCGAGTTGCGCCCCGCGCTGCGCCGCGCGTTCGACGGCGGCCTGCCGACGGTGGTCAACACCCTCACCGACCCGGCCGTGGCGTACCCGCGCCGGTCGAATCTGGCCTGAGCGCCGGTACCGTTGTCCCCGTGGCGAAGACTGTGAAGACGACCGGCCAGGGCCGGCTGAGCCGTGGCTTCTGGCGGATGCTCGGTGCGAGCGCCGACAAGGTCAAGGCCCAGTCGATGACCGAGGTGGATGCCGCGGCGGCGTTCGACGAGAAGGCCCGCGGTCTGGACGACGAGCAGCTGGCCAAGGCCGCCGGGCTGCTCGACCTCACCGCATTGGCCGAATCGCCGGACGTTCCCCAGTTCCTGGCGATCGCGCGGGAGGCCGCTGAGCGAGCCACCGGGCTACGGCCCTTCGACGTGCAACTGCTCGGTGCGCTGCGGATGATGGCCGGCGACGTCGTCGAGATGGCCACCGGCGAGGGCAAAACGCTGTCCGGGGCGATCGCGGCTGCGGGCTACGCCTTGGCGGGGCGCACTGTGCACGTGGTCACCATCAACGACTATCTGGCCCGCCGCGACGCCGAATGGATGGGACCCCTGATCGAGGCCCTGGGGCTCACGGTGGGGTGGATCACGGCGGACTCCACACCCGAACAGCGCCGCGCCGCCTACCGCTGCGACGTCACGTACGCCTCGGTCAACGAGGTCGGTTTCGATGTGCTGCGCGACCAGCTCGTCACCGATATCGCCGACCTGGTTTCACCGAACCCCGACGTCGCCCTGGTCGACGAGGCCGACTCGGTGCTCGTCGACGAGGCGCTGGTTCCGTTGGTGCTGGCCGGCAGCACCCACCGCGAAACACCGCGGTTGGAGATCGTCCGGCTGGTCGGCGACCTGGTGGCAGAGAGCCGCCCCGGGACGGGCGCGGAGTATTACGCCACCGATACCGACAGCCGCAATGTCCATCTCACCGAGGCCGGCGCCCAGCGTCTCGAGCAGGCCCTGGGCGGGATCGACCTGTACTCCGAGGACCATGTCTCCACCACGCTGATCGAGGTGAACGTGGCGCTGCATGCCCAGGTGCTGCTGCAGCGCGACGTCCACTACATCGTGCGCGACGGGGCCGTGCAGCTGATCAACGCCTCGCGTGGGCGCATCGCGACGCTGCAGCGCTGGCCGGACGGGCTGCAGGCCGCTGTCGAGGCCAAGGAGGGGATCGAGACCACCGAGACCGGTGAGGTCCTCGACACGATCACCGTGCAGGCCCTGATCAACCGGTACTCGACGGTGTGCGGCATGACCGGGACCGCGCTGGCCGCCGGCGAGCAGCTGCGGCAGTTCTACAAGCTGGGGGTGTCGCCGATTCCGCCGAACACCCCGAACGTCCGCCAGGACGAGCCAGACCGCGTCTACATCACCGCCGCGGCGCGGAACGAGGCCATCCTCGACCACATCGTCGACGTGCACGCCACCGGGCAGCCGATACTGGTCGGCACCCACGATGTCGCGGAGTCGGAGGATCTGCACGCCCGGCTGCTGCGGCGGGGCGTGCCCGCGGTGGTGCTCAACGCCAAGAACGACGAAGAGGAGGCCCGCGTCATCGCCGAGGCCGGGAAGCTGAACGCGGTGACGGTCTCCACCCAGATGGCCGGGCGCGGCACCGACATCAGGCTCGGAGGCTCCGAGGTGGACGAGACGGCGCCGGAGAAGGCCGAGGTCGCCGAGTTGGGCGGGCTGCATGTGGTGGGCGCCGGACGGCACCGCACCGAGCGGCTGGACAACCAGCTTCGCGGCCGGTCCGGCCGGCAGGGCGACCCGGGTTCCTCGGTGTTCTTCTCCAGCTGGGAGGACGATGTGGTCACCGCCCACGTCGAGCCCGGGAAGCTGCCCTCCGAATGCGATGAGACCGGCCGCATCACCAGCCCGAAGTCGACCACGCTGCTCGACCACGCCCAGCGGGTTGCCGAGGGCCGGATGCTCGACGTGCACGCCAACACCTGGCGTTACAACCAGCTGATCGCCCAGCAGCGGGCCATCATCGTCGAGCGGCGCAACGCCTTGCTGGCCACCCCGGCCGCCCGGGAGGAACTCCGCGAACTGAGCCCCGAACGCTATGCCGGACTCTCCGAGACGCTGAGCGAGGAGGATCTCGAGCGGATCTGCCGGCGGATCATGCTCTTCCACCTCGACCGGGGCTGGGCTGACCACCTGGCCTACCTGGCCGACATGCGGGAGAGCATCCACTTACGGGCGCTGGGGCGGCAGAACCCCCTCGACGAGTTCCACCGGCTGGCCGTGGACGCGTTCAACGACCTGGCCGCCGATGCGATCGAGGCTTCCCAGCAGACCTTCGAGACCGCCAACCTGCTCGACAGGGAACCCGGTCTCGACCTGTCCAAACTGGCCCGGCCGACCTCGACGTGGACCTACATGGTCCACGACAACCCGCTGCGGGACGACGCGATGTCGGCGTTGAGCCTGCCCGGGGTGTTCCGCTAGCCCGCCGGCCGACCGCTAGGTTCACCGTATGGAGCGCCGGGTTCTGACGATCCCCAACGTGCTCAGCATCGTTCGTCTGGTGCTGCTTCCGGTCTTCGGCTACCTGCTGCTGGTTCGCCACGCCTACGGTCCGGCGGTGGCCGTGCTGATGGTCAGCGGCGTCTCGGACTGGGCCGACGGCAAGATCGCGCGTCTGGTGGCCAACCAGTCTTCGCGCCTGGGTGAGGTCCTCGATCCGCTCGTGGACCGGGTCTACATGGTGGCGGTGCCGGTGATGCTGGCCGCGGCCGCCATCGTGCCGTGGTGGCTGGTTGCCGTCCTGCTGGCCCGCGACGCGGTCCTGGCCGCCACACTTCCGGTGCTGCGTGCCCGGGGGGTGCGGGCGCTGCCGGTGACGTATGTGGGCAAGGCCGCCACGTTCGCCCTGATGTCGGGATTCCCGTTGGTTCTCCTGGGTCAGTGGGACGCGGTGTGGAGCAGGGTCGTCGGCGCCTGCGGGTGGGCGTTCGTCATCTGGGGTACCGGGATGTATCTGTGGTCGGCGTTGCTCTACCTGCTGCAGGTGCGCCTGGTGGCGCGACGTCTGCCCAGGACGTCCGGACAGGCGGTGGGCTGAGCCCCGGTGGTCCGCGGCGCCCCGGGGGTGCGGACCGCATCGGCCGGGCCGCCTTGCGAGGATCCGAACCGCGCCAATACGCTCACCCGGTCGACAGACCGCCCGACGCCGAGACCACCGACATCCGAGGAGCCCCGTGACCGACGTCCCCGCCGACCTGCGCTACACCGCCGAGCACGAGTGGGTCCTCCGGACCGGCCAGGACACGGTCCGGGTCGGGATCACCGACTTCGCGCAGTCGTCCCTCGGCGACGTCGTCTACGTACAGCTGCCCGCCGCCGGAACCGAGGTCAGCGCGGGACAGTCCTTCGGCGAGGTCGAGTCGACCAAGTCGGTGTCCGATCTTTACGCCCCGGTCTCGGCGACCGTGGCGGCGGTGAACACCGAGCTCGAGGCCGACCCGAGCCTGGTCAACTCCGACCCCTACGGCCGGGGCTGGCTCTTGGAGTTGCAGGCTGACGGCGATACCCTTGAGCAGGGTTTGTCCGGTTTGCTCGACGCGGACGCCTACCGCGCCACACTGACATAAGCAGGCGAACCCGTGGTGATGCGCACTCCGACGGGAGCTGGACGGTACGGTCAGACGAGACAAATACTCAAATTGAGACAAGACTCGGACGGGGCGAAGACTCGGACGGGATGATGACGATGGCGAGCCCGGGAGGGGGCGGAGGCCCCGCGGGTCCCGCGGACAGCGCCGCGGGCAGCCGGTGAGGAGTACGGGTGACGGAAAACGATCAGCGGTCGGATAGCACCTCCGAAGAGGTCACGGTCGAAACGACCTCGGTTTTCCGGGCCGACTTCCTCAATGAGCTCGACGCTCCCGCCAGTCCGGTGGGTGAGACCGCGGTCTCCGGGGTCGAGGGTCTCCCTGCGGGATCGGCGCTGCTGGTGGTCAAGCGCGGACCGAACGCCGGCTCCCGGTTCCTCCTCGACCAGCCGACGACCGCCGCCGGCCGCCACCCCGACTCGGACATCTTTCTCGACGACGTCACGGTCAGTCGGCGCCACGCCGAGTTCCGGCTCGAGGGCGACGAGTTCCAGGTCGTCGACGTCGGCAGCCTCAACGGCACCTACGTCAACCGGGAGCCGGTGGACTCCGCCGCCCTCGCCAATGGCGACGAAGTGCAGATCGGCAAGTTCCGGCTGGTGTTCCTGACCGGACCCAAGCCCGCCGGGGACAGTGACAGCGCTCGATAGGTCACGATCGGACAATCCCGGATCGGGGATGTCGATCGGCGCGGTGCTGGATCTGCTGCGTCCGGATTTTCCCGACGTCACCATCTCCAAGATCCGGTTCCTCGAGGCCGAGGGGCTGGTGACACCGCAGCGCAGTCCCTCGGGGTATCGGCGGTTCACCGCCTACGACTGTTCGCGGTTGCGGTTCATTCTCAGCGCCCAGCGGGATCGCTACCTGCCGCTGAAGGTCATCAAGGCCGAACTCGACGCCCAGCCCGACGGAGAACTGCCGCAGCCGGGGTCTCCGTACCCGCCGCCGCGGCTGGTGCCGGTGGCCGCCGAGGGCGACGCCCGCCCGGCCGGCGCGGACGGGGCGCTTCACGCCGCGGTGCGGCTGAGCCGGGAAGATCTGCTGGCCCGGTCGGGGGTGAGCTCGGAACTTCTCAGCGCACTGTGCAAGGCCGGTGTCATCAAGACCGGGCCGGGCGGGTTCTTCGACGAGCATTCGGTGGTGATCGCACAGTGCGCGGGCGTGCTGGCCGACTATGGGGTGGAGCCCAGGCACCTTCGCGCGTTCCGTTCCGCCGCGGACCGTCAGTCCGATCTCATCGCCCAGATCGCGGGTCCTGTCGGCAAGGCGGGCAAGGCCGGTGCTCGTGACCGCGCCGACGAATTGGCCCGTGAGGTCGCGGCATTGGCCATCACCCTGCACACCTCGCTGATCAAGTCCGCGGTACGAGACGTGCTCGGCCGCTGAGGACTAGACTTTCGATGACCGCCCGATCGGTGGCGGTGACGCGACCGGAATCCGGGAGCGCGGGCGCGCTCTTGCTCGGAGGTGACAGCGGAGATGGTTGAGGTTCGAGTCGTCGGTATCAGGGTGGAGCAGCCCGCCAATCAGACCGTCCTGCTGTTGCGCGAGACGACCGGTGACCGCTACCTGCCGATCTGGATCGGCCCCAGCGAAGCGAACGCGATCATTCTCGAACAGCAGGGTGTTGAGCCCGCCCGTCCGCTGACCCACGACCTCTTCGGTGATGTGATCGGCGCCCTGGGGCATTCGCTCAAGGAAGTGCGGATCGTGGATCTTCAGGAGGGGACTTTCTACGCGGACATGATCTTCGACCGGGACGTCCGGGTGTCGGCCCGTCCCTCGGACTCGGTGGCGATCGCTCTCCGCCTCGGTGTGCCGATCTTCGTCGAGGAGGCCGTTCTCGATGTGGCAGGACTGCTGATCCCCGAGGACAACGACGAGGAAGCCTCAGGCACCGCCCGCGAGGATGAGGTCGAGAAGTTCAAGGAGTTCCTCGACAGCGTCTCGCCGGACGACTTCAAGGCGACCTGACAGCCTGCCGGCGTCAACATCACGGATCCGTTGCATCTTGCGCCCGCACTGCCCGACACGCTGCGCGGCTCCCGGGCGGCTCGAGCTTTCGCGCCCATACTGAAGCCGTTCAGTCTTGTGCATCCGGTGTTGTGTCAGCGGCACGGCGCCGAGCCTCAGGGCGTATGCTCGAACCACCCCGGGCAGAGGTCGGAACAGCGGGAGGAAGCGCAGTGGGCGACGAGCCACGTCAGGAAGAGTTGGACCTTGCCGGAACGGCCGGGTCCAACGACCCCGGCCCCGCCCCGGCAGCGGCGTCCCGTCCCGCCCAAGCCGGCCTGTTCCCCGACGACTCGCTGCCCGATGACCTGGTCGGCTACCGAGGGCCCAGCGCCTGCCAGATCGCCGGCATCACCTACCGCCAGCTGGACTACTGGGCCCGGACCTCCCTGGTGGTGCCCTCCATCCGCGGGGCGGCCGGCTCCGGCAGTCAGCGGCTCTACTCCTTCAAGGACATCCTGGTCCTCAAGATCGTCAAGCGGCTGCTCGACACCGGAATCTCCCTGCACAACATCAGGGTCGCGGTGGATCATCTGCGCCAGCGTGGAGTGCAGGACCTGGCCAACATCACGCTGTTCTCCGACGGCACCACGGTCTACGAGTGCACCTCGGCCGAGGAGGTCGTCGATCTGCTGCAGGGCGGCCAAGGCGTGTTCGGCATCGCGGTCAGCGGCGCCATGCGCGAGCTGACCGGAGCCATCGCGGACTTCCCGGGTGAGCGTGCCGACGGAGGCGAGTCGATCGCCGCCCCCGAGGACGAACTGGCATCGCGGCGCAAGAGCCGCGACCGCAAGATCGGCTGACGCGGCTGCCGACCGCGCTCCGCCTCTCGTAGCTTTTTCCGCCCTCGTCGCTGTCCCACGCGGCGGCGAGCCGCCTCAACCCGCGGCGTGTCGGAGACTTTGGTCTCCGCCCGGCGTGGAACTAGACTTAGAAGCGCATCGAAGCCGCGCGGGAGAGTTCTGCGACAGCCAGTCGTGGACGCCGAAGGAGCAACACCTCTCCGTCAACCTCTCAGGCAACCGGACCGCGAGACGACACGATGCCTCTGGAAAGCGGCGGCCCCTCCACCGGGGACGCCCGCCGATGGGGAAAGGCGATCCGCTGCGCGGGTCACCGAATCTCTCAGGCACAGACGACAGAGGGAGAGGGCGCCACACCCGAGTCAGGAGTGCTGAGTGTCCGAATCATCGACCGTGTCTTCGTTTTCAATGTCGTCGTCTTCGGTGTCGTCGTCTTCGGTGTCGTCGTCTTCGGTGTCGTCGTCGTCAGTGTCCTTCG
>CAYURT010000007.1:72972-85720 GCA_964447215.1 uncultured Mycobacterium sp.
GTGTCGTCGTCTTCGGTGTCGTCGTCTTCGGTGTCGTCGTCGTCAGTGTCCTTCGCCGAACGACACATCGGCCTGGACAGCCGGGCCCTGTCGGACATGCTCGCCGTGATCGGGGTCGATTCCCTCGACGAACTGGCGGCCAAGGCGCTGCCGGGCGGGATTCTCGACCGGGCCGACGGCGGTGTCGCGCCGGGACTCGACATACTGCCGCCCCCGGCCGCCGAGCACCAGGCGCTGGCCGAACTCCGGGCGCTGGCCAACGCCAACACCGTCGCGGTCTCGATGATCGGGCAGGGCTACTACGACACGCTGACCCCCTCGGTTCTGCTGCGCAACATCCTGGAGAACCCGGCCTGGTACACCGCGTACACGCCCTATCAGCCGGAGATCAGCCAGGGCCGGCTGGAGGCGCTGCTGAACTTCCAGACCATGGTCGCCGATCTCACCGGGCTCGACGTCGCCAACGCCTCGATGCTCGATGAGAGCACCGCGGCGGCCGAAGCGATGACCCTGATGCACCGGGCTTTCAAGGGCTCGACGAACCGGCTGGCCGTCGACCGCGACCTCTTCGTGCAGACCGCCGCCGTGCTGGCCACCCGCGCCGAGCCGCTGGGTATCGAGATCGTCACCGCCGACCTGCGTGACGGGCTTCCCGATGGCGACTTCTTCGGTGTGATCGCACAGTTGCCCGGGGCCAGCGGCCGCATCACCGACTGGTCACATCTGGTCGAGCAGGCCCGCAGCCGCGGGGCGCTGGTGGCACTCGGCGCCGACCCGCTCGCACTGACCCTGCTGACCCCGCCCGGCGAGATCGGGGCGGACGTGGCCTTCGGCACCACCCAGCGGTTCGGTGTGCCGATGGGATTCGGCGGGCCGCACGCGGGCTATCTGGCGACCCGGTCCGCCCATGCCCGCCAGCTCCCCGGCCGATTGGTTGGAGTCTCGGTCGATGCCGACGGCTCGCCGGCCTTCCGGCTCTCCCTGCAGACCCGCGAGCAGCACATACGCCGCGATCGGGCCACCTCCAACATCTGCACCGCCCAGGTGCTGCTGGCAGTGGTGGCCGCGATGTACGCGGGCTATCACGGTGCTGAGGGTCTGACCGCCATCGCCCGTCGGGTGCACCATCACGCCCGGGCTCTGGCGGCCGGCCTGGTATCGGCCGGTATCGAGGTGACCGAGGAGCGGTTCTTCGACACCGTGAGCGCCCGGGTCCCGGGGCGGGCGAGTGACATCCAGGCCGCGGCCAGGCGGCGCGGCATCAACATCTGGCGCACCGACGACGACCATGTCTCGGTGTCCTGCGACGAGGCCACCACCGACGACCACGTGACCTTGGTCCTCGAGGCGTTCGGGGCGGCCCCGGGCGGCTCTTTCGACGGACCCGAGATCCATACCCGCACGACGGAGTTCCTCACCCACCCCGCGTTCACCGCATATCGGACCGAGACCGCGATGATGCGCTACCTGCGCGCGCTGTCGGACAAGGACCTGGCCCTGGACCGCACCATGATCCCGCTGGGTTCGTGCACCATGAAACTCAACGCGGCCACCGAGATGGAGTCGATCACCTGGCCGGAGTTCGGCCGCCAGCACCCCTTCGCGCCCGCCGAGGACTCCCAGGGAACCCGGCGGCTGATCGCGGACCTCAGCCGGTGGCTGACCGGAATCACCGGATACGACGCGGTCTCCCTGCAGCCGAATGCCGGATCCCAGGGCGAGTACGCGGGTCTGCTGGCCATCCGCGCCTACCACTCGGCACGCGGGCAGGGCCACCGCGACCTGTGTCTGATTCCCTCTAGCGCGCACGGGACCAACGCCGCCTCCGCGGCGCTGGCCGGGATGCGGGTCGCGGTGATCGGTTGCCGCGACAACGGCGACGTCGACCTCGACGAGCTGCGCGACAAGATCGCCCGGCACGCCGACGAACTCGCCGCGCTGATGATCACCTACCCATCCACTCACGGCGTCTACGAGCACGATATCGCCGAGATCTGCGCGGCGGTGCACGACGCCGGCGGCCAGGTCTACGTCGACGGCGCGAACCTCAACGCCCTGGTGGGCCTGGCCCGCCCGGGAAGGTTCGGCGGCGACGTCAGCCACCTCAACCTGCACAAGACGTTCTGCATCCCGCACGGCGGCGGCGGACCCGGGGTCGGGCCGCTGGCCGTCCGGGAGCACCTCGCCGCCTATCTGCCCGGCCACCCACTGGCCCCCGAGCTTCCCGACGGCCGGCCGGTCGCGGCGGCCCCCTACGGCTCAGCGTCGATCCTGCCGATCTCGTGGGCCTACATCCGGATGATGGGGGCCGGCGGGCTCCGCAAGGCCACCCTCGCCGCCATCGCGTCGGCGAACTACATCGCCCGTCGGCTCGACGAGTACTTCCCCGTGCTCTACACGGGGGAGAACGGCATGGTGGCCCACGAGTGCATCCTGGACCTGCGAACCATCACCAAAGACACCGGCGTCACCGCTGACGATGTCGCTAAACGCCTGGCCGACTACGGCTTCCACGCTCCCACCATGAGCTTCCCGGTGGCCGGTACGCTGATGGTCGAGCCGACCGAAAGCGAGAGCCTGGCCGAGGTGGACGCCTTCTGCGAGGCGATGATCGCCATCCGGGCCGAGATCGACAAGGTGGGCAGTGGCCAGTGGCCCGCTGAGGACAACCCACTGCGCAATGCCCCGCACACCGCCGAGTGCCTGCTCGTCGAGTCCTGGAACCACCCCTACACCCGCGAACAGGCGGCCTATCCACTCGGAAAAGGGTTCCGCCCGAAAGTCTGGCCGGCGGTGCGCCGCGTCGACGGTGCCTACGGTGATCGGAACCTGGTGTGCTCCTGCCCGCCGGTGGAGGCTTTCGCCGCCGCGGTCCGCGCCTGATGCCGCCGGTGCTGCCGGCGGGGGTCCGGGAATGGCGGGCCGGCGGCGGATTCGTCCGGACCCGCGCCGGGTCGGTGTTCGTGCGCTCCCGGCCCGGTAAGGGCGAGCAGCGTGACGGCGGACCGACGGTCCTTCTGCTGCACGGATTCCCGTCGAGTTCCTATGACTTCCGGGAGGTCACCGGCCGTCTTGGGGACTACGGCTGGCTCACCCTGGACTTCCTGGGATTCGGGCTGTCCGACAAGCCGCGGCAGCACCGGTACAGCTTGTTCGAACAAGCCGACATCGTCGAGCAGGTAGTGCGCGAGACGGGTCCACGCGACGGCCCGTTCGTGCTGGTCGCCCACGACATGGGCACCTCGGTGGCCACCGAACTGCTGGCCCGCGACCTCGACGGAGCGCTGTCCTTCGACCTGCAGGCGGCGGTGCTGACCAACGGCAGCGTGATCCTCGAGCGGGCCAGCCTGCGACCGATCCAGAAAATCCTGCGTGGACCGGCCGGGCCCCTGGCCTCCCGGCTGACCAACGAGCGGGGCTTCACCCGCGGGTTCGCGCGACTTTTCAGTCCCGAACATCCGCTCAGCGCCGAGGAGGCCCGAGCGCAGTGGGCGCTGCTGACCCATCACCGCGGCGAGCGCATCCTCCACCTGCTTTCGGCCTACCTCGGCGAACGGGTGCGCTTCGCGCAACGCTGGCACGGCGCGGTCCGGCACTGGCCCAGGAAGCTCGGGTTCCTCTGGGCGACGGGCGATCCGGTGGCGACCACCGAGGTGCTGGCCGGGTTGCGGGAACTACGTCCGACCGCGGAGGTGATCGAGTTGCTGGGCATCGGCCACTATCCGCAGATCGAAGTTCCCGAGGCCTTCGCGGTCGGCACCCGGCAGTTGCTCGAACTGGGTTAGGCCGGGTCAGTCCAGCAGCCTGGACACCGCGGCGATCAGCTCCGGGCTGTCGGGCCCGGGCACCTCCAGGTAGCTACCCCCGGTCAGCTGGGCGACCGCCTCCCAGGTGGGCCGGTCCGGGTCGCCGGCGACGGTGACGACGTTGACCGCCACCGGCCGGTTCGGGTCGACCGCTGAGCTGATGAACTCCTCGAGGCCGGGTCCGTCCAGAGTGCGGTCGGTGTGCGGCCCCTGGGTGATCACCAGCACCGAGTTCGGTTGGCCCGGTTGGTAGTTGGCGACGGCATCGGCGTAAACCAGCCGCAGCGTGGTGAAGGACACACCGCTGCCGGTCGGGGCCAGCCCGTCCAGGGCGGAGGTCAGCGCGGCACCGCGCTGTTGCCCGCCGAGATCGTCGGCGAGCGGCCCGGTGGACACCAGGGACTGGCCCTCGACCTGGTTGAACGTCCACAGTCCGACCGCCGCTGAGGGGGGCAGGGCGGCCACCCGGTCGCGCAGCGCCGCCGGGGCGGCCGGCAGAGACTGATTGAGCATCACGGTCGTGGTGGCCGCCACGCCGGGCACGGCCACCGCCGCGATCGCCGCGCGCACCTCGTCGTCGCCGACCGGCAGCGGGGCGGCCAGCGGCCCGAAGCCGACGACGGCGTTGCCTTTCGGCATCTTGCCCTCGGTTCGGAACCCGGCGTCGACCAGCGCGGAGGTCTGTTCGGGTTTGCGCATGAAGCGGGCGAACTCGCTGGCGGCCGCCACCTGTTCCTCGGACAGCCAGGGACCGTCGAGCAGGACGGTGGGGAAGTCGGCGACCGCGACCGGCCCGTCGGGGAACCACTCAGCGACCGCGTCCGCCGCGTCGGCGAGATCACTGGTGCGCTGGTAGAGCTGCTGCTCGGTGATCGCCACGGCGTGCACCGGCGCGGCGGCCGGGTCACCGGCGGCCATCATGGCGTTCCACGCCTCCCCGGCGGTGTCGTCGGCGAGCCGCGGTTGGCCGGCCAGCAGCGCGCCCGTGGCAGGCAGTCCTCCGGTCGCCGGCGCGCCGGGTGGGGCGGAGGTGGTCGCGACGGCCTCGGCGACCACATAGGAGGCGTCGGCGGCTCCGGTGACGGGCAGCGCCAACCGCAACGGGCCCCAGCCTGGGAGGTTCAGCGCGTCCAGCCCGGTCGGGTTGTTCTGCAGACCCGGCAGCGCCGGCCATCCCTGCCCGGTGAGGGCCTCTTTGAGCTGTGGGCGCATCGCCAGCACGACCGGCGAGGTGACCAGCGACCTGGCGTCGCTGACGATCTGCTTACCGGCCGCTGCCTGCAGCTGGGCCGCCGGCAAGGAGCTGGCCGGAATCCACAAAGCCGGGCGCTCGCCGAGATCGGCCGGCCACGTCCCGGTGAGCCCGTCGACGACGGCCGCCGAGTCAGCCGCGGTGACGACGACGCTCACGCACGTGTCGCCGACCGGCTTGGCCTCGTCGTTGTAGGCCTCGGCGAAAGCGGTCGCGTTCACCGCGATGGCGGGGTCGGCCACCACGGCCACGGTCGCGGTGCCTTCCACGCATTGCCGCGCCGCGTCGGCCGAACGCCGGGACAGGGCATCGCCGAAGAACCTCCACAGGACGATCCCGCCGACCAGGACCACCACGGTCACCAGAGCGGCGATCACGCCCACGCTGACGCCGCGCCGGCCCCCGTCGGTGCGCCGCCGGCGGCCCTGCCAGCGACCGTCCGCCCCCGGCGTCGGCCCGGAGGCGCTGTCGCCCTCGCCGGTGCCGGATTCGCCGAAGGAGTCCCCACGTCCGGGGAGGCTGTGCTTGCCCACGCGCTGATCCCTTTTCTTGTCAGGCCGGCCGCGTTCTCACAGACCGAGGCTGGTCTTGAACTCCCGGCGCCGCCTGTGCAGGATCGGCTCGGTGTACCCGTTGGGCTGGGCGGCGCCGGACAGGATCAGGTCCTGAGCCGCCTGGAAGGCGACGCTGGCCTCCGGATTCGGCGCCATCGGCCGGTAGCCGGGGTCACCGGCGTTCTGCTCGTCGACCACGGCCGCCATCCGCTGAAGGCTGGACTTCACCGTCTCCTCGGTGATCACTCCGTGGCGCAGCCAGTTGGCCAGCAGCTGGCTTGAGATGCGCAGCGTGGCGCGGTCTTCCATCAGCGCGACGTCGTGGATGTCGGGCACCTTCGAACATCCCACCCCGGACTCGACCCAGCGCACCACGTAGCCGAGGATCGACTGGCAGTTGTTGTCGACCTCCTCGTGGATCTCGCCGGGCGACCAGGCCAGGTCGTGTTCGGCCAGCGGAATCGTCAGCAACTGGTCGATGCTGGTGCGTGTCCGCCCGGCAAGTTCCCGCTGCACCGCGTGGACGTCGACGTAGTGGTAGTGCATCGCGTGCAGGGTCGCCGCGGTAGGGGAGGGCACCCAGGCCGTGGTGGCGCCGGCGCGCGGCTGGGCGATCTTCTGTTCCACCATGTCGGCCATCAAGTCGGTCATCGCCCACATGCCCTTGCCGATCTGGGCCCGGCCGGAGAATCCCGTTGCCAGGCCCACATCGACGTTCTGGTCCTCGTAGGCCAGGATCCACGGCTGGGTTTTCATGGCGCCCTTGCGGACCATCGGGCCCGCTTCCATCGAGGTGTGGATCTCGTCGCCGGTTCGGTCCAGGAAGCCGGTGTTGATGAACACCACCCGGTCGGCGGCGGCCTTCACACAGGCCTTGAGGTTCACCGTGGTGCGGCGCTCCTCGTCCATGATGCCGACCTTGAGGGTGTTGGGCGGGAGGCCGAGGACGTCTTCGACCCGGCTGAACAGCTCGCAGGTGAAGGCCACCTCATCGGGTCCGTGCATCTTCGGTTTGACGATGTAGATCGACCCGGTGCGGCTGTTCTCCAGCGGGCCGGTCTGCTCGGTCGCGCTCAGGCCGTGCATCGCGATGAGGCTGGTGAACAGGGCGTCCTGGATTCCCTCGTAGACCTCGTTGCCGTCGGCGTCGACGATCGCATCGTTGGTCATCAGATGCCCGACGTTGCGGACGAACAACAGGCTGCGGCCCGGCAGCGTGAACTCCGAGCCGTCCGGCGCGATGTAGGCGCGGTCGCCGTTGAGCACCCGGGTGAAGGTGGTGCCGCCCTTGCTGACCTCCTCGGCGAGGTCCCCGCGGTTGAGTCCGAGCCAGTTGCGGTAGCCCAGCACCTTGTCGTCGGCGTCGACGGCGGCCACCGAATCCTCGAAGTCCATGATCGTGGTGATCGCCGACTCGAGCACAACGTCCTTGACGCCGGCCGGGTCGGTGGAACCGATCGGCGAGTCACGGTCGATGAGGATCTCGATATGCAGCCCGTGGTTGATCAGCAGCAGCGACGCCGGATCGTCGGGATCTCCGGTGTAGCCGACGAACTGCGCCGGGTCGGCCAGACCGACCTGGCTGGAGTCGCCCAACTCGACCTGCAACTGGGAGTCCACCACCCGGAACGCGGTGGCCGCGGCATAACTGCCCGAACTGAGCGGGACGGCGTCATCGAGGAGACGGCGCGCGTAGGCGATCACCTTGTCCCCGCGCACCCGGTTGTAACCGCCGCCTCGCTCGGCTCCGTCGTCCTCGCTGATCGCGTCGGTGCCGTACAGCGCGTCGTAGAGCGACCCCCACCGGGCGTTGGCCGCGTTGAGGGCGAACCGCGCGTTGAGGATGGGCACCACCAGCTGAGGCCCCGCGGTGTCGGTGATCTCGCGATCGACTCCGGAAGTGGTGATGGTGAAATCACCGGGCGTGGGCAGCAGGTAGCCGATATCGGCCAGGAAACGCTGGTACTCGGCGGGGTCGATCCCGCCGATCACCCGCTGGCGGTGGTAGCGGTCGATCTGCTGCTGAAGCTCCTCCCGGCGTGCAAGCAACGCGTCGTTGCGCGGTGTCAGATCGGCGATCACCTTCTCGGCTCCGGTCCAGAAGCTCTGCGGGTCGATGCCGACGCCGGGCAGGGCTTCATTGCTGATGAAGTCGTACAGGCTGCGGGCCACCCGCAAATCGCCAACGGCCACCCGATCGGTCATCGGACCTCCCTTAGAGTCACCTGATCCTATCGGCAGCGATGCCGGCTCCCGTCTCAGCCACGGTGCGTGCCGTCGCGGACAGTGCCCACCAGATCCTCGACCAGATCCTCCAGCGCGACCATCGCGCACACCACGCCACCGCTGTCGGTCACCAGCGCGAGGTGGCTGTTGTTGCGGCGCAGCCGGGACAGGGCGTCGGGCAACGGCGTGTCCGCCGGAACCCGGGGCAGCGGGCGCACCCGGTCGGCGGCGACGACCGCGGCCGGGTCGTCGGCCTGTGCCAGCACGTCCTTGATGTGCAGGTAGCCGAGGAAGAACCCGGCGGGGTCGACGACCGGGAACCGCGAGTAGCCGGTCTGGGCCAGCGCCTCTTCGACCGCGCCGACCGTGGGGCCACCGCCGGGTCCGGCCACCGCCACGGTGCGGACTTCGCCCAGCGGGACGGCGACGTCGCCGACCACCCGGTTGCGGATCTGCAGCGCCCGGGTCAGCCGGGTGTGCTCCTCGACGTCGAGAAGCCCCTCGGATCGGGACTCGGCGATCATCTCCGACAGTTCCACCGTGGACACCGTGACGTCCAACTCGTCCTTGGGTTGCACCCCGAAAAGCCGCAGGACGGCGTTGGCCGCCCAGTTGTAGAAGGCGATGAAAGGGCTTGCGAGCCGCATGTAGAGCAGGTAGGCGGGAACCAGCAGCATCGCTGTCGACTCCGGCCCGGCGATGGCGATGTTCTTGGGCACCATCTCGCCCAGCAGCACGTGCAGCGTCACCACGATCGCCAGCGCGATCAGGAACGAGATCGTGTGCACCAGCGGGTCCGGGACGCCGAGCAGGGCGAACGGCTTCTCCAGCAGGTGGGCCACAGCCGGTTCGGCGACCCGTCCCAGCAGGATCGAACAGATCGTGATCCCCAGTTGCGCGCCGGCCAGCATCAGGGAGAGCCGCTCGCCGGCGCGGATCACCGTCACCGCCCGCTGCTTGCCCTGTTCGGCCAGCGCCTCGAGCCGGTCGCGCCGGGCCGAGATCAGGGCGAACTCGGAGCCCACGAAGAACGCGTTCGCTGCCAGCAGGGCCACCGCGAGCAGGATCCCGAAGATGTCAGCGCCCATCGGCCCGCTCCCCGTCGGCCGGGGTGGCCGGGCCCAGCCTGGTCAGGCACAGCCGGTCGATGCGGCGGCCGTCCATGGCGACCACGACGGCCTGCCAGCGCACCGAGTCCGCCGTGACCCCCTCCGGGTTGAACGCCAGAAGCTCCACCGAGTCGCCCGTGCTGGGAATGTGACCGAGCTTTTCCAGCACGAGGCCGCCGATGGTCTCGTACTCGCCGTCAGGGGCGCGGAATCCGACAGCGCTGGCCACCTCGTCGATCCGAAGCAGACCGGCGACCTCCCAGCCCGAGCCGCTGCGCCGGACATCGGGGGTGGCGATGTCGTGCTCGTCGCGGACGTCCCCGACGATCTCCTCAACGAGGTCCTCGACGGTGACCATCCCCGCGGTGCCGCCATACTCGTCGACCACCAGAGCGGCCTGCAGGCCGTTGGCGCGAACCTGTTCCATCAGAGCGTCGCCGTCGAGGGTGGAGGGGACTCGCGGGACCGGGACCGCCAGCCCGGCCAGCCGGGTCGCCGACCGCAGTCCGGGGGGTACCGCGAACACCTGCTTGACGTGCACGATGCCGACTGTCTCGTCGAGGTCACCCGCGACCACCGGGAACCGGGAGAACCCGGTCCTGGCCGCCGCGGTCATCAGGTCGGCCAGCGAGTCATCGGCCTGCAGTACCTCGATCTCGGTGCGCGGCGTCATGAACTCCTCGGCACTGCGGGCGCCGAACTGCAGTGACCGGTCGACCAGCAGCGCGGTATCGCCGTCGATGGCGCCGCGCTGGGCGGAGTTGCGCACCAGCGCCCCGAGTTCCTCCGGCGAGCGCGCCGAGCGGAGCTCCTCGGCGGGCTCGATGCCCATCCTGCGCAGAATCCAGTTCGCGGTGCCGTTGGTGAGCCTGATCGCCGGGGTGAACAGCGTCGAGAAGAGCAGTTGCGGGCCCGCGCTCGCGCGTGCCGTCGGCATCGGTCGTGCCACGGCGAGGTTTTTGGGCACCAGCTCGCCGAACACCATCGACAGTGAGGTGGCGAGCAGTATCGCCAGCGCCAACGAGATGCCCGGCACGGTCTTGGCCGGCACCCCGAGGGCCTGGAGCCCGGGGTCCAGCAGCCGGGCCAGAACCGGTTCGGCCAGAAACCCGGTGGCCAACGTGGTGATCGAGATGCCCAGCTGGGCACCGGACAGCTGGAAGGACAGGGTGCGATGGGCCTTCTGCACGAATTTGTCGCGCCGGCCACCGGATCGCGCATTCGCATCCACCGTGCTGCGCTCGAGCGCGGTCAGCGAGAACTCAGCGGCGACGAACACCGCCGTCCCCAGGGTCAGGAGAACGAAGCCGACCAGGCTCAGCGCCACACCCACGGGACTCACCGGGGTTGCCGGCCGGATCGGCCAGGGTCGCCGGGCCTCGCGCCCGGCCGACTAGAAGGGGGCTCGGCCTCCGGAGTGGGTCCGTCGGCCCGCTCAACGCAGGGAGCAGGAGCCTGCGGCACGCACGTCTCTTTCGCTTGGGGACTTCAAGGGCACCATGGTAACGGGTGGGCTCGTCGCCTCGCAGTCACCAGCCGGTGGGCAGCGGATGGCCCTCGGCGAACCCCGCCGCGGACTGCACCCCGAGAACCGCCCGGTCATGCAGTTCGGCCAGCGTGGCCGCGCCCACGTAGGTGCAGGTGCTGCGCACCCCGGCGGTGATGTGGTCCAGCAGGTCCTCGACACCGCCCCGGTCGGGGTCCAGAGCCATCCGGGAGGTGGAGATGCCCTCCTCGAACAGCGCCTTGCGGGCCCGGTCGAAGGGGCTGTCGGCAGCCGTGCGGGCGGCCACCGCGCGCTTGGAGGCCATCCCGTAGCTCTCCTTGAAGGGCATTCCGTCCCGGTTGAACATGAGGTCGCCGGGCGACTCGTAGGTTCCGGCGAACCAGGATCCGATCATCACGTTGGCGGCGCCGGCGGCAAGAGCCAGAGCGACGTCGCGCGGATGACGCACACCTCCGTCGGCCCAGACGTGGCCGCCGAGGCCCCTCGCCGCCGAGGCGCAATCGAGCACCGCGGAGAATTGCGGGCGTCCCACCCCGGTCATCATCCGCGTGGTGCACATCGCGCCGGGGCCTACGCCCACCTTGACGATCGACGCGCCCGCGGTCAGCAGATCGCGGGTGCCCTCGGCGGAGACAACGTTCCCGGCCACCAGCGGCAGGCCCAGGTCCAGGGCGGCGACCGCCTTGACGGCGTCGATCATCTTTGCCTGATGGCCGTGCGCGGTGTCGATGACCAGGACGTCGGCACCGGCCTCGGCCAGTGCCACGGCCTTCGCGGTCACGTCGCCGTTGATGCCCACGGCCGCCGCGATCCTCAGCCGGCCCGCCACGTCGACGGCGGGGGAGTAGATGCCGGCTCGCACCGACCCGGTGCGGGTGAGCACCCCGCCCAGGGAGCCGTCGGAAGCGGTGAGTACGGCGACACCGAACGGGGCGTGCTCGAGGAGTTCGAAAACGCGGCGCGGGTCGGTGTGCAGCGGCGCGGTGACGAAGTCGCTGACCGCCACGTCGCGCACCCTGGCGAACCGGTCGACACCGGCGGCCGCGGCCTCGGTCACCAGGCCGACCGGGCGCCCGTCGTGCACGACGACGGCGGCGCCGTGAGCACGCTTGTGTATCAGGGCGACGGCGTCGGAGACCGAGTCGTCGGGGCTGAGAGTGACCGGGGTGTCGGCGACCAGGTCGCGAGTCTTGACGAACTGGACGGTCTCGGCGACGGCGTGAATGGGCAGGTCCTGGGGCAGTACGACCAGCCCGCCGCGGCGAGCGACGGTTTCGGCCATCCGGCGTCCGGCGACCGCGGTCATGTTGGCGACCACAACCGGGATGGTGGTCCCGCTGCCGTCGGAGGTCGACAGGTCGACATCGAATCGGGACTCGACCTCGGTGCGGCCGGGAACGATGAACACGTCGTCGTAGGTCAGGTCATAGGGCGGCCGGTGCCCGTCGAGGAAACGCACCAGGTCAGCCTAGTGCGCTTCGACCCCCTCGATGACCCCCCTCGATGACCCCGGTCGATGACCCCGCGGGGAGGGCTCAGGCCTCGACCTCGGATCGGTCGCCGCTCCACAACGTGTGGAACCGGGCGCCCGGGTCGGCGTCGACGCGCCCGTAGGTGTGGGCGCCGAAGAAGTCCCGCTGCCCCTGTATCAGCGCGGCGGGCAGACGTGGTGTGCGCAGGCCGTCGTAGTAGGACAGCGCGGAGGAAAAGCCGGGGATGGGGATGGCCAGCTCGGTGGCCGTGATCACCACCCGGCGCCACCCGTCGACGGCGGACTCGATCGCGGACCGGAAGTACGGGTCGGCGATCAGCGTGGGCAACTGCGGGTCGGCGTCGAACGCGTCCTTGATCCGGTTGAGGAACTTGGCCCGGATGATGCAGCCGCCCCGCCAGATGGTGGCCAGATCCCCGGGGGCCACACCCCAGCCGTATTCGTCGGAGCCGGCCTGAATCTGGTTGAAGCCCTGCGCGTAGGCGATGATCTTCGAGGCGTACAGGGCCTGGCGGACGTCCTCGATGAACCGGGCGGACTCGGTGGGGCGTTGTCCGAGGTGCCCGGATGCCAGTCCGGCGGCCGCCCGGCGCTGCGGCACCGAGCCCGACAGCGCCCGGGCGAATACGGCCTCGGCGATACCGGTGACCGGTACCCCGAGGTCGAGTGCGGATTTGACCGTCCACCGGCCGGTGCCCTTCTGTCCGGCTTCGTCGACGATGACGTCGACCAGCGGCTTGCCGGTTTTGGCGTCGACCTGCCGCAGCACCTCGGCGGTGATCTCGACCAGGAAGCTGTCCAG
>CAYURT010000008.1:0-2720 GCA_964447215.1 uncultured Mycobacterium sp.
GCACCCTGCACGACTCGCGGCAGGTCATCTTCGACAACGACACCCGCTTCATCTTTGCCAGCGTCTTCGACGGCACCTGGGACAAGTACATCGACGACTTCGCCACGACCTCGATCGGCACCGCCTTCGACGAGTTGTTCTCCTTCTCCGAGGGGTTCCCCGGCATCAAGGACCCCGACGTCAAGGAGTGGTTCGTCGCCCACCAGGTGCCCGCGACCATATTCTTGAGCGCCTACCCCGACCTGACCACCCAGCAGATCTGGAAAGACCAACGGGTCAACGCGGCCTTCCAGGCGGTCCTGGACACGCCGGAGTTCCGCGCCATGATCGAGAACCCGGCCAACGCAGCCCTGGTGGCGACGCCGGCCTTCCAGCAACTGCTCGAAGAGTCTGAGAGCTGAGCGGCGCCGGAGTATGCAGCCACACGGTCAATACCAGCGGGCAGACGCCCTGGTCACCGGAATCCACCAGGTCAACGGATTTCACCCCGGCTACCGTGCGGTGCACGCGCTGGGCCGGATCTACCGCGGGTCATTCACCGCTACCGGCGAGGGTTCCGCGCTGACCCGCGCCGCGCACCTGCAGCCCGGCGCGGTCGTTCCGGCGACGATGCGGTTCTCGTCGGCCTCCTCCGACCCCCAGGCTCCCCCTTCCCCGGTCACGGCCATGGCGACGAAGTTCTACCTCGACAACGGCACCGTCACCGACCTGATCGCCCTGAACATCCCCGCCTTTCCCGCGGCGACCCCCGATGAGGTCTTGAACGTGGTCACCGCGAACAAGGACCCCGATTCGATGCGGGAGTTCCTCGCCGAGAATCCGAGGATCGCGCGCGCCCTCAAGGATCTCGGGGCGGTTCCCGCACCGATCAGCCTGGCCCAAACCGCGTTTCACGCGATCCACACCTTCTGGTTCGAGAACCGCACCCGGGAGCGCCGGGCAGTGCGTTACCACTGGGAACCGGAGGCCGGGCTGGCCACGCAACCCGCCGCGGACCTCGCCGCACAGCCGAATGACTCGCTGTTCACCGAACTCGAGACCCGCCTGGAGGACGGGCCGGTGAACTTCCGCCTGGTCATCAGCCTGGCCGGGGAGGGCGACGACCTCCTCGATCCGAGCACCGCATGGCCCGAGGACCGGGAACGTGTGACCCTGGGGTTGCTCAGTGTGCGACGCCGGACCTCGCTGGAGGAGATCGGCGACCCGATCATGATGCACGACCCGACCCGCACGACTGACGGCATCGAGACCAGCGACGACCCGATCCTGGCCGCCCGGCGCGGGATCTATGAGGCCTCCGCGGTCAACCGGGGCGCCGGCTGGAAGACCCGGGCCGCGGAGGCCGCCGCGCGGTCGGGGGCCAGTTAGGTGTCTGCGTCATCCGAATCCCCCTCCGGCGGAGTCGAACTCGAACTCGACGACATCCAGAGCGGGGTGCTGCATCCGCGTCCCACCCCGTATGTCGGCCGGTTCCTGCTTGTCCGCATCGACAGCCCGGCGGCCGGCAGTGCGATGGTGCGCGCGCTGCTCCCGGCGATCAGCATCGGTCTGCCCGCCGGCAACCAGGATCAGGACGCCTGGCTGAGCGTGGCGTTCAGCTGTCAGGGGCTGCGCGCGCTCGGTGTTCCCGAAGAGTCGCTGTCCAGCTTCCCCATCCCGTTCCAACAGGGGATGGCGGCTCGGGCGGCCGTCCTCGGCGATGTCGGCGAGAGTGACCCGGCGAACTGGGACTCCCCTTTCGGAACGCCGGACCTGCACGCGGCGATCGCGGCGATCGCGCCTGACGCCGAGCGGCTCGACGCCGCCCTGGAGCGGGCCCGCACCGCCCTTCGGGACACCGCCGGAATCAGCGTGATAATGCGTCAGGAAGTGCAGCAACTACCAACCGGACGAACAACTTTCGGGTTCCGAGACGGTATCAGCTATCCAGCGATCGAAGGGACCGGCATTGCCGGCACCAACACCGGGGAGGTGCCACTGAAAGCCGGGGAATTCGTTCTGGGATACCCCGACGAAACCGGGAACACCCCGCCCGTGCCGCAGCCCGATGTGCTCGGTCGCAACGGCACGTATGTGGCGATCCGAAAACTCCACACCAAGGTGGCGCTGTGGCGCCAGTACCTGCGCTCGGCGGCGACCTCCCCGGACGACGAGGGACTGCTGGCGGCGAAGATGGTCGGGCGCTGGCCCAGCGGTGCGCCGTTGGCGCTGTCGCCCGACCACGAGGACGAGGCGCTGGGCGCGGACAACTCGCGCAACAACGATTTCCTCTACGGCGATGACGAGAAGGGTTTGAAATGCCCCGCCGGTGCTCACGTCCGGCGCGCGAACCCGCGTGACGCCTCCATCATCGGGGTGGCGCGGATGCACCGGATCCTGCGCAGGGGCACCACGTACGGGCCACCGCTGCCGGAGGGTGTCCTGGATGACGACGGGGCAGATCGGGGATTGTTCGGGATCTTCATCGGCGCGCACTTGGACCGGCAGTTCGAGTTCATCAAGTCCGAGTGGATCAATGACGGCAACTTCATCAGCTACCCCGGTGAACAGGACCCGATGGCGGGCCGCAACGACGGCTCGGGCGTCGCCACGATCCCGGAACGACCGATCCGCCGCCGCCTGCACGACCTGCCCAGCTTCGTGGCGACCCGGGGCGGCGAATACTGCTTCATGCCGGGGCTGACCGCCCTGCGATGGCTGGCCGACCTGAACCCGCCGAC
>CAYURT010000008.1:2820-82332 GCA_964447215.1 uncultured Mycobacterium sp.
GCTTCATGCCGGGGCTGACCGCCCTGCGATGGCTGGCCGACCTGAACCCGCCGACGAGCCCCTGATGCCCGGTGACACGCGCCCGGCACAGACGCGGACGCCCGACATCACAACAGCGGTGGCGACAGGATTTGAACCTGCGGAGGCTGTTACACCCCTCTCGCTTTCAAGGCGAGTGCATTAGGCCGCTCTGCCACGCCACCGTCGACCAGCCTAACGGTGGGCAGCGGTAGCGTGGGGCCGATGTGGGCCACCGCGACCGCTGCCGGCGGCACCTTGCGGTGGGAACAGACCGCCGACGCATCGGCCGGTCCCGGGGACGTCCTCATCGAGGTTGTGGCCGCCGGAGTCAACCGTGCCGACCTGCTGCAGGCCGCCGGTAAGTACCCTCCCCCGCCGGGGGCAAGCCGGATTCTGGGGCTGGAAGTCTCGGGTACGGTCGCCGCTCTGGGAGCCGGCGTCACCGATGTCGCTGTCGGACAACGCGTTTGCGCGCTGCTGACTGGCGGCGGCTACGCGCAGTTGGTGGCCGTGCCGGCCGAACAGGTGTTGCCGGTGCCGGACGGAGTCCCGCTGCCCGACGCCGCAGCGCTGCCGGAGGTGGCCTGCACGGTGTGGTCGAACCTGGTGATGGCCGCCGGACTGCGCCGCGACGAGGTGGTGCTGGTGCACGGCGGCGCTTCGGGGGTGGGAACCCACGCCATTCAGGTCGCCCGCGCGCTGGGCGCGCGGGTGGCGGTGACGGCCGGGTCGGCGGAGAAGCTGGCGGCCTGCCGGGAACTCGGCGCCGATACCCTCATCTGCTACCGCGACGAGGACTTCGTGGCGCAGATCCGCGCCGTCACGGCGGGGGCGGGGGCCGATGTGATCCTCGACATCATGGGTGCCAGCTACCTGGACCGCAATCTTGCGGCGCTCGCGCACGACGGCCGCCTGGTGGTGATCGGCATGCAGGGCGGGACCACTGCGGAACTGAGCCTGGCGACGTTGCTGAGCAGGCGGTTGCGGGTGATCGGCACGACACTTCGGGGCCGGCCGGTGTCCGGGCCGCGGGGCAAGGCGGCGATCGTGGCGGCCGTTCGGGAGTCGGTCTGGCCGATGATCGCCGATGCGGCCGTGCGTCCGGTGATCGGCGCCCGGTTCCCGATCGAACGGGCCGCCGAGGCCCACCGGGCGCTGGCCTCAGGCCAGACGGTCGGAAAGGTGCTGCTGGACCTGCCCGGGTCAGCCGAGTGAGGCCAGCGCCCGCACCAGCTGATCGACCTCGCCGGCGGTGGTGTAGTGGGCCAGCCCCACAGTGACTGCACCGCCGATCTCGTTGACGCCGATGAGGTCCAGAACCCGCGAGTGCGGGTTGGCGATCGCCAGCACCCGGTTGTCGGCCAGTCGCTGAACCACCCGTTCGGCCGGCACCCCGTTGACGACGAAGCTGATCACCGGGATCCGTGCCGGAGGCTCACCGATCACGGTCACCATCGGCAGCGAGCGCAGAGCCGCCAGCAGATAGTCGAACAGGCCGGTGAGGTGCGACTGCATCGAGCGCATCGAGCGGGCCAGCCGCTCGGGCCGGCTGCCCTCGGCGTCCTCGTCGAGGCCGGCCAGGTAATCCACGCCGGCAACCACTCCGCCGAGCAGGCCGATCTGATGACCACCCAGCTCGAGCCGGGCCGGTCCGCTGGCGTAGGGGTTGGTCGATACCGAATTGAGCGTGTCGATCAGGCCGGGGTTGGCGAACACCAGTGCCCCGATCGGCGGCCCACCCCACGCCGCGGCGTTGAGCGCCACCACATCGGCCTCGGCCCCGGCGATGTCGAGCAGCAGGTAGGGCGCGGCGGCGGTGTGGTCCACAACGACCAAGCCGCCGACCTCGTGCACCCGCTTGGCGACGGCGGCGACGTCGGTCATCGTCCCCAGCGTCGAGGACGCCGAGGAGATCGCGACCAGGCTGGTGTCGGCATCGAGCAGGTCGTCCCACTGCCACAGCGGCAACTCGGCGGTCTCGACGTCGACCTCGGCCCACCGGACCTGCGCGCCGTTCCGGCTGGCCGCGCGCACCCAGGGGGCGATGTTGGCCTCGTCGTCGAGCCGGCTGACGATCACCCGCCGGCCGGTTCCGGTGCGCCCGGAGGCGGCCTCCGCCAGCGAGGCGAGCAAGGTCGCCCGGTCAGGGCCCAGCACCACCCCGGCCGGATCGGCGTTGAACATGTCGGCGATCGCACGCCGCGCCGCCGAGAGCACCGCAGCGCCGCGTTGGGCCGCCGGGTGCGGACCGGCGATGTTGGCGGTGGCCCCGCGGAACGCGGTCGAGACGGCGGAGGCGACGGACTCCGGCGTCACCATCCCCGTGGGGGCGTCGAAGCGGACCCAACCGTCCCCCAGCGCTGGGTGCAGCCCCCGCACCCGGGCAACGTCGTACCCCATGTCAACCACTTTCGACTGCCGCGGCCGGTCCGGCCGCTCACTCCCACCCGTGGTCCGGCATGCCGCCGTTCCGGGCCGCTCACAATACTAGGGCAGCGAACTCGGCGGCTGGGCGGCTGATCACGGCACGGCCACGCTCCGGCGTTTCGCCGGCCGTGACGGGCTAGTGTCACTAGACCATGCCCGGCTCGTGGGCGAAGATCGACGACGACGGACGGCCCGCAGCCACGAGCGCCGCGGGCAGCGGGCCGGATCGGGATAGGAACGTTGCGGAGTATGACGACCAACGCCGACGATCAGGACGGCCCGGAGGGCGGCGACGCCGATTCCGATTTCGAGGTCATCACCGGACCCGACGGCGCCGACGACGAGCGTTCGGTCACCGATCTGGTCGAGCAGCCGGCCAAGGTCATGCGCATCGGCACGATGATCAAGCAGCTGCTGGAGGAGGTCCGGGCCGCACCGCTGGACGATGCCTCCCGCAGCCGGCTGCGGGAGATCCACGCCACCAGCATCCGCGAACTCGAGGACGGGCTGGCGCCGGAGCTCCGCGATGAACTGGCCCGGCTCGCGCTGCCCTTCTCCGAGGACGCCACCCCCTCGGACGCCGAGCTGCGCATCGCCCAGGCACAGCTGGTCGGCTGGCTGGAGGGACTGTTCCACGGCATCCAGACCGCGTTGTTCGCCCAGCAGATGGCCGCCCGCGCCCAGCTGGAGCACATGCGCCAGGGTGCGCTGCCGCCCGGCATGTCTCCCCCGGGCGCGCCGGGCGGGCCGGGTGGATCCGGTCACGGAACCGGCCAGTACCTCTAGACCGGCGGTCACAGGTGGTAGCCGATCCGTTCATTCAGACCCGGGAGGCCTGGGTCGAGTTCCCGATCTTCGACGCCAAGACCCGATCGCTGAAGAAGGCGTTCCTGGGTAAGGCCGGCGGGGCGATCGGCCGCACCGGCGACAACGTCGTGGTCATCGAGGCGTTGCGGGACATCACCATGACCTTGCGGATGGGCGACCGGGTCGGCCTGGTCGGCCACAACGGGGCCGGCAAATCCACGCTGCTGCGGCTGCTGTCGGGCATCTACGAGCCGACTCGCGGCATGACGGTGATCCGGGGACGGGTCGCGCCGGTCTTCGACCTCGGGGTCGGCATGGACCCGGACACCACCGGCTACGAGAACATCGTCATCCGGGGCATGTTCCTGGGCCAGACCCGCAAGCAGATGCAGGCCAAGATCGACGAGATCGCCGAGTTCACCGAGCTCGGCGACTACCTGTCGATGCCGCTGCGCACCTACTCCACCGGCATGCGTGTCCGCCTGGCGATGGGCGTGGTCACCAGCATCGACCCGGAGATCCTGTTGCTCGACGAAGGGATCGGTGCGGTCGACGCGGAGTTCCTCAAGAAGGCGCAATCCCGGCTCCAGGCACTGGTGGAGCGGTCCGGGATCTTGGTCTTCGCCAGCCACTCCAACGAGTTTCTGGCGAGGTTGTGCAAGACCGCGATGTGGATCGACCACGGCACGATCCGGCTGCGGGGCGGGATCGAAGAGGTGGTGGGCGCCTACGAGGGTCCCGAGGCCGCCCGGCACGTCCGGGAGGTGCTCGCCGAGCACCGCGCCGACTGGACTGACGGGGCGGCCACGTCATGACCGGTCCCGCAACCGGGATGGTGTGCGCAGTCGTCGTCACCCACCGCCGTCCCGACGATCTGGTGAAGTCGCTGGACGTGCTGACCACCCAGAGCAGGATGATCGACCACCTCGTCGTCGTCGACAACGACGATGACGAGCGGGTGCGCGATATCGTCGCCGGCCAACCCGTCGCCAGCACCTATCTGGGTTCCCGCCGGAACCTCGGCGGGGCAGGCGGATTCGCGTTGGGCATGCTGCATGCGCTGGCCCTCGGCGCGGACTGGGTGTGGCTGGCCGACGACGACGGCCGCCCCGGGGACACCGAGGTGCTGGCCACCCTGCTCGCCTGCGCGGATCGGCACGGCCTCGCCGAGGTCTCCCCCATGGTGTGCGCCCTGGACCGGCCCGGCGAATTGGCCTTCCCGCTGCGGCGCGGCCTGGTGTGGCGGCGGCGGGTCGAGGAACTGCGCGCCAAGGACACGCCCAGGGACTCCCCCGGCGGCGACCTGCTGCCCGGTTACGCGTCGCTGTTCAACGGGGCGCTGTTCCGGGCCGAGACGATCGAAGCGGTGGGCGTGCCCGACATCCGCCTTTTCGTGCGCGGCGACGAGTACGAGGTGCACCGCCGCCTGACCCGCAGCGGCCTGCCGTTCGGAACCTGTTTGGACACCGTGTACCTGCACCCCTGCGGCAGCGACGAGTTCAGGCCGATCCTCGGCGGCCGGATGCACACCCAGTACCCCGACGATCCGGTGAAACGGTTCTTCACCTACCGCAACCGCGGGTACGTGCTCGCCCAGCCGGGCCTGCGCAAACTGGTGCCACAGGAGTGGCTGCGTTTCGGCTGGTTCTTCCTGGTGACCCGCCGCGACCCGGCGGGGCTGCGGGAGTGGTCCCGGTTGCGGCGGATGGGCCGCCGGGAACGCTTCAGCCGTCCCGACGGGAACCGCCGATGACCTTCGTCGAGGCCGCCAACCAGTCCAAGACGTTCACCCGCGCCTGGGGTGACCTCGTCGAGGGCTTCCGGCGCCGGGAATTGTGGCTGCACCTGGGCTGGCAGGACATCAAACAGAAGTACCGGCGCAGCGTGCTGGGCCCGTTCTGGATCACCATCGCCACCGGCACCACCGCCATCGCGATGGGCCTGCTGTACAGCAAACTGTTCAACCTCGAACTCTCCGAGCACCTGCCCTACGTGACGTTGGGCCTGATCATCTGGAACATGATCAACGCCGCCATCCTGGATGGATCGGAGGTGTTCATCGCCAACGAGGGCCTGATCAAGCAATTGCCCACGTCGTTGAGCGTGCACGTCTACCGGTTGGTGTGGCGGCAGATGATCCTCTTCGCCCACAACATGGTGATCTTCGTGGTGATCGCGATCATCTTCCCCAAGCCCTGGTCGTGGGCCACCTTGGCGGTGTTCCCGGCGCTGGCGCTGATCCTGCTCAACTGCGTGTGGGTGGCCTTCTGCTTCGGGATCCTGGCCACCCGCTACCGCGATATCGGGCCGCTGCTGAGTTCGCTGGTCCAGTTGCTGTTCTTCATGACCCCGATCATCTGGAACGCCGAAACCCTGCAGCGCCAGGGCGCCGGGCGCTGGGCCGGGATCATCGAGTTCAACCCATTGCTGCACTATCTGGACATTCTGCGGGCCCCATTGCTGGGCGCCCAGCAGGATTTGCGGCACTGGGTGGTGGTCGGCGTGCTGACCCTGCTGGGATGGGGCGCGGCGGCGCTGGCGCTTCGCCAGTACCGCGCGCGGGTCCCCTACTGGGTCTGAGCGGTCCGGCGCCGCCGGCCGGGCGCCGGTAGAATCGACCCGAGTTGGCATGTCAGGCTACGCCTGCCTATCGTTTCGATACCGATTGACACCACAGATCGGGCCACCGTTCACCGAAGCACGGAGGTAGTCGACGAACCCGCTGTGGGACACGTGAAGGGTCAGGTGCTTATGTCGTTGCCTCAGGCGAAGGCCGTCGGGCTCTACAACCCCGCATTCGAGCACGACGCCTGTGGCGTGGCCATGGTCGTTGACATGCACGGGCGGCGCAGCCGCGCCATTGTCGACCATGCCATCACCGCCCTGCTGAACCTCGAGCACCGCGGTGCCGCGGGCGCCGAGCCCCATTCGGGCGACGGCGCGGGCATCATGATCGGGATCCCGGACGGTTTTCTGCGGGCCGTCGTTCCCTTCGAACTCCCCGCCGAGGGCAGCTACGCCACCGGAATCGCCTTCTTGCCCCAGTCCTCCCGCGACGCGGCGATGGCCTGCGAGGCCGTCGAGAAGATCGCCGAGGCCGAGGGGCTGACCGTTCTCGGCTGGCGCGACGTGCCGATCGACGACTCGTCGCTGGGCGCGCTGGCCCGCGACGCGATGCCGACGTTCCGGCAGGTCTTTCTGGGCGGGGCGTCAGGGATGGATCTCGAGCGCAAGTGCTACGTGGTCCGCAAACGTGCCGAGCACGAGTTGGGAACCAAAGGACCAGGTCAGGACGGTCCCGGCCGGGAGACGGTGTACTTCCCGAGCCTGTCTGGAACCACCCTTGTGTACAAGGGAATGCTGACCACCCCGCAGCTGAAGGCCTTCTACTGCGACCTGCAGGACGGCCGGATGGAGAGCGCGCTGGGCATCGTGCACTCCCGGTTCTCCACCAACACCTTCCCGTCCTGGCCGTTGGCCCATCCGTTCCGGCGGATCGCCCACAACGGTGAGATCAACACCGTCACCGGCAACGAGAACTGGATGCGCGCCCGCGAGGCGCTGATCGCCACCGACGACTTCGGTCCTGACGTGGAGAAGATCTTCCCGATCTGCACACCCGGCGCCTCGGACAGCGCCCGTTTCGACGAGGTGCTCGAGTTGCTGCACCTCGGTGGGCGCAGCCTGGCCCACGCCGTGTTGATGATGATTCCGGAGGCCTGGGAGCGTCACGAGTCGATGGACCCCGCCCGCCGCGCGTTCTACGCCTACCACGCCGCGCTGATGGAGCCCTGGGACGGCCCGGCCTCGGTCTGCTTCTCCGACGGCACCGTGGTGGGCGCGGTTCTGGACCGCAACGGGCTGCGCCCGTCGCGCATCTGGGTGACTGACGAGGGCCTCGTGGTCATGGCCTCGGAGGCCGGGGTGCTTGATCTCGACCCCGCTCGGGTCGTCAAGCGGATGCGACTGCAGCCCGGCCGGATGTTCCTGGTGGACACCGCTCAGGGCCGCATCATCGCCGACGAGGAGATCAAGGCCGAACTGGCCGCCGCGCAGCCCTACCAGGAGTGGCTCGACGCCGAGCAGTTCCCGCTCGACGAGCTTCCACAGGGCCCCTACATCAGGATGCCCCATCATCGGGTTGTGCACCGCCAGCAGGCTTTTGGCTACACTTATGAGGAACTCAACCTGCTGGTCGCCCCGATGGCGCGGACCGGCGCCGAGCCCCTCGGGTCGATGGGTACCGACACCCCGATCGCGGTGCTATCGGCCCGCCCGCGGATGCTCTACGACTACTTCCAGCAGCTGTTCGCCCAGGTGACCAATCCCCCACTGGACGCCATCCGTGAAGAGGTGGTGACAAGTCTGCAGGCCACCCTCGGGCCGGAGCGCGACCTGCTCAACCCGACGGCGGAATCCTGCCACCAGATCCTGTTGCCGCAGCCCATCCTCCGCAATCACGAGTTGGCCAAGCTGGTCAATCTCAACCCGGACGACGAGATCAACGGCCGCCGGCACGGCCTGAGGTCGGCGGTGATCCGGTGCCTCTACCCGGTCGCCAAGGGCGGCGCCGGGCTGCGCCGCGCGCTGGACGACATCCGCGCGTCGGCGGCCGCCGCGATCGCCGACGGCGCACAAGTCCTGATCCTCTCCGACCGGGACTCCAACGAGACCTGGGCGCCGATCCCGTCGCTGCTGTCGGTGGCCGCAGTCCACCACCATCTGGTACGCGAGCGCACCCGCACCCAGGTGGGCCTGGTCGTCGAGTCCGGCGACGCCCGCGAGGTGCACCACATGGCCATGCTCATCGGTTTCGGCGCCGCCGCGATCAACCCCTACATGGCGTTCGAGTCGATCAGCGACATGATCGACAGAGGCCTGATCGGCGGCGCCGCCGCCGGTGGCGGCTCGGCGGGTATCGACCGGGAGAAGGCGCTGGGCAACTACATCAAAGCCGCCGGTAAGGGCGTGCTGAAGGTGATGTCCAAGATGGGCATCTCCACGGTCGCCTCCTACACCGGCGCCCAGCTGTTCCAGGCCATCGGCATCTCCCAGGATGTTCTCGACGAGTACTTCACCGGCTTGACCTGTCAGGTCGGCGGAATCGACCTCGACGACATCGCCGCCGACGTCGCTTCCCGCCACCAGCTCGCCTATCTGGACCGGCCTGACGAACGCGCGCACCGCGATCTCGAGGTGGGCGGTGAGTACCAGTGGCGCCGCGAGGGCGAGTACCACCTGTTCAACCCGGACACCGTGTTCAAACTCCAGCACTCCACCCGGACCGGTCAGTACTCGATCTTCAAGGAGTACACCAAGCTGGTCGACGACCAGGGTGAGCGGATGGCCTCGCTGCGCGGCCTGCTGAAATTCAAAGAGGGCGTTCGTCCCCCGGTGCCGATCGAGGAGGTCGAGCCGGCCAGCGAGATCGTCAGGCGTTTCTCCACCGGCGCGATGAGCTACGGCTCGATCTCGGCCGAAGCCCACGAGACTCTGGCGATCGCGATGAACCGGCTCGGCGGACGGTCGAATTCGGGCGAGGGCGGTGAGGCCGTGAGCCGCTTCGAGCCGGAGCCCAACGGGGACTGGCGGCGCAGTGCGATCAAGCAGGTGGCTTCGGGCCGGTTCGGGGTCACCAGCCACTACCTGACCAACTGCACCGATATCCAGATCAAAATGGCGCAGGGCGCCAAACCTGGTGAGGGAGGCCAGCTTCCGGGCCACAAGGTTTACCCGTGGGTGGCCGAGGTGCGACACTCCACCCCGGGGGTCGGCCTGATCTCCCCTCCCCCGCACCACGACATCTATTCGATCGAGGACCTGGCCCAGCTCATCTACGACCTGAAGAACGCCAACCCGCAGGCCCGCATCCACGTCAAGCTCGTCAGCGAGAACGGGGTCGGCACCGTCGCCGCCGGGGTGTCCAAGGCGCACGCCGACGTGGTCCTGATCTCGGGTCACGACGGAGGCACCGGGGCCACGCCGCTGACCTCGATGAAGCACGCCGGCGCACCATGGGAGCTCGGACTGGCCGAAACCCAGCAGACGCTGCTGCTCAACGGCCTTCGGGACCGGATCGTCGTGCAGGTCGACGGCCAGCTCAAGACCGGTCGTGACGTGGTGGTCGCGGCGTTGCTGGGGGCCGAGGAATTCGGTTTCGCCACCGCTCCGTTGGTGGTCTCCGGCTGCATCATGATGCGGGTCTGTCATCTGGACACCTGCCCGGTCGGGGTGGCGACCCAGAATCCGGTTCTGCGCGAACGCTTCACGGGCAAGCCCGAATTCGTCGAGAACTTCTTCCTGTTCGTCGCCGAAGAGGTCCGCGAGCTCATGGCCGCGCTGGGATTCCGCACCGTCAACGAGATGGTCGGCCAGGTCAACGCGCTGGACACCGCCCGGGCGGCCGCGCACTGGAAGGCGCACAAGCTGGACCTGGCACCGGTTCTGCACGAGCCGGAGTCGGCTTTCATGAACCAGGATCTCTACTGCAGCTCCCGGCAGGACCACGGACTGGACAAGGCGCTCGATCAGCAGTTGATCGCCCAGTGCCGCGAGGCGCTCGATTCGGGCACCCCGGTCCGGTTCACCACCAAGATCTCCAACACCAACCGCACGGTCGGCACCATGCTGGGCCACGAGGTGACCAAGGCCTACGGCGGGGACGGCCTGCCCGACGGAACCATCGACATCACCTTCACCGGTTCGGCCGGCAACAGCTTCGGGGCGTTCCTGCCCCGCGGCATCACACTGCGGGTCCACGGCGACGCCAACGACTACGTCGGCAAGGGCCTCTCCGGTGGGCGTCTCGTACTCCGGCCGTCCGACGAGGCGCCGGCCGGATACGTCGCCGAGGACAACATCATCGGCGGCAACGTGATCCTGTTCGGGGCCACCAGCGGTCAGGCCTTCATCCGCGGAACGGTGGGGGAGCGGTTCGCGGTCCGGAACTCCGGCGCCCACGCGGTGGTGGAAGGTGTCGGTGACCACGGCTGTGAGTACATGACCGGCGGGAGGGTTGTCATTCTCGGCGTCACCGGCCGTAATTTCGCCGCCGGGATGTCGGGAGGCATTGCCTACGTTCACGACCCGGCCCGGCGACTGGCGGAGAACCTCAACACCGAGATGGTGGACTTGGAGGACCTGGATGAGACCGACACCGGATGGCTGCACGACATGCTCGTCGCACACCGCGATGCGACTGACTCGGCCGTCGCCGCCGCGGTTCTCGCCGATTGGCCCCGGAAGGCGGTGGATTTCGTGAAGGTGATGCCGCGCGACTACAAACGGGTGCTGCAGGCCATCGCCGAGGCGGAAAGCGCCGGCGAGGACGTCGACACGGCGATCATGGCGGCCTCCCGTGGCTGACCCGACCGGCTTCCTGAAGTACGAGCAGCGCAGGACCCCCGCCCGCCGGCCGGTTCCGCTGCGGCTGCGCGACTGGCAGGAGGTCTACGAGGACTTCGACCACGGAGCGCTGCAGCAGCAGGCGGCGCGGTGCATGGATTGCGGAATCCCGTTCTGCCACAACGGCTGTCCTCTGGGGAACCTGATCCCGGAGTGGAACGACCTGGTCTACCGGGACCGGTGGCGGGACGCCATCGAGCGATTGCACGCGACGAACAACTTCCCGGAGTTCACCGGAAGGCTGTGTCCCGCGCCGTGCGAGGCGTCCTGTGTGCTGGGCATCAACTCCGACCCGGTGACGATCAAGCAGGTCGAGGTCGAGATCATCGACAACGCCTTCGATGAGGGTTGGGTGGTACCCAACCCACCGCATCTGCTCACCGGCAAGAAGGTGGCGGTGGTGGGGTCCGGCCCCGCGGGTCTGGCCGCTGCTCAGCAACTCACCCGGGCCGGCCACGACGTGACCGTCTTCGAACGGGCCGACCGGATCGGCGGGCTGCTGCGTTACGGCATCCCCGAGTTCAAGATGGAGAAGCGACACATCGACCGCAGGCTGCAGCAGATGCAGGCCGAGGGGACCACCTTCCGCGCCGGGGTGAACGTCGGGATCGACGTCACCGCCGAGGAACTGCGGGGGCGCTTCGACGCGGTCGTGCTGGCCGGTGGGGCCACCGACTGGCGTGACCTGCCCATCCCGGGCCGGCAGTTCGACGGTATCCACCAGGCCATGGAGTACCTGCCCTGGGCGAACCGGGCCACCCACGGCGATCCGGTCCTCGACGCCGAGGGGCAGCCGCCGATCACGGCCAAGGGCAAGCGGGTCGTCATCATCGGTGGCGGTGACACCGGCGCGGACTGCCTGGGAACCGCCCACCGGCAGGGGGCGGCCAGCGTGCACCAGTTCGAGATCATGCCGCGCCCGCCCGAACACCGGGCCGACTCCACCCCGTGGCCCACGTACCCGCTGATGTTCCGGGTGTCCTCAGCCCACGAGGAGGGCGGGGAGCGGGTGTTCTCGGTCAACACCGAACGTTTCCTGGGCGCCGACGGACGGGTCACCGGCTTGCGCGCACACGAAGTGGTCATGCGCGACGGCAGGTTCGAGAAGGTCGAAGGCACCGACTTCGAGGTCGAGGCCGACTTGGTGCTGCTGGCGATGGGATTCGTCGGACCCGAGCGGCCGGGATTGCTGACCGACCTCGGGGTGCAGCTCACCGATCGCGGGAACGTTGCCCGCAACGACGACTTCCAGACCTCCGTCGAGGGTGTCTTCGTCGCCGGCGACATGGGCCGTGGCCAGTCGCTGATCGTCTGGGCGATCGCCGAAGGCCGGGCGGCGGCTGCTGGGGTCGACCGCTACCTGATGGGGCATTCAGCTTTGCCGGCTCCTATCGCACCCACGGCCGCACCGCAACGCTAGTAACTTCAGTAACAATAGAAGCATCTGACCTGGGGTCGGCGCGCCTGCGCCCGATTACCCTCCCGTCGGGCTGTAATTGCTGGGCAGGGATGCTGCGGCCGTGGCGTCCCCGGTTGCCGAAGACGCCGACCACAGGGAGGGCCACTCGTGCACCTCAATCCACTGAGCCCGATCTCGCGCTCGCGGGCCGCGCGCATCGCCTGGTCGCTGTTGCGGCATCCAGTCAAGTGCGTTGACTTCCCCGCCGAACATGAACGGCTGATCACGCGTGACGAGTTGATGCGGTACGGATTTCCCGGCCTCGCCGGCCGCTAGCGCCCAGGGATCGGCGGAGCCGGGCCGGCACTGGCGATGTCCCGCCGCGGCTAGGCTGAGCAGGTGCGTTTCGCGTTCAAGACCGCGCCCCAGCACACCACCTGGCCGCAGATGCTGGCCGTCTGGCAGGCCGCCGACGCGGTAGAGGTCTTCGAGTCGGGTTGGACCTTCGACCATCTCCAGCCGATCTTCTCCGACCCCACCGGCCCCTGTCTGGAGGGCTGGACCACCCTGGCGGCCCTGGCCGCCGCCACTTCCCGGTTGCGGCTGGGAACGCTGGTCACCGGTATCCACCATCGGCATCCGGCCGTGCTGGCCAAGATGGCCGCCACCCTGGACGTCATCTCCGGAGGCCGGCTGGAACTGGGCCTCGGGGCCGGCTGGAACGAGGACGAGTCGCAGGCCTACGGCATCGAACTGGGCAGCCTCAAGGACCGTTTCGACCGCCTCGATGAGGCATGCCAGGTGCTGGTCAGCCTGCTGAGTCGTGAGACGACGGACTTCGACGGCCGCTTCTACCGACTGCGGGGCGCACGCAACGAACCCAAGGGGCCGCAGCGCCCGCATCCGCCGATCTGTGTCGGGGGAAACGGCGAGAAGCGAACTCTGCGCATCGCCGCCACCTATGCCCAGCACTGGAACTTCGTGGGCGGCACACCCGCCGAGTTCGCCCGCAAGCGCGACGTCCTGGCCGCCCACTGCGCCGACGTCGGGCGCGACCCCAAGGAGATCCTGCTCTCGGCGCACCTGAGGCTGGGCCCGGATCTGCGGTACCGGGCGCTGATCGAGGACACCATCGCGTTGGCAGCTGAGGGCCTGGACCTGGCCATCATCTACCTCCCGGTTCCGCACGACCCGAGCGTGATCGAACCGCTGGCCGAGGCGATCCGCGACTCCGGGCTGTGGCGCCCACAGCACTGAACGCAACCGGTCAGCCCGGCGGCGGCGGAGGCGGCGGGGGTGGTTCGGGTGCCGGTGGGGGAGGTGGTGGCGGGGGCGGCGGCAGTGGCGGCGGGGGTGGTTCGGGTGCCGGTGGGGGCGGCGGCGGGGGTAGTTCGGGTGCCGGCGGTGGTGGCGGCGGCAGCATCGGCACCGTGATGGGCGGCAGACCCGGTATCTCGATGACGTTCATGTTCGGCGGCGGGGGAGCCGGCGGCGGGGGAGGAGGTGGCGGCGGGGCCTCATAGTTGTAGTTGGTGTTGTAGCCGGGGTCGTAGACCGGTGCCGGTGCCTGGTACACCGGTGCCGCGCCGGTGTTGACGGTGATCTCGGGAGCGGGGCTCCCAGGCTTTCCGTTGAGGTAGCGAGGGTCGGTGGGCGGCAGGGTCACCGGGCCGAAGGTGGTCGCGATCGGGCTCATCGCCAGGAACCAGGTCTGCGCCGGCGAGGTGCCGCCGTAGAGGTTCCCGGCGCCGCCGCACTTGCGCAGCGGGTAGGCGCACAGGGCCGCCGGCTTCGGCGAGTCGTCGAAGATGTAGCTGGCCGCCGAAAGCTGATTGGTGTAGCCGAGGAAGGCCGAGGAGCGGTGCGACTCGGTGGTGCCGGTCTTGCCGGCCATCGGCAGGCCCCAGCCCACCGAGGCCGCCGCCGGCGCGCCGGTGCCGATGGTCGTGTCCTTGGCCAGTGCGTTGGTCAGTGTGTTGGCCAGCCCTTCGGGCACCACCTGCTCGCACTCCGGACCAGGGACCGCGATCTCGTCGCCGTGGCGGTTGAACACCGCCTTGATCGGAGTCGGCGGGCACCACACCCCGCCGGAAGCCAGGGTGGCGCCGACGTTGGACAGCTCCAGCGCATTGGTCTCGAACGGGCCCAGCGTGAACGAGCCGATGTTCTCCCGCTTGACGTACTCGGCCAGGCTCTCATCGCTCTTGGGGACGTAATCGCGCGCCGATCCCGGTTCGGCGTAGGACCGCAGCCCCAGGCGCACCGCGATGTCGACGGTCCGTCCGACGCCGACCTGCTGGATCAGCTTGGCGAAAGCGGTGTTCGGCGACAGAGCCAGCGCGTCGGTCATGCTCATCGGGCTCCGGTACCCGCCGGCGTTCTTGACACACCAGGTCTTGGGTGGGCAACCCGGGGTGCTGCTGTCGCCCAGCCCCACCCCCTGAAAGAACGGCGGTACGTCGAGCAGCGTGTTGATTCCCAGGCCGGTCTCCAGCGCGGCGGCGCTGGTGAAGATCTTGAAGATCGAGCCCGCGCCGTCGCCGAGCAGGGTGAACGGCTGGGGCTGAACAGTCTGCCCGGAGTCCAGTTTCAGGCCGTAGGTGCGATTGTCGGCCATCGCCAGGACCGGGTGCGACTTCTTACCGGGCTTGATCACGCTCATGACGCTGGCCACGCTGTCGAGAGCCGGGGGAGCCACGGTGTTGATGGCCGCCTTGACGCTCTTCTGGACCTCGGGATCCAGCGTGGTCTTGATCAGGTAGCCCTCGCGGGCCACCTGTTCCTTGCTGATCCCCGCACGGGCCAGGTACTCCAATGCGTAGTCGCAGAAAAAGGCGCGGTCGCCCGCCGCGATGCAGCCCTGTGGCAGCAGCTTCGGCTTGGCCAGGATTCCCAGAGGGCGCTCTTTGGCCGCCCGCAGGGCGTCCCCGTACTCGGCGGGCAGGTTCTCGATCATGGTGTCCAGCACCAGATTCCGCCGCTCCAGGGCACCCTCGGGATTCGTGTAGGGGTTGAGTGCGCTGGTCGACTGCACCAGGCCGGCCAGCAACGCGGCCTGCTGCCAGTTGAGGTCCGCCGCGTTGATCCCGAAGTAGGTGCGCGCCGCGGCCTGGACTCCGTAGGCCCCGTTACCGAACGGGACCAGGTTCAGATAGCGGGTCAGGATCTCCGGTTTGGACAGCGCATTGCCCAGTGCCAGCGCGGTGCGGATCTCACGCAGCTTGCGGGTCGGGGTGGTTTCCACCGCCGCCTGCCGGTCGGCTTCCGACTGCGCGTTGACCAGCAGGTTGAAATTCTTGACGTACTGCTGCTCGATGGTCGATCCGCCGCGGGTGTCCGTCGCGCCCTTGAGGAAGCCGGCCAGACCGGTCAGCGTTCCCTGAAGGTCGACGCCGTTGTGGACGGCGAAGCGCTTGTCCTCGATGGAGACGATCGCCAGTTTCATCGTGTCCGCGATCCGATGGGTCGGCACCTCCCACCGGTGCTGGACGTAGAGCCAGGCGATCGGCTTGCCGTCGGCATCGACCATCGTCGACACCCTCGGCACGTCGCCCCCGATGACGTCGGCCGAGCCGCGAGCCACCGATTCGGAGGCCAAGTTGCTGGCCATCCCGACACCGCCGATCACCGGGAACATCAAACCGGCGACCAGCACCCCGGCCAGCAAACAGAACAATCCCAATCGAACGAGTGTCGGCCTGGCCGGGGGGTACTGGTCCGACATGGCACTCAGAGTAGGCAGTCGCGACGAGTCGTGCCAACCGTCGGATTCCCTCTCGCGGACCGTTTCCGGCCCGGGCCCGGCGACGTCACCGGGCCACCGCGACGATTCCGTCGTCGTCGCTGAAAACCGTTTCCCCCGGCACGAAATCGACTCCGCCGAACCGCACGACGACGTCACGTTCCCCGGCTCCGGTCTTGGTGCTCTTTCTCGGGTTGGTGCCCAGTGCCTTGATCCCGATGTCGAGGTTCCGCAGCGTTGCGGCGTCGCGCACGGCGCCATGGATGATCAGCCCCGACCAGCCGCCCGAGCGGGCGAGTTCGGCGATCACGTCGCCGACCAGTGCGGTGTGCAGCGACCCGTCGCCGTCGACGACCAGCACCCGGCCGTCGCCAGGCTCGGAGAGAACCGCCTTGAGCAGTGCGTTGTCCTGCCGACAGCGCACCGTGGTGATCACGCCGGCGAACTGGGCGCGCCCGCCGTACTGGCGGAACTGGGTGTCGCAGCTTCGGACGTCGGCGCCGATGTCATCGACGAGGTCGGCCGTGGGGCGGAAACGCACGGTCATCGGCGGGTGTCAGCGGCGCCATAGCCGGCGGAGCAGCAGGACCACCAGACCTGCGGCGGCCAGCGAGAGGATCAGCGGATTGCGGCTGCCGCCCTCCGGCTGCTGATAGGGAGCCACCTGCGGTTCCCGGACCTGCGGCGCCGAGCCGGCGGTCAGAGCGGGGGGTACCGGCGGCGCCTCCAGGGCGGGCGCCTTGGCCGGTGCTTCCAGGGCGGCCGGCGGCGTGGTCTTGCGCGGCGCCTTCTTGGCGGCCTTCTTGGCGGCTTTCTTGGCGGCTTTCTTCGCGGCCGCCTTCTTGGCGGGCGGGCGCTTAGCCGGAGCTTTCTTGGCCGCCTTGGCCGGCAGCTTCTTCGCGGGGGGCGTCGAGTCAGGGTTCTTCGGCGCCGGATCGGGACCGGCAGCCCGCTCGTCGTCGTGCGCGTCGCTCATTAGGGCGCTCCTTATGGCTGTCGGATCACGGCTCGTCGGCGGTTCTCATCATGCCAGCGGTGATCTGCGTTCAGAACACGCCCAGTCGCGCCATCAGATCACCTTCGACGCCGTCGAGCTGTTCGGAGATCGACATCTGAGCGGCCCGCCGTCGCGGTCCGGGCATGTTCTCCGCAGCGGTCACCGCCGCCGACAGGGCGGTGAGTCGTTCGGTGATCGCGGCGACGAAGCGTTTGGTCTCGCCGTCCTTGGGCTTGTTCGCCGCGATTTCACGCAGCGATTTCTCCGCTCCGGCAATCCTCGCCGACAGCCGGCCGCCCTCGCCGGAGAACTGGCCCAGGTCGCTGATCGGTACGCCCAGCCGGTCGGCGCGACGCTCGTCGATCGCTCCCCGGGCGGCCACCGCGGCGCGGTAAGCGACCGGCACGACGATCGGCGCCAGCATGCGCGACACCGCCAGGGTGCGCCGAACCCGGTTGGGTGCCAGCAGACGGCCCTCACGGGCCGTCTGAAGCTGGGTCTCAGCCACCCGCACAGCTGTCCGGTCGGCGTCCTGCTGGGCCCGCAGGGCCGCCTTGATCGCCTTGTTCTCCGAGCGCTCCGCGGCCTTGATCCGCTTGGCCTCGTTCTTGGCGGCGAGCTTGGCCTCCATCTTGGCGCGCGCCTTGAGCGCCCGAGCCTCCGCGCGCCGGGTGGCCCGGCTCTTCCGCTTTCTGAACAGGCCCATCGGTGACTGCCTCCCGAAGCTCGGCGGTGGTCAGCGGAACCCGCCCGCGACCGATGCGGTCAACCCTATCGCCACAATTCTTCGGCGATCTGGCGACCTGCGAATATGCGACAATCAGAGGTCACCCGCAAACCCGGGCGGCGGCTGGCGCTGCCGGGAGAGGAAGAGTCGAGGGCACTGGTGAACCGGTCGCAACGTCGCGCCATGGTGATCGCCTGGACGATCGCCGCCGCCGCGACCTGTACCGGGGTTCTCGGAGCCGGACCCGCGGCCGCGGACGGGCTGACCGCCGGGGGGGCTGACCGCCGTGCCGGCGATGACGCTCCAGCTACCGCCGACCGGTCCGGCACCCCGACCACCGGCGGTCCGCACCGACGTTCAGCGACGGCCGACGAGCGGCGCTCCGTACGACAGTCAGCGTCGGTTCGCGCGGTCCGCGTCACCGCCGCCGTAACGCCTCCCAAGCACCACCCGCCCAAGCCGCACTGGCATCCGGTGCTGCCGTGCCCCCACGAGTGGCCGGTCCTGTCGCCGGCCTACGTCCGGGCCGAAGCGGATGTTTCCTCGGGGGGTCTGCTGCTGGTCAACGCTTTGGGGCTTGCGAACACCATCGACGTCGCCCCGCCGGTGTTCGGCCCCTCGGCGACGCGGGCGGTCCTCGGCGTGGCCGCGGACCCCGAACCGGAGTCCGCGCCGGCGGACGTCGCCGGAGCGAGCGGACCGGCACCCGCAGGCGTGCCGCCGGCGGCCACCGCTCCAGCACCGTCAGCGGCACCGCCGCAGACCCGGCCGGAGCGGAGCCGGTCGGCTGATCGGCCGGCCGCAGAACCCCTGGAACAGCCGAAAGCTCAAGGCCCCCTGGATGACAGGGTGCGGCTGGGATACCCGGATCGGCTTCGCTACGCCGATTTGCCCGAGGTCGCCGCGCTGGCGCTCCCGGGACTGGCCGCGATCCTGGGATTCACCGCAGCGGGTGGGTTCCTCGGATACCGGCAAGCCCGGGCCGGCTCGGCCCTCCGAGCCACCGGAACGGCCCGGTTCCTGCCGTGACCCGCTTGCCCATGACGAGTCAGGTGCCATGGCGGCCGGCCGCCGGGTGACGAGGGCCGTGGCCGACGTCCTCGCCCTGGCCCCCCGCGACGGCGAGGTTTCGCTGACGCGTCTGGTGGCGGCGGTCGGCGAGGATCGCGGCCGCCCCGTGGATGTCACGATGGCCGACCTGCCACCGGGGGTCTCGGGCCAGTGGCGCCAATACGGCGACCGCGACGAGTTCCTGATCCAGCACGGGTTGCCGACCAGCGAGCGCACCCTGGCGCACGAGTTGGGCCATCTGGTGTTGGGCCACGACGGGATTCTGGTCACCGAGGCGGCCCGGGAGGCCACCGAAGTCGCCGGCGACGATCTCATCAGCTACATGCTCAACCAGCGGACCGGCTGTATGGGTCCGGGCGGTGAGGACGTCGAACAGGAGGCGGAGGACTTCGCAGCCCTGCTGCTCTACCGACTCGGCCGGCTGCCCAGCGATCGCGCCTCGATCATCTGGGTCCGGCTCGGAGAGGCGTTTGGTTGATCCTCTGGCTGATCGCTGCTCTGTTGGGTCTTGCCACCGGACTGCGGATCGGCTGGGGCCTGGTGAACCAGCAATCGGTGGTCAGCGCGGGAATGATCGTCGCGCTGGGGAATCTGGCGGTGCTGGCCACGCTGAACTGGCCACCGATGACCTTGTTGGTGGACTCCACGCTGAAGTGGCCCAACATCTCGGTCGGCCTGAGCCAGATCGCCCTGGTGGCTTCCGCGGCAGGTAGCGGGGTGATGATCACCTCGGCCGCCTCGGACCGAAAGCCGCGCGCCGTACGGCGTGCCGCGATCGTGCAGTACTGCGCCGCGGCGGTTATCGCGGCGGCCACCCTCGCGGTGTTCCTGGCCCGCGGGCGTCAGCCCGAGATGGCACCGGGGGAGTACCTGGATCGCAACCTCGGCTCGAGTGGCATCCTCCCCTGGCTGGTGCCGCTGCTGTACGTGCTCTTCGTGATGACGTTGGTGACCTGGCTGGGGATGAGGCTTGCCAACCCGTCGCGGCGCGGCCGCGCACTGTTCCTGTTCAGCGCGGGCACCGCACTGATCGTTGCGGCCTGTGCGTTCGTCTTGATCCGGGCTGTGAGCAGCCCGGCACTGATCGGCGTTGGTACCGCCGCAACCCTGCTGCTGTGCGCACTGGCGATCGTCGCGGCCGGGTCGTTGCTGCCGACCCTGGAGGACTGGGCCGGCGCTCACGCCGAGCTGCGGTTGATCCGGCCCCTACAGAGGGAGATGCAGCGGCGCCACCCCGATATCGGAATCGGCGTGCGCCCGCGCGGACCGTTGGTCTACCGGGTCGCCGAACGGCTGTCGCTGATCTCCGACGCGCTGTACCTGGAGACGACCCTGGCCCACCAGGAGGCGCCACCCGCCCCACCGGGGCCGCCGCCCGGAGCGGATCCGTCGGCCCGAGCCGCGGCGGTGGCACGGTGGGTGTGGTCGAGCCGGGATGACCCGGCGCGGGCGTTCCCCGGCCGGGACTGGCTCCGTCAGCCTCCGGGCTGCTCGGACCGGGAATGGATTCTTGAGATAGCCCGTCAGTACCGCCGTCTTGAGGGGGAACTGGGTGGGAAGGCCACCGCAGCGGCCGCCCGCAGGGCCGACGAACCGACCGCCGGCTAGTCGATGATGTGTTCGGCCCGCCGAAGTTCGTCGACGGTTTCCACGACCCGCTGCTGTGCCTCGGGGGACAGACCGACCGTTCGGGCGGCGATGCGCCGGACGCCCTCGTCGCGCATGTTGGCCAGCCAGGTCAACTCGCGGTCCATCTTCGCGTAGTACTCGTCGTCGGTGAAGTACTCCGGCTTGATCCGAAAGAAGTTGGCTAAGGCGGTCATGGTCGCCGACGAGGGGTTGGTGCGGTTGCCGGAACGCAACTGGGACAGGTACGGCGCCGACATCGTGATGCCCTCGGCCTTGAGTGCCGCGATGACCTCAGCGGACGTGTGAGGACCGCGCCCGGGCGGGTAGACCGTTTCAAACAGCCGGTTCAAGCGTGCCGCGAATGTCGTGCTCATGTTGTCTTCCATTACCCCTCGCAGCTTTCGGGTTCCGCCCGGCTTTTGTTTGCTGCCTGATGGTAGCCCCTTTTCCCCGATCGACAAACTGCAAACTGTCGGCGTTTCCGCCCGGCATCCCGGCCGACGCCGGATCGCACCCCTCGCGGGCCCGCCGTCAAGGCTTCTAACTGGGCATTTAGTGGAGGAACAGGCGAATGGCCCGAGGGGCCGGACGGCGTTTCCCTCGGCCCGGAGGTTTCGGGCAAATGGACTTTTCCGTTGGCCAGCTAATAGTTTGCTGAGAATGTCCTGAGAATAGTTAGCTGCCGAGGGGCTCAGGCCGCCAGCAACATCGCCAGGATGGCGGTGTCGGGGTGGCTGATCGGATCGACCCCGACCCGGCTCACCATGCTGGTGACCGTGCCGTCCGCCTCCGCCTCGACCCAGGCGGCCCGGTGTTCCAATCCCAGGTGCGGAAGGCCAGGGAGCAGGACGCAGCCCGAGGCCGCACCCGAGCACTCCGGCAGGGAGGGGGTGGTCTCCGAGGGCGGATGCAGCATCAACAAGGCCGGGGGGTGACGATCGGCGAAATGTCCCGGCGGCACCGCGGTTTCGCCGACCACCGTCCCCTCGGCCAGGACAAGGCCCACCGTGCCGGGCTGTGGCCGTTCCGGCAGTTCCTCGCGGACGCCGAAAATCGTCGTCGTGGACAACAGACCGGGTAGCGAGGCCACCCGCACGGCGACCATCAGCAACTGAGCCCACTCCTTGGTCGAGTTCGGCCAGCGTCCGGAAACGACGAATCCCTTGAGGCAGCCGCGCGCATGGAAGGGGGCTATCTCGACGGCGCGCCCCGAACTGTTCTCCATCTCGCCTCCGCGGACACCCAACTGCTTGACCAGTGCGACACGACTGCGGGCCTGTGAGACTAACTATGAGGGACGCGGTCACCAGCACGCAACAGGACACGAGTGCCAGACGCGCTGTTCGCGGGGGGAGGGGTCAGATCAGAGCCACAGCAGCAGGGCGAGGATCCCCAGCAGGACCAGGGCGATGATGCCGGCGCGCACGGCGGCCGTCAGATATGACCGGTCGCTGAGCGGTGTGGACGTCGACCAGGGGAATTCCGAGGGCCGTGAGCCGAAGGAGCGGGATGTCATCAGCGGACCCTTCCGGATCGTTGACCTGCACGTTCACGGGCGGTCAACCAGACACACGCCGCCCCGCCGGTGAAGTTGCTCACAGCTACGACCTTAACGCTTCGGCGCGCCGCTTTCCAAAAAACCGCCCGGTATTCCGGCTCGGGATGGCCGATACGGTGTGGTGTCGGCGTGTCATCCGGCGCGCCGCGGGCACGGCGGCGACCGTTAGCCGGACAATGCATTTCGCTCGGGCGCGGCCGGCGCTGTTGATGCGGGCCGGGATTGGCCGCCCGGCGATCCCCAGCCCCGGCCGGCTTGACGGGCAACGGGGCACGTGCGGGGCTTGACCGAGTGACAGAGCCTGTGGACAAAGCTGTGGAAACTGTGGATAGGTGCGGGATTGCTGCCGGTAGCGGACCAGGCAATCGGCACCGGGTGCCATAGAGGGGTCCGGCGCGGAGCGGTGATCGAAGCGCTCCGCGCGGGTCGTGCCCGCAGGTCCCTCGCTAGTCTGGTCGGGTGATTCAGGTGTGTTCCCAGTGCGGGACACGGTGGAATGTGCGCGACAGCGAGCGGGTCTGGTGCCCGCGCTGCCGCGGCCGCCTGCTGGCGTCATCCATGACGCCCGCCGCGCCGGCCGGCGGCCAACCCGCGGGTGCCCGCCCGGCGGGGCGTCTACCGGCCGGATTCCGCTGGATCGCGGTTCGGCCCGGGCCTCCGCCGCCACCGGCACGCCGGCGGCGGCCGCTGGGTCCGACCCCGCGGTACCAGGTCATACCGCGCTGGGGGCTGGTCGACCAGGTGGCTCCGGCAGAGCCGGCCACGGTGCACGCCCGCCGGGGCGTCTCGGCTACCGCGGTTCGCGCCACCCTGCTGGCAGCCGGGGCGATATTCGCGGTCGCGGCCGCCGCGCATCTGCTGCGCTACGTGCTGCTGCTGATCAACCGGTCCATCCTGTTGCCGCCGCTGCTGGCCAACGCGACCCTGCTGCTCGGAATCCTGGCCAGCCTGGCCGCGATCGCCGCGGTCATCGCCGCCGCAGCCGTCACCACGTCATGGTTGATCGGCCGCCGCGCCCTGGTCTACCAACGATTGGGCCGGGAGGACCCGCGCCCGGAGTGGCAGCTGTGGGCCGGTTGCGTCATCCCCGTGGTCAACCTCGTCCTGGCCCCGGTTTTCACGATCGAACTGGCGCACGCTGAACGGTCGGGTCCGCGGCTGCGCGGACCGATCACCGCATGGTGGATCGCCTGGGTGGTCTCCACCGCGGTCTCGGCCTGGGCCATCTGGACCAGCACCGCCACCGAGCCACAGGCGATCGCGGACAACACCGTCACGGTGATCATCGCCTACCTGGCTGGGCTGGCCGTCGTGGTGCTGCTCTGGCGGGTCCTCGACGGGTTCGTGCGCACACCGGTGGAGCGGCCGTTGCACCGCTGGGTGGTGGTCGGCGACCGGGACGCAGCGGCGGGCTCCGATTACCGGAAGGGCTCGGAACCCGACCCGGACGGCGCCCGGTCCGAGATGCAGGTTGAGTCCGGCGACCGGGAACCGGCAGCATAGGCCCATGGCGCCGGACGACGCAGCACACCCGTTCGTGGTGGCGCACCGTGGCGCCTCGGCGGATCAGCCCGAGCACACCCTCGCGGCGTACGAGCTCGCGCTGCAGGAGGGCGCCGACGGTGTCGAGTGCGACGTCCGGCTCACGCGCGACGGGCATCTGGTGTGCGTGCACGACCGCACCGTGGACCGCACGTCCAACGGAACCGGGGTGGTCAGCGAGATGACGTTGGCCGAGCTGCGCAGATTCGACTGGGGGGCTTGGCATCACGGTGCTGATGCGTCGGGTCTGTTGACCCTCGACGAGTTGGTGCGCCTCGTCCTGGACTGGCAGCGGCCGGTCAAGCTCTTCATCGAGACCAAGCACCCGGTGCGCTACGGCGCGCTGGTCGAGAGCAAGGTGCTGGCTCTGCTGCGCCGGTACGGGATCGCCGCGCCGCCGTCGGCCGATCTGGCTCGGGCGGTGGTGATGTCGTTCTCGGCCGCCGCGGTGTGGAGAGTCCGCCGGGCCGCGCCGATGCTGCCGACGGTGCTGTTGGGCGAGACCTCACGGTATCTGGGTGGCAGCGCGGCCACCACGGTGGGCGCGACCGCCGTCGGCCCTTCGATCGAGACCCTCCGCGAGCATCCGGAACTGGTCGACCGGGCTGCCGCGCAGGGCCGGGCGATGTATTGCTGGACCGTCGACCACTACGAGGATGTCGAGTTCTGCCGCAACCTCGGTGTGGGCTGGATCGCCACCAACCACCCCGGGCGGACCAAGGCCTGGCTGCAGGACGGCCTGACCGGGGCAGGCGCCTGAGCGCGGGTCCCGTTGCGCCACGGCCGTTCAGGGCTGGGCGTCGAGCACCTGCTGGGGAATCGGCGAGTCGCTGCGCAGCGCTTCGAACAGCGCACCGGCCGCGGCGTAGTCCCAGATGACGACGTCGCCGGAGTCGTTGGTCACGAACTCCCCGATGGGCACCGTCACCGCGGCCGCGCCGCGGATCGACCAGCCCAGCCGGGCCAGGTCCCAGACGTGCGTGCCCTGGTCGACGGTGAGCGCACCCAGCAGCGCCCGGGGAACCGCGTACCAGCGCCAGGGGTTGAGCCACAGGGCCGGGGATCCCGCCCTGTCCTGCAGCGCGGACAGCACGCCGCGCTGGTGCACCATCCGGTCGAGATCGGCGCGCGGAGTGGCCCGGCTACGGACATAGCCGAGGGTCTGCGGCCCGTTGAGCGTCTGGCAGCCGGCCGGGAGACTGATCCCGGCCAGCGGGTCGCTGACGGCGTCGGGCAAGCACACCCGCACCCCGCCGACGGAGTCGGCCACGGCGCTGAACCCGGCGAAACCCACCTCGGCATAGTGGTCCAGTCGCAGACCGGTCGCCTGCTCGACGGTCTGGGCCAGCAGGGCCGGTCCGCCCTCGGCGAAGGCGACGTTGATCTTGTCGGTGCCCCAGCCCGGTATGTCGACGTAGGAGTCGCGGGGGATCGAGACCACGGTGGCCGGAATCCGGGCGCCCAGCCCCGGGATGTGGACGAGCAGGATCGTGTCGGTGCGGCCGTTTCCCAGATCGCCTCCGGTGGAGTATTCGGCCTGCTGTTCGGCGGTCAGGTCCTGGCGGCTGTCTGAGCCCACCAGCAACCAGGTGGTGCCGGCCCCGCCCACCGGCCGGCCGGGGTACTCGCTGAACACCGCGACCCGGTCGAGTGCTGACTCGACCCACACCGCGACGCCCAGGAGTGCGGTCATCGCGACCACGGCAAGACTCATCGCGGTGCTCACCGCGAGCGCCAGCGCCGCGGCGGCGAGACGTCGCCACGATCGCTTGGCGCCGCTCCGGCGCGCGGACCGGGACGGGACCGGAACCGGCCGGGCGGGCCGGAGGACCGGAGGTGGTGCCGGCTGGCGGGAACGAGGCGGGGGGGCCTGCCGGTCCCGCAGAGCCGGCGGGGCAGGCCTGCGCTGGTGCCGGGGAGAGGCCGCCGGTGGGGCGGGTGGCGGCGGGTGCCGCGGCGGGGGCGGTGGCGGTGGGTACCGCGGCGGGGCCGGGTGCCGCGGTGGGGGCGCTGGCGGCGGCACCCGCAGGTACCGCGGGTCGCGAGGGATCACCTGGGAGGGTTCAGGACCCGCCGGCCGACGCGGCGGATGGCCGGTCGGCCGGCGGGCGGGGCGGGTCAGCGGTTCGGTCGGCGGATCCCAGGACGCCGGCCGGTTGTGGTTCACCAGGCAAACCTACGTGCCGCGGCGCCGGTTCAGTCCAGCCAGCCGACGTGTCCGGCGAGCAGGACATAGCCGACGAAGGCCACCGTGTTGATCAGCCCATGGGCGATCACCAGCGGCCACAGCCGCCCGGTCCGCAACCAGAAAAAGCCGAACACCAGGCCCATCGCCAGGTTGCCCAACCCGGCGCCGAACCCCTGATAGAGGTGGTACGTCCCGCGCAGCACGGCCGAGGCGAGCACCGCACTGCGCGGCGTCAGGCCGAGTTGGCGCAGCCGGGTAATCAGCCAGCCGACCACCACCACTTCTTCGGCGAACCCGTTGGCGAAGGCTGCCAGCACCAGCACCGGTATCCGCCACCATGATTGGCTCAGCGCGGCGGGCTCCACTTCGGCATTGAGGCCCAGCGCCCGGCCCGCCAGGTAGAGCAGCAGCCCGGGCAGTCCGATCAGCGCCGCCAGAACCAGTCCGTAGCCGAGGTCCGGGCGCCACCGCAGCCGGCCGAGCCCGATCGCCGCAGGCCGGATTCCGCCGCGCCACAACAGATACAGCGCCAGCATCCCCCATGCGATCAGCTGGCCGAGGACCGCGAGGTTCAGGCCCAGGTTGATCAGGCTGTAGCGGGATTGATCCAGGTTGAGCCGAACCCGGTGGGCGGGCAGACCGGAGAGCACCGCGTCGGTGAGTTGCAGCATCGCGATCACCGCGCTGACCCCGAATGTGACGGCCAGCATGACGATCAGTTCGATGCGGATGGTCCGCCGGTCCGGTTCGACCGGTTCGCCGCGACTGGCGCTCACCACGCCACGGTAACGGCCGCTCGCACCCCGTCCCGATACTGTGGACGCGTGGCTCGCATCGCCTACCTCGGGCCGGAGGGAACGTTCACCGAAGCCGCGCTGATGGCGATCGCCGCGCGCGGCGCTTTGCCCGGCGGCGCCGACATGTGCCCGCAGCCCGCCGAGAGCACGGGTGCGGCGCTGGAGGCGGTTCGTTCCGGGGCGGCCGACTACGCCTGCGTGCCGATCGAGAATTCCATCGAGGGCAGCGTGCTGCCGACTCTGGACAGCCTGGCCTCCGGGCCGCCGCTGCAGATCTACGCCGAACTGACCCTCGACGTCGCCTTCTCCATCGTCGCCCGGCCCGGTGTGGCCACCACCGACGTGCGCACCGTGGCGGCCTTCCCGGTCGCGGCGGCGCAGGTTCGACGCTGGCTGGCCGACAACCTGCCGGCCGCCACGGTGGTACCGGCCAATTCCAACGCCGCCGCGGCGCGCGACGTTGCCGAGGGCCTGTGCGACGCAGCGGTGAGCACCGCGTTGGCGGCCCGCCGATACCAACTGAACGCCCTGGCCGACGCGGTGGTCGACGAACCCAACGCGCGGACCCGGTTCGTCGTGGTGGGCCGTCCCGGCCCGCCGCCGAGCCGCACCGGCGCCGACCGCACCTCCGTGGTGTTCCGGATCGGCAACACCCCCGGCGCGCTCGTCGCGGCGATGAACGAGTTCGGCATCCGCGACATCGACCTGACCCGGATCGAATCCCGTCCCACCCGAACCGAACTCGGGACCTATGTGTTCTTCCTGGACTGCGTCGGCCACATCGACGACGGCGCGGTGGCCGAAGCGCTCAAGGCGCTGCACCGGCGCTGCGCCGAAGTGCGCTACCTGGGATCCTGGCCGACCGGGGATGTGGCGGGTGCGCCGCCGCCGGCCGCCGAGGACGCCGAGCGGTGGTTGTCCCGGCTGCGTCAGGGTCTGCGGTGAGCGGCCGGCTGATCCTGCTGCGGCACGGCCAGTCCCACGCCAACGTGGACCGGCGCCTGGACACCGCGCCGCCCGGCGCGGGGCTGACCGATCTGGGACGGGAGCAGGCCCGGGCCTTCGCCCGCGCGCACGGCGGGGCCCCCGGCCTGCTGGTGCACTCGGTGGCGCACCGGGCCGAGCAGACCGCGGCCGAGATCAGCGTCGAGGCCGGTGTCACCCCGGCACTCGTCGAGGGGATCCACGAGGTCCAGGCCGGGGATCTGGAGAACCGCGCCGACGAGGCCGCCATCGCCGAATTCGCCGCCGTCTACCGGCGCTGGCACGCCGGGGAGCTCGACGCGGTGATGCCCGGCGGAGAGAGTGGCCGGCAGGTGCTGGGCCGCTACCTGCCGGTGATCGGCGAACTACGGCTGCGCTACCTCGACGCGGGGGACTGGACCGGCGACATCATCGTGGTCAGCCACGGCGCGGCCATCCGCTTGGCGGCCGCGGCGCTCGCCGGGGTGGACCGGGAGTTCGCCGTCGCGAACCACCTCGGCAACGCCGAGGCGGTGGCGCTGGCGCCGGTCGAGGGGGGTGGTTGGCGCTGCGCGCAGTGGGGGTCTCAGATCCCGAGTGCGGTGCCCGCCGACCCGATGGGCTGAGACACCGGTCACACCGCTGTGCCGCTCAGGCGGGGTAGAGCGGCCTCGCCGCAGCCGCATCCGACGGCGTCGCAGTCGATGGTCAGCGCGTGCAGCAACAGATCGGCGTCCTCGCACCCGGGTTCGGTGCACTCGGATCGTTCCGCTGTGTGCCGGATCAGAGTGCCGTGGCAATGCCAACACCCGGCCAGACACTCGCGACAGTCGATACTCACCCGGCCTCCCTGGGGAACAACGTTTCCTGACCTCGCTTCCTTAACATCATCGATAGCGCAGCGCCTCTCGCCACGCCGCACCGCCGGGACGGCCCTGAGATAGCCTGAGCCGCCATGACCTTTCAAGCTGGGGGCGTGGCGACCCGGGTCTGCCCGGCCTGCCATGTGAACGTCCCGGCGGGGGTCTTCTGTGGCAAATGTGGGGCTGAGATGGACAGGGCCTCCCCTCTGCGTCGCATCCTGCTGAGGCCGCGGGTGTTCGCCGCGGCACCGAACGAGCCGATCGCCCTGCCGCTGATCACCAGTTCGCTCTTCCCGCACTTGGGCCGCCGTTCGCGCAACCCGTTCCGGCTGGGCCTTCTGCTGCTGGCGCTGGGGCTGTTGGCAGGGTCCGTACTGCAATGGCCCGGGCCGCTTGTCACCATCGCCGGACTCGGCCTTCCGCTGCTGTTCGGTCTCTACCTGTGGGAGTCCGGCGTGCTTCGCGACATGCCGGGTCATGTTCTGGCGATAGCGATGTTCTCGGGAATCGGTCTGGGAGTGCTGTGGATCCTGCTGACCGGGGGCATCGTCGCGCGGGCCTATGGCATCCCGCTGGTGGCCGGTTTCGTTCTGGAGCAACTGATCGGGGTCGGTCTGTTCATCTCGGTGGGTGGCGCGCTGCTGATGGTGTTGCCGGTGATCATCGTCCGGATGCTCCGGCCACCCGTCCGGGAATCACTGGACGGTTTCGTGATCGGGGCGCTGGGTGCACTGTCCTTCACCGGAGCGGCCACCATCACCCGCCTGGCGCCCCAGTTCACCGCGGGCATGATCGACAACGTCCAGCCGTCCCGGTTGTTCATCGAAGCGGCCCTCTACGGCGCGGCGATTCCGCTCACCGCCGCGGCAGCCGGGGGGCTGATCGGAGTCATGCTGTGGTTCCGGCCCGGACGCCGGGCGGGTGGTTACCCGCGCCGGATCCGGGTGGCACTTGTCGTTTTCACCGGCACCGTGGTGGCGCTCTACGCCATGGTGTGGGTGGTCGATTCGGCACGGCTGCCCAAGATCTCCCAACTGGCCCTGCATCTCGTCTTGACCGTGCTGGCGCTGCTGGCCCTGCGGTTCGGGATGCAGATGGCGCTGCTGCACGAGGAGCCGGATCCGTTCACCGGCCAGCCCGTGCTCTGTGAGCACTGCGAACGGGTGGTGCCCGATATGCCGTTCTGCCCCGCCTGCGGAGCGGCGACGCGGGCTGCCTCGCGCACCGCGCGCCGATGGCGCCGGGAATTGCAGCCCGTTCACGAGGTTTCCGGCGGGGCGGAAGGGGAATAGCCCGAGAGTAGAATCGTTGTAACAACTGCCCATGACGGGTGTTGAAAGAAAAGGTGAACAACTATGTGGTCTGTCCGATTTACGCGCCGCGTCGCGCTGGCCGCCGGTGCGGCTGCCATCGTGGGGATGGGCGCGCTATCCGCGTGCAGCACCGACACCAAAGAGAAGCCGACCGAGACCAAGGCGCCCGCCGAGAGCAGCGCTCCGGCGAACTCGCCGGTCCCGACCGAGAAGAAGGTCGGACCGGGCGGCAACAACTCCTTCTCACCGACGGTCACCGCACGGCCCGCGCCCACCGCGCTGCCGGGCAACGTGGTCACCGGCGGCTAGCCGGCAGCAGCAGTCCGGTCTGACGACGCGCGCCGCCGATGCCGGGATCTCCGTTGCGGGTCACCCTCGCCGCGGGTCTGATCGCCGGGTCGGTGGCGTCGTCGTCGGCGGGAGCAGTCCCCGGTGACCGGGGGACTGATCGCATCGACGGCCCGTTCGCGGCGCTGCTGGCAGCATCTCAGGACCTGGGTGCAGCCCGTGACGAGGTGAGGGTCACCGCCGCGCTGCAGGGCGTTTCCGCGCCGACGCAGCTGGCGGCATGGGCGGCCGAACACGGTCTAAGCCTGCGCTGGCGGCCCGGGGACCCGTGGGCCGTCATCGCGGGGGCAGCCGAGAACATGGCGGGCGGGTTGGACGTCGACATCCACGACTACCGCCACCCCCGCGGGCAGGTGTTCTACGCCGCCGCCGAGCAACCGCGGGTACCGGCCGAGGTCAGCACCGAGGTGGCCGGGCTGGGCCGGATCCTCAGCTACACACCGCGCCGGGAAGCCGGCCGCTGGGAGTTCCCGCTCGAGGTTCCCGATCAGGGACTGACCCCCGACGCGCTGATCCGCACGTACAACATCGCCCCGCTGCGGGAGGCTGGATACACCGGTAAGGACGTCACGGTCGTGGTCTTCGGCTTCGACGGCTTCGACCAGGCCGACCTCGACCTGTACTCCACGATGTTCAACCTGCCGCAGTTCACCCCGGAGGTCGTGGGCGGCATGCCGCCGGCCCGGCGGGGTGAGGCGACGATGGACCTTCAAGCGATCCACGCGGTGGCGCCGGATGCCAGAAAAGTGCTGGTGAACGCGAACCCGACGGTAGAAGGCGCGGGCGCCTACGAGAAGATCGCGGCGATGATGGAGGACATCGACGCCCGCTATCCCGGGGCGGTGTGGAGCTTTTCCATCGGCTGGGGCTGCGACAAGCTGATCACCGCGGCCGATCTCGTTCCGGTGCGCTCGGCAATGGCGGCCGCCCAGGACAACGGCACCACCGCCTTCGACGCCAGCGGGGATCTGGCCGGGCTGGAATGCAAGGGCGGCCAGGAGTGGTCGACGCCACCGCATGCCGACAACGTCGGACTCGACGCGGTGGCGTCCATGCCCGAGATGACCAACGTGGGTGGCACAACCCTGTCCACCGCCGCCAACGGCGACTGGCTGGCAGAGCAGGCCTGGTTCGACGGCCCGCTGTCACAGGGATCGGCCGGCGGTATCTCCGCGCTGTTCGACCGGCCGGCCTGGCAGAGCCGGCTGCGAGTCCCCGAAGGCGGCGAGGGCCGGCGGCTCACCCCGGACATCTCCGCGGTCGCGGACCCCTTCACCGGGGTGCGGATCGTCTTCGACCAGCAGGTGCTCATCGGGGGCGGAACCTCGGTGGCTGCCCCGATCTGGGCGGGTGCGGCGGCTGTGATGAACCAGTACCTCGCCGAGAACGGCGGCCGTCGCATCGGAGCGCTGAACCCGCTGCTCTACACCATCGCCGAGGGGTCCCGACTCCCGGCCTACCGCGATGTGGTCCTGGGCGGCAACGCGGTCGCCGACGCCGGGCCGGGCTATGACCTGGTAACCGGACTGGGCACCCCGGACGTCGACAACCTGGTCCGCAACATCCTGGTCGTGCAGACGAGGCTGCCGTGACGGCCGCCGCCGTCGTGCCGACCGTCCGGTGCCCGCGGTGCGCCAGCGAGGTTCCGGAGGGCAACTTCTGCGGGTGTTGCGGCTGCAACCTGGCCACACAAGCCGGGGAAGCCTCGCAGTGGTTGCGGCCGCGGACATTCGGAGCCTCGCCCTCGGAGCGGGTCTTGCGCCCGCACCTGTTGAGCAGCCTTTTCCCGCAGCTACCCGTACGGTCCCGGCGGCCGTTCCTGATCATCATCGGACTCGGGACGATGAGCTTGCTCGGTTTCGTGCTGCTGCGGATGCCGGCCGCCGGAGTCGCCGTCTCGGCGCTGGGGCTGCCGCTGCTGTTCGCGCTGTACCTGCGGGCGACCGGACTCGCCATCGGTGCGTTCCGCCCGCTGCTGGCGCTGGCGGTGGCACTGGGTGCAGTGCTGGGAGTCGCCTGGGTGCTGGTCAGCGGCGGCCTTGTCGCGAGGTCGTATGGCGTCCCGATGGCCGTCGGCCTCGCGCTACACCATCTGGTGGGCGCGGGTTTCGCCATACCGGTGTCGGGAATGCTGCTGATGGCGGTGCCGGTCGTCGTCGCGCGGCTGTTGCGCAGGACACCCGGGGAGGCACTTGACGGATTCGCCATCGGGGCGATGGGCGCGCTGGCGTTCAGCGCGACCGCAACCCTGACCCGGCTGGCCCCCCAGTTCACCGCCGGACTGGTCGTTCCCCACCGGCCGCTGAGCGGCTTGCTGGTCGAGGCTCTGCTGTGTGCGCTGACGATTCCGCTGACCGCCGCGGCGGCCGGCGGCATGGTCGGGATGCTGCTGTGGTTCACCCACCCGGCCGCCGACACCGCCAAGGACCATCCGGGCGGTGTTCGGCTGGCCATCGCTCTGCTCACCGGCCTGGCGCTGCTGGCTCACGCCGCGCTGGGCGTTGTCGACATCATTGCGCTGGAACAGTTCTGGACCGCCCTCGCGCACCTGGTGATGGCGGGAGTGGTGCTGATGGCGTTGCGGGCCGCCATGCAACTCGGTCTGCTGCACGAGGCCCACGACCCTGGCCACGCCGAGGAACCGATCCTGTGCGAGTACTGCGAGATGGTGGTGCCCGACATGGCGTTCTGCCCGGCGTGCGGGGTGGCGGCGCGGGCATCGAGCCGCCGGTCGCGTCGCGGCCGCCGGGAGGCCCGGCCCCAGCCCGCCGACGACGGCGCTTCGCCCGCGGCGGCCACCGCGCTACGGCCCTACCCGGGCTTCGCCGTCCCCGACTCCGGTTACGTCGCCCCCCCGATCCGGCGTCCGCGGTTCGGCTGGCTGCTGAGCCGCTGGGGTGTGGTGATCATGACGGCGACCATCGTGATGGGGGCCATGACGTTGTGGCTCACCCCCAAGATCGCGCACTACATGTGCCCGCCGGACTGCGGCCGGCCGCCGTCGGGCACACCGGTGACGGCGCTGCCCCGGTTCACCGCGCCCGACTTCACCGTCTCCTACCCGGCCCCGGGTTCGGCCTACCTGATCGCGACCAACGACTCCGGCGTCACGGCGACCTACACCGGGGGAGGCGGCGGGGTCATGCAGTTGTTCTCCGAGCCCGCCAACGGCCGTTCGGCGCGCGAGGTGGTCAAGGCGGTCATCCGGCGCAGCTATCCCAACGCACAGTTCGCCTACGAGGTCCCCAACGCGATGGTGGGCTACCAGCCCGGCTACGGCGAGTTCGCCGACGACTGGCCGCAGAGTTCGACGGCCGGCTTTCACCGGGACCGGATACTGGCGATGGCCGCGGTGAAGGACGGGGTGGCCCTCGTCGCCTTCGGGGCCGGACCGTACCGGGCTTTCGGGCCCGACTTCGGGCCCGGCCCGCCGTCGGGCGCCAATCTCGAGATCGCCATCGACATGGGCAAGTACGTCAACAGTTTCCAGTGGACCGGGGACCCGGCTCGCTAGCCCGTCGGGGAAGCTGTTCAGCCCCAGCCCAGTTCGTGCAGGCGCTCGTCGTCGATCCCGAAATGGTGGGCGATCTCGTGGATGACGGTGATGGCCACCTCTTCGACAACGTCCTCGTCGGTGTCGCAGATCTCCAGCAGGCTCTCCCGGTAGATCGTGACAGTGTCCGGCAGCGAGCCGGCGTAGGAGGAGTCACGTTCGGTCAGCGCCACACCCTGGTAGAGGCCGAGCAGGTCGGGCTCCTCGGGATTGCGGTCCTCCACTAGCACCACCACGTTGTCGATCGCCCTCGTCAGATCCGCGGGCAGCAGATCCAGCGCGTCGGCGACCAGTTCCTCGAAGCGCGCGGGCGTCATCTTGACCGGCACTAGCCCGGTGGCAACTCGAGGCCGAGCCGCTCCTCGGGAATGGCCGGCGGCGGTATCGGGGGCTGGCCGTTGATGAGCAGGGGGCCCTTGGCGCTGTTGAGCAGGGTGGCCCAGCCGCCGTTGCCGAGGGTGGCCCCGATGCTGCAGGACACCTGCTGGCTGCCGGCCGCCCAGCTCGGCAGTGACACCGTGCTGTAGATGAGTGTGAGGGTGGTGTCGCGCAGCTGAACCGGCGCCAGATAGGCGTCGGTCAGCGCGGTGCAGGTCTCCTTGATGAAAGCGTCCTGGTCGGGTTCGGGCGGAAGCCCGTCGGGGAAGTTCTCGGCGAGGTTGACCGCGCCGGTGACCTCCATGGCGTGCGGCGCCGAGCAGTCGACCGGCGCGTCGGTGGGCTGGTTGGTCGACGGGTCGATGCCCAGACAGGTTCCGGCGGGCCAGATCTTGGACTGGTCGAGATCGGCCACCCGGCCCTGGAACACCACCTGCTGGTTGGCCGGGCCGGGCAGTTGCAGCCCGCACAGCATCCGCCGCTCACCGGATTTGGTCCAGGCGTTGTCGCCCGCCCACAGCAGGCTGATGCTGAACCGGCTGTTGGGGTCATAGCGGGCGCCGAGGTAGCGCTCGACGGCGGGCTCACACTGCTCGATGCTGATCTGCTGGATGCGGGCCGGTGAGGGGGGCGGTGCGCCCGGACCGTACTCGCTGCCGGGATAGGTCCGCATGTCCACCGCGTCGGCGACCTCGAAACGGTGGTCCTGCGCGCAGTCGACCACGGTGGCCTTGTCGGGAGCGTTGTCCGGCCAGTTCAGGCAGTCACCGGGTTTGGCGTCCGGGAACGAGGGGGCGGCCGGGACGGGCAGCCGTTCGGGAGCGGCGTCCTCGGAGACCGCCGGGCTGCGGAGCCCGATCGGCAGTGCGGTGACGACCCCCGCGATCAGCAGGCCGCCCAGGGCGGTGAGCAGCAGTGCCCGCCGGGTGGAGGAGGGATGCAGCGAACCGTCGTCCGGTTCAGCCCCCCGATCAGGCTCATCGCGGGTCTCGCCGCGCTCGGATAGCTGCAACATCGGCTCCATTGTGGCAGGCCGGAACGGCCGTGCCGAACGGCGGATGGACCGTTACGGGATTGTGCTCGCGCCGCCACCGGCGGGCGAGGGACGACGCGCTCGCCGGCGAAAGTAGGGTGCAATGCGTGATCGACCTGAAAATGGTCCGCGACGACCCGGATGCGGTCCGCCGGTCGCAGCGCGACCGCGGCGAGGATCCCGGGCTGGTGGACGCGCTGCTGGCCGCCGACGCGGCCCGCCGGGCGGCGATCTCCGCGGCCGACACCCTGCGCGCCGAGCAGAAGGCGGCGAGCAAGCTGGTGGGTTCGGCCTCGCCCGAGGATCGCGGGGCCCTGCTCGAACGCGCCAAGGGCCTGGCCGCGGAGGTGCGCGAGGCCGAGACCCGCCAGGCCGAGGCCGAGGCGGTGTTCACCGCCGCCCACCTGGCCGTTCCCAATGTGGTGAGTGCGGGTGTGCCGGCCGGGGGCGAGGACGACTACGCGGTGCTGGACGTGGTCGGCCGGCCGCCGGCGATCGAGGAGCCTCGCGATCACCTCGAGCTCGGCGAGGCGCTGGGCTTGATCGACACCGAACGCGGGGCCAAAGTGTCCGGGGCGCGCTTCTACTTCCTCACCGGCCGGGGCGCGTTGCTGCAGCTGGGCCTGTTGCAGCTGGCGGTTCGACTGGCCGCCGACAACGGGTTCACGCCGATGATCCCGCCGGTTCTGGTACGTCCGGAGGTGATGTCGGGCACCGGCTTTCTGGGAGCCCACGCCGAGGAGATCTACCGGATCGAGTCCGACGACCTCTACCTTGTGGGCACCTCGGAGGTCCCGCTGGCCGGCTACCACTCCGATGAGATTCTCGACCTGTCGGCCGGTCCGCTGCGCTACGCGGGCTGGTCGTCGTGCTTCCGCCGCGAGGCCGGCAGCTACGGCAAGGACACCCGCGGGATCATCCGGGTGCACCAGTTCGACAAGGTTGAGGCCTTCGTCTACTGCACACCGGCCGACGCGGCCGCCGAGCACGACCGGTTGCTGGGCTGGCAACGCCGCATGCTGGAACTGATCGAAGTGCCCTACCGCGTCATCGACGTCGCCGCCGGCGACCTGGGAGCCTCCGCGGCACGCAAGTACGACTGCGAGGCCTGGGTGCCCAGCCAGCAGGCCTACCGGGAACTGACCTCGACCTCGAACTGCACGACCTTCCAGGCCCGTCGGCTGGCCACCCGTTACCGCGACGACCACGGCAAGCCCCAGGTCGCCGCAACCCTCAACGGCACGCTGGCCACCACCCGCTGGCTGGTGGCGATTCTGGAGAACCATCAGCGACCCGATGGCAGTGTGCGCGTGCCCGCCGCCCTGGTCCCCTACGTCGGCGCGGAGGTGCTGGGCCCGTGATCGAGATCGACCTCGCCGAGATGAAGGACTGGTTCGGCTTCGGAGTCGCCGGCAACTTCGCCGGTCACCTCGAGCAGGCGGGGGAGTCGGTGGACTTCGCGGGCGTCGGCGGCCACGCCGATGCCCCCAAGGGGATCTTCCCGTGGTACGCCCCCGGCTGTGACAGCTTCCTCGGCGAGTTCCCGCTGTCCCACGACGCGCTGCGCGTTCCACCGGCCACCGACGGCCCGCTCAACCTGCAGATCGAGCCCGAGGTGGGCCTGGCGTGTGAGGTGGTCTGGGCCGGCGACACCGTCTCCACGCTGCGGCCGTTCGCGCTGGCGGCGTTCAACGATTGCTCGATCCGCCGGCCCGGAGCCCCCAAGATCAGCGTCAAGAAGAACTGGGGCCCGGCGTCGAAGGGAGTGGCCCGGGAGTTCTTCGACGCCCACGACCTGACACCGGACGGGCCGACTTCGACCCTCCGGTTGCTCTGCCATCTGCGCACCGCCGACGGAGTGCACGAGGAGTACGGCGTGGACAGCCCGTTGCTGGGCTATTCCTACTACGGCGAGGTGCTGCTGGACTGGATCGTCGAGCGACTGGCCAACCAGAAGGGCGCCCCGGAGACGCCACTGGAGGACGTGGGGGCGCTGATGGTCGCCTGCGGCCGGCCGCGCAACGTCCTGATCGGGATCGGCGCGACGCGGTACACCAAACTGGGGGAGTCGACCTACCTCACGCCCGGTGACGAGGCGATCGTCCGGGTGTACGACACCGCCGGCCCGGACTTCTCCGAACTGCGACAGCTGGTCTGGGAGCCCTGAGATACCCGTCGGCCGCTCAGTCGGCCATGCCGGGGCCGCCGCCGTCGAGAACCTCGTCGAACATGGCCAGGAATGTGCCCGGATCGGCCGGGGTGAACGCCGGACTCGGCCAGGTTCCGGGCATCTCCAGGGTGACCAGGGTTCCCCGCAGCGGCCGGCGGACGTCCAGTGGCAGCCAGCGCTGCAGGTCCGAGGTGCCCCAGATTCGGAACCGCTGCATCAGGATTCCCAGCGGCTCGACACGGTAGCCCTGGATCGCCTGCAGGGGAATGACTTTCGATGTGCCAGAGGGAAAATGGTAGCGGCGCAGCGTCAACGCGTGGCGGTCCAGCAGGACCAGCCCGTCGTCGTAGTACTGACGCGGCGGTCTGGTCACGCCCGTGAGCAGCGCAATTTGTGGCCCTTGGAGGTCAGGCAGCGGCCGGTGGTGAGGTCCCATTCCCAACCGTGCAGGTTGCAGGTCAGCCGATCGCCTTCGACCACGCCGAACCTCGACAGGTCGGCTTTGAGGTGGGGGCAGCGACGCTGGATTTCCCAGCCGTCCAGGGTGATCGTGGCGGTGTCGTCGTGTGCCTCGGCGAACCAGCCGTCGGCGTAGGCGATCCGCTCGTCGGTCAGGCACTTGAAGAACGTGTAGAGGTACTCGTTGTAGCCGCCGACGCGCCACGCCCGGAAGCGGGTGGACAGGAAAATCGTGTTGACCCAGTCCGGTTCGTCATCGCGCAGCACGGTGCGGACCAGCTCTGGAGCGATCTCGAATCCGTAGCGGAACTTCTCCTCGGGGATCGGTTCGCGGACGGTGCGTTTGGGGAAGTCCACCACCACGGTTTCGGGGCCCATTTTGAGTTCCACCGGGTAGCCGATGCCGTCGCAGATCTGATCGCTCTGCAGCATGATCGGCTCGAAACGGGCCCGCAGCGGTTCCAGCAGCGGTTCGCCGGTCGGCGGTGCCCAGCTCGCCTTCTCCGCTGCCAGCACCGGCGCCATCCGTTCGGCGTAGGCCTCGATGTAATCGGCTTTTCCGGTGGTGAAGATCCGCTCCACCTCGCCCTCGGGCAGCGGGTGGGTCAGCGAGTCCAGACGCGAACCGGTGAACTCGGCGACCGAGCCCGGGATCATCAACAGGCCGCCATCGTGGCCGTGCCGGCGCAACTGGTCGAGGAAGACGATCTGGTCGGGAAAGATGTTGGCCGGGTCCCCGTGGTCATCGTTGAGGTCGCGCAACTCGGGGTCGAGGAAACAGGGCGGTCCGGCCGAGGGAATCACCCAGGTGGCGCCCACGTCGGCGATGTACTGACGGCACCGGTCCATGCCGCGCTGGCGCTTCTGGCTGCCGAAGGCTTCCTTGGCCCGCTCCGGCATGTCGTAGACCATCGGGTACCAGATGGCGCCGGAGTACTGGGGCATGTGAACGTCGACGCCGTCGAACTCGGCGAGCGCGTCGAGTGTCAGCGGCCGGGAGTCGTTCATGTTGAACACCGTTGTGGTGCCGTCGGAGATCACGATCCCGGAGTCCCCGATGGGGCCGTCCGCGGGTGCGCGCAGCGCGATGATCATCACGTCCAGATCGCCCTCGGGGCCGCTGAGGCGGTGCTTGACCGAGTCCTCGGTCTCCAAGAACCGGTGGAACCCGAGGGCCTCCAGTTCCCGCTTGAGGTCGGGTACGGGGAAGTCGGGCAGCAGTACGACGGCGTCCTTGTTGACGTGCTCGCTGAGCAGTCGGGGGTCGAAATGATCCTTGTGCAGATGCGAGACGTAGAGGTAGTCGCAGTCGCCCAGGGTGGCCCAGTCCAGTCCGCTGTTGTCGGGAAAGACGAACCATGACGCGAAGTAGGCGGGGTGCATCCACGGGTCGCACAACACGCTGCCTGCCCGCGTGTCGATCCGGAAGCCGGCATGTCCGATGCTGGTGACCTGCACGAACGTTCTCCCTATCGCGAGTTGGGCCACCCCAGAGCTTAGCGGGCCGCCCGGCACTAGGCTGACGGCCGTGGAGGCTGCATACGGCACTGTCATCGCGGCCGTCCGGACGCTCTGGCGCGCCCAAGGCCTGAAGTTCACCGTCACCGGCGCCGGGAACGTGCCGACCTCCGGCGGAGCGGTGGTGGCGATCAACCACACCAGTTATTTCGACTTCACCTTCGCGGGTTTGCCGGCCTACAACCAGAGCCCGCGTCGACTTGTGCGTTTCATGGCCAAACAAGAGGTCTTCGACCACAAGATCACCGGACCGGTGATGCGGAGTCTCCGGCACATCCCGGTCGACCGGGAGCGGGGCGGCGCGTCGTTCGACGCAGCGGTGCGTGCGCTGCGGTCCGGCGAACTGGTCGGGGTGTACCCGGAGGCGACCATCAGCCGCAGCTTCGAGCTCAAGGAGTTCAAGTCGGGCGCGGCCCGGATGGCGATCGAGGCCGACGTGCCGATCGTCCCGCACATCGTCTGGGGCGCCCAGCGGATCTGGACCAAGGACCATCCGCGCAGGATGTGGCGTCCCAAGGTGCCGATCGCGGTCGCGGTGGGTGAGCCGATCGCGCCCACGCTGCCCCCGGCTGAGCTGACCGCTCTGCTGCGGTCCCGGATGCAGCACCTGCTCGAGCAGGTCCAGGACAGCTACGGGCCCTACCCGGCCGGGGAGTTCTGGGTGCCGCACCGACTCGGCGGCGGCGCGCCGACCCCGGCGCGGGCCGCCGAACTCGACGCCGCGGAGGCGGCGGACCGGGCTGCCCGCCGGCAGCGGCGAACGGCGGAATAGCGGACATGGAACCCGTCTTCCGGACTCTGGAGATGGCCGCCGTCGCCGGCGCAGCTCTGGTGGGCACCCGGGTCACCTACCAAGGCCTGGAGAACATCCCGCGTAGCGGAGGCGGGGTCGTCGCGATCAACCACACCAGCTACATCGACTTCCTGCCGGTGGGAATGGCGACCCGCCGCCGCCGCCGCCGGGTCCGCTACATGCTCAAGGCCGAGATGCGCGACGTCCGGGTCGTGGATTATCTGATCCGCAAGACCGGCGCCATCCCGGTCGACCGGACGGCCGGGGCGCAGGCCTACGCCGAGGCGGTCCGGCAGCTGCGGGCCGGCGAACTGGTCGGGGTATACCCGGAGGCGACCATCAGCCGCAGCTTCGAGCTCAAGGAGTTCAAGAGCGGCGCAGCCCGGATGGCCCTGGAGGCGGAGGTCCCGATCATCCCCTTCATAGTCTGGGGCGCTCAGCGGATATGGACCAAGGACCATCCGAAAGCTCTGGGGCGCAACAAGATACCTATCACGGTTCGTGTGGGGGAGCCGTTGCCCCCGATCGGGCCGGCGACCGAACTGGACGCAGCCCTGCGGGACCGGATGACAGCGCTGCTGCACCAGGTGCAGGACAGCTACCCGCACCCCGCCGGGGAGTTCTGGGTGCCGCACCGGCTCGGCGGCGGCGCGCCGACGATGGCGCAGGCCCGGGAGATGGAAGCGGCCGAGCGGGCCGAGCGGGCCAGACGGGCCGGGGGGCAGGGCTGATGCTGCCCGCGCTGATAGCCAGCGACGTCGACGGCACCCTGCTGGATCCCGCCGAGCGCATCACCGACCGGACCCGGCAGGCGGTCCAGGCCGCCGTCGCCGACGGGGTCACTTTCGTGCTGGCCACCGGACGTCCGCCGCGCTGGATCCCGCCGGTGGTCGAACAACTCGGTTTCGCCCCGGTCGCGGTGTGCGCCAACGGGGCGGTGCTCTACGACGCGGCGGCCGATCGGATCATCTCCGCCGAGACACTGTCGGTCGACACACTCACCGAGCTCGCCGAGATCACCGCGCGATCGGTGCCCGGAGCCGGGCTGGCCGCCGAGCGGATCGGCCGCAGCGCGCACGACACCGCGACCCCGCAGTTCGTCAGCGCCCCCGGCTACGAGCACGCCTGGCTCAACCCCGACAACACCGAGGTCTCCCACCGGGATCTGCTCAGCGCCCCGGCGGTCAAACTGCTCGTCCGCAAACCGGGTATGCCGAGCTCGGAACTGGCCGCCCGGCTGGCCCAGCACATCGGGACACTCGGCGACATCACCTACTCCACCAACGACGGCCTCGTGGAGATCAGCGCGATCGGGATCAGCAAGGCGCTGGGGGTCCAGCAGGTGGCGCACCCCTTGGAGATCGGCTCCGAGGAGGTGGTGGCCTTCGGTGACATGCCCAATGACGTCCCGATGCTGCAGTGGGCCGGTCACGGGGTCGCGATGGGCAACGCCCACCCCGAGGCGATGGCCGCGGCGAACGAGGTGACGGCGCCCAATGACGACGACGGGCTGGCCCGGGTACTGGAACGCTGGTGGCTGTAGGGCGTCCGGTTCAGGCGCGCGGCCTCAGCCTCAGAGCCTGGGCGACCCAGTCCACGTCGCCGTCGCCGTTGCGCACGAACGAGATCCGGCTCCCCTCGGCCACCGCGGAGTCGGGCGCGAGGAATGCGATCGCGGCCGGCCCCTCCGCCGGCGGCGCGGCGATGGCCGGCTGCCAGGAGCCCGGTGGCGGGGTCAGTTCGGTATGCGCTTCGAGACCGCCCCCCGCGCGGGTGACGGTGATGGAGAGCCCCGGGTCGGCGTAACGTCCCGGATAGTCGTCCAGTTGCCCTGAGGTCAGCGTCGCGGCGGGGGCTTCGGGAGGGGCGGCCAGCGCGCGCATCACCCCCACCCGGCCCGCCAGGCCCTCGAGTCCCCGATAGCGGGACAGCGCGGCGTCCAGCGCCGCCAGCCCCGCAGCCGCGCCGGGTTGTCCGTTGAGCAGCAGGACGAACGCGAAGCGGCGCCGCGGAACCGCCATGAACAGGGTGTGCTGGCCCAGGGTGTCCCCGTCGTGGGTGATGGCGCGGAGCCCGTCGACGTCCTGGATGAACCAGCTTCGGCCCATCGCCAGGTCCAGGCCGGGGACCTCGACGGCCGGCTCCTGCATGGCGCGAAGGCTGGCCGGCCGCAGGAACGGAGTGCGTCCCGTCGGCTGTATCCCCAGATGCAGCCGCGCGTAACGCAACACGTCGCGCGAGGTCGACCAGATGCCTCCGGCCGGGTCGGCACAGCGCGGAAGCCACAGCGGGGTCTGCACGGCGACGGTGTCGCGGCCGTTGACCGGCATCGCGATGTGGCCGTCGGCATAGGGGCGTCTGCGCACCGCGCCGTGGTCGAGCAGCGTGTCGGACAGACCCAGCGGACCCAGGACCAGTCGCTGCAGTGCGTCGTTGTAGTCGGTGCCGAGAGAAACCTCGGTCAACAGGCCGAGCAGCTGGAACGCGGAGTTGTTGTAGGAGAAGAACTCACCGCAGCCGAACAGCTGCGGAAGCTCGGGCATCCGGTTCTCGACGTAGCGGCCCAGCGCCCCGGCGTCGTCACCGGTGTCGACGATGTCGTCGCCGTACCAGCCCGCGGTGTGGTCGAGCAGGTTTGCCACCGTCACCGTTTCCGCGGTCCGGTGATCGCGCAGGCGTAGCCCACGGACGTAGCGGCGAACCGGGCCGTCGAGGTCCACCAGACCCTGGTCGATCAGACGCCACACGGCGGTCGCGGTGTAGCTCTTGGTGAGCGAGCCGACCTGGAACAGCGTGTCGGAACGCACCGGCTCCAGCGACGAGAGGCTGGCGACCCCGAAGGCGGCGTACTCCTCGCGGTTCCCCGACAGGATGCCCAGCGCGGCGCCGGGAATCCGGGCCTCGCCCAGAGCGTCGGCGACGTCCCCGGCGACCGCGCGGAACTCCCGGGACGCGTTCGGGGTCAGCGACACCGGCAGCGGCGACGGCGGCGCGGGCGGGACGACGGCCGGCGGGGTCTGGGGCGGGGCGGCGGTCGGGTCCTCCGCACAACCGGCGGCGGCCAGGCCGGCCGCGGCGAGCAAGAGCCGTCTCCGGGAGAGCCGCAGGTCTGCGCCCACGGCGTGCAGCCTATCGGGTTTGAATCCGGCTGAACCGTTCGAGTTGGGTCGGCGGTCCGTCCAGCGGCGGCGGCGGCATCACCAGGCTCACCCCGTCGATCACCCGCACGACGTTGCCGGTGAGGCGGTCGAAGTTGAGTGTGCCGTGCTGGAAGTTCTGCACGATCCACTCCGGCTCGGCGATCTCGCCGCTGGTGGGCAGGCCCAGTGCTCCGCGCTCGTACCCCAGCGAAGCCCAGGCCTGGTAGATCGCCCCGGTCAGCGGTTGGGCGCCGGTGTCCGGCGAGAAGTACATCGCCCCGCGTTCGAAGGTCGCGTACCTGGTGTCACCGAGCCCGGCCGCCTCAGGTGAGGTCGGCATACCCAGCGGACTCACCTCACCGCCCTCAGCCTGCCACCGGGTCAGTATCGCCCCGCCCTGCAGCGTCTCCATGACGTCGGGAGGCGCGTTGAACGCGGCGGCGATGGCCCGGATCCGGTCGAGCGCGGCATACCCGGCCGCCCCCGGGCAGGCGGTGTTGCCGACGTCGCGGTGGGCGAAGATCTCCGGCAGCACCGGGGTCGCACCGGCGGGGTAGGTGGTGTGCTGACCACCGGCGGACTTCAGCCGCACGGTGCCCAGGGGGTCGACCTTGTCCAGGCCCAGCCGCCAGCCCAGCAACCGCCCTACGGTCCGCAACATGACCTCCGGCGGCGGATCGTCCTCGAAGTCACCGATCATCGAAACGCCCCAGACGTCCCGGTTGAACCCGCCGGTGTGCGAGCCCAGGACGTCCTTGGTGATCCCGCCGGCCCGGCCCTCGAAAACCTGGCCGTACTTGTCCACCAGGGCGTTGTAGGCGATGTCGCACCAGCCCAGGGTGACGGTGTGGTAGGCGTAGATGGACCGGAGAATCGCCGCCGAATCCTCAGGCTGGTAGTCGTTGCCGGTGGCTGTGTGGTGAACCACCGCGGCCCGGACACTGTCCCCGTAGAACGGTCCGCCGCAACGGTTTCCGGTTCCGGCGCCCCACTGTGCCCGGCTGATGATGTTCGGCGGCTGGCCGGGGCCCAGGGTGGCGGTCGGTGGGGTCCATTGGGTATCGACCGGACCCTTGGGCGGCGCGATCAGAACCGCCGAGAGGGTCGGGTTCAGAGGCGTCTCCGCGTTGGCGGGGATGTAGCCCAGGTCCCGCCCGGCCTCCACCCCGGTTCGCGGTGGGGCGGCGGTGACCGGTGCGTCCGGTGGGCGGTTGACCGCGATCTGCACCGCCGTCGTCTCACCGACGTACACCGGATCGGTGCCGTGGGTTCCGGTGCCCTCGACGTCCTCAGAGCCGAGTTCGAACCGTTCCGCGGCGTACCACGGACCCCACGACCCGTCGTCTCGCTTGGCCCGGACCCGCGCCGAGGTTCCGGTCAGGTCGTTGCCCGTGACCGCCACCATCGAGAACGGGGTCGGTGAACTCACCTCCCGTACCGTTTCGCCGCCGCCGATCCCGGCCAGCGGCTGGGGGGTCAGGACGGTGTCGTCGGCACTGGGCCGTTCAGCCGGTCGCGTTCCGGGCGCGCCGTTGACTGCCCACGGCAGCACGACGACCGTCGCCGCGATGGCGGTGAACAGGATCGTCGGCGCGGGCCTCCGGGACGGCACAAGGCGATGTTACGTATGGGCTTAGTGTTACTGGCGTTTCGACACGGACAATTGATGACTATGTGACAGATGGTTCTGACGGGGCACACGCAACGGCACCGCAGGGGCCTGTCCGGGATGTCCTGCCAGTCGCGCTGGCCGTCCGACCGGTCTCACCCTGCGGTGCCGTTTCGGTGCAGGTCCTATCCGGTCGCGGCCACCTCGCCGGCCGCTTCCACCGCGGGTGCCGCGGCCGCCGGAGCCGCAGCGGCAGCGCCCTGAATCGCCTGAGTGATCCCGGGCATGACGACACCCTTGAGCAGGTCGATGGCCTGGCCCACCCCGAGCTGGTTTGCAGCGCTGCTCAGATCGCTGATGATGCCGCCACTGGCCGGCGCGGCCGGGGTCAGCGGCATGCCCAGCGACGGGTCACCGAGGATCGGGTACGTGCCCGCCACCGGTCCCAGCGGAGCGCTGATCGGCTGCTCGATGGGCAACCCGATACCGCTGGCCGACGGGCTGACCAGCCCGGGATCCGTGCCCAACTGCGGAGTGGTAAGGCCGGGGGTGAGCAGGTCGGGGCTGGTGAGGCCGGGGTCGGTCAGCGAGGGAGTCGCCGCGGCGGCCGGCGGCACCAGGCCCGGTGTGGTCAGGCCGGGTGTGGTCAGGCCCGGTGTTGTCAGGCCCGGTGTTGTGAGGCCCGGTGTTGTGAGGCCCGGCGTGGTCAGGCCCGGTGCCGTCAGAGATGGCGTGGTCAGACCGGGCGTGGTCAGACCGGGCGTGGTCAGACCGGGTGTGGTCAGACCGGGCGTGGTCAGGCCCGGCGTGGTCAGGCCGGGTGCCGTCAGAGATGGCGTCGTCAGACCGGGTGCCGTCAGAGATGGCGTCGTGAGCCCGGGGCCGGTCTGTACCGGCTGGGCCCCGGCGGGGCTCAGCCCGGTCGGCAGTGGCGGCAGGTTGATGCCGAACTGCGCGAGGCCCTGCTGGAGCGCGGACATGATCTCGTTGGGCAGGTCGGTCACGACCGCGGCCCGGGTGAACTCCCGGTGCACGGTCTGAGGGGCCTCGGCTGCAGGGGCTGCGGTCAGATCCAGCACTGCGAGCACGGCGAACGGGCTTGCCACGGCAAGGGCGGCGACCGCGCTGGTAGCTGTCGAGATCTTGCGTCGACGTCGGTTCGGCACGGAAGTCTCCTCAATCCGGGCTGCGTGGGCCCAAACTTTTTGAGCCTGTTCGCCGGCCCCGGCCGACTGCACTGCGCTGCCGGAGCCAACGGAACTGATGGTAAAGCTGTGAATGTTGTGACTGGAGTGACGATGCCGAATCGTGAGCCAATCGCGATCTGCAGTGGTTGCGGGGCCCGCGCTGCCCCGGGCCGGGTGGCGGCTCGCCCCGTCGCCGATACCGGCGTCAACGCAGGGTTCCGATAACCTAGGGGCCGATGAAGTCCGCCGATTCCGGGGCCACCGGAGCCCCTGGCCACAACCAGTTTCGCGAGGCCGGCGATGTCGATCTCTTCGTCGTGGGTTCGGGCTTCTTCGGATTGACGGTGGCCGAGCGGGTGGCCTCCGAGCTGGGGCTCCGCGTGCTGGTGGTGGAGCGGCGCTCACACCTTGGCGGCAACGCCTACTCCGAGCCCGAGCCGGAGACCGGTATCGAGATCCACCGCTACGGCGCCCATCTGTTCCACACCTCCAACAAACGGGTCTGGGACTACGTGCGGAAGTTCACCGAGTTCACCGACTATCAGCACCGGGTCTTCGCCATGCACGCCGGGCAGGCCTACCAGTTCCCGATGGGCCTGGGCCTGGTCTCGCAGTTCTTCGGCCGCTACTTCAGTCCGGACGAGGCGCGCGCCCTGATTGCCGAGCAGGCCGCCGAGATCGACACCGCCGACGCGCAGAACCTCGAGGAGAAGGCGATCTCGCTGATCGGGCGACCGCTCTACGAAGCGTTCGTCAAGGGATACACGGCCAAGCAGTGGCAGACCGACCCCAAGGAACTGCCGGCCTCGACCATCAGCCGGCTGCCGGTGCGCTACACCTTCGACAACCGCTACTTCAACGACACCTACGAGGGCCTGCCCGTCGACGGCTACACCGCCTGGCTGGAGAACATGGCCGCCGACGAGCGCATCGAGGTGCGCCTGAACACCGACTGGTTCGACGTCCGGGACGAACTGCGGGCCGCCAACCCCACCGCGCCGGTCGTCTACACCGGTCCGCTGGACCGCTACTTCGACTACGTCGAGGGCCGGTTGGGCTGGCGGACGCTGGACTTCGAGGTCGAGGTCCTCGACGGGTGCGGGGATTTCCAGGGCACACCGGTGATGAACTACAACGATCGTGACGTGCCGTTCACCCGCATCCACGAGTTCCGGCATTTCCACCCCGAGCGCGACTACCCCGCCGACAAGACCGTGATCATGCGTGAGTACTCGCGGTTCGCCGACGAGGACGACGAGCCGTACTACCCGATCAACACCGAACGGGACCGTTCGGTCCTGGCGGCCTACCGGACCCGCGCCCGCGCCGAGACCGCCGCGGCCGGGGTCCTCTTCGGCGGCCGGCTGGGAACCTACCAATATCTGGACATGCACATGGCCATCGCGAGTGCCCTGAGCATGTACGACAACGTCCTTGCACCGCATCTGCGCGACGGTGCCCCACTGGCCGACGAAAGCAGCAACCCATGAGCGACATCCCCGCCGGCCCGATCCAGGGAGAGTCGCGGGCGGTGAGCCTGCTGGCCAGGGTGATCCTGCCCAGGCCGGGCGAACCGCTGGACGTGCGCAAGCTCTACGTCGAGGAATCGGAGACCAACGCCCGGCGCGCGCACGCCGCCAGCCGCACCGTGCTGCAGATCGGGCCCGAGTCGGAGGTGTCGTTCGCGACCTACTTCAACGCTTTCCCGGCCAGCTACTGGCGGCGCTGGACGACGCTTACCTCGGTGGTGCTCCGCGTCGAACTGACCGGCAGCGCCCGCGTCGACGTCTATCGCTCCAAGGCCACCGGCGCGCGGATCAGCGTCGGCGGCAGCGAGGTCGCCGGCCCCGACCAGTCGACTCCGGCGGTCGCCGAGTTCGAGATCGAGCTGGATCCGTTCGAGGACGGCGGCTGGATCTGGTTCGACATCACCACCGAGGGTCGGGTGACGCTGCACGAGGCAGGTTGGTACGCACCGGTTCCGGCACCCGGTAGGGCGAACATCGCCGTCGGGATCCCAACCTTCAACCGGCCCGCGGACTGCGTCAACGCGCTGCGCACGCTGACCTCGGATCCGTTGGTGGACAGCGTCGTCGGCGCGGTGATCGTCGCCGACCAAGGCACGGCCAAAGCCAAGGACCACCCCGATTTCGGTGCCGCGGCGGCCGCGCTCGGAGAACGGCTCTCCATCCATGACCAGCCCAACCTGGGCGGTTCGGGCGGCTACAGCCGGGTGATGTACGAAGCCCTGAAGAACACCGACTGCGAACAGATCCTGTTCATGGACGACGATATCCGCGTCGAACCCGATTCCGTGCTTCGGGCGCTGGCGCTGAGCCGCTTCGCCAAGGCGCCCACCCTGGTGGGCGGGCAGATGCTGAACCTGCAGGAGCCGTCCCACCTGCACGTGATGGGCGAGGTGGTGAACAGGGCCAATTTCATGTGGACCAACGCGCCGTTCACCGAGTACGACCACGACTTCGCCAAGTACCCGCTCAACGGCGATGACGAGGAGGGTCGCAGCAAGCTGCTGCACCGCCGCATCGATGTCGACTACAACGGCTGGTGGATGTGCATGATCCCGCGCCGGGTGGCCGAGGAGCTGGGACAGCCGCTGCCGCTGTTCATCAAGTGGGACGACGCCGACTACGGGTTGCGCGCCGCCGAGCACGGCTACGGCACCGTCACGATGCCCGGAACCGCGATCTGGCACATGGCCTGGAGCGACAAGGACGACGCGATCGACTGGCAGGCCTACTTCCACCTCCGCAACAGGCTTGTGGTCTCCGCCCTGCACTGGGACGCGCCGGTACGCGGCCTGCTGCGCAGCTCACTGAAGGCGACCCTCAAACACCTACTCTGCCTTGAATATTCGACGGTTGCGATCCAGAACCGGGCGATCGACGACTTCCTGGCCGGGCCGGAACACATTTTCTCCATCCTGGAGTCGGCGCTGCCCGAGATCCGGGCGATGCGCCAGGAATACCCTGATGCGGTTGTGCTGCACGGCGCCACCGCCCTGCCGCCGCCCAGCGGGAGGACCAGGGCGCACAAGCCTCCCGCTTTCCTGCCGCTGATCGGCTTGCGGCTGGTGCGCGGTCTGCTCCACCAACTTCGCAGGGCCGATCCGGAGCACCACCGGCGTCCGCAACTGAACGTGGCCACCCAGGACGCCCGCTGGTTCCTGTTGTGCAACGTCGACGGCGTGACGGTCACCACCGCCGACGGCCGCGGGGTCGTCTACCGGCAGCGCGACCGGGCCACGATGTTCGCCCTGCTGCGCGCCTCGCTGAGCCGCCACATCCGGCTCGCCCGTGACTACGACCGGATGCGCCGGGCCTACCGGGAGGCGCTGCCGGTGCTGTCCAGCAAGCAGAAGTGGGAGTCGGTGCTCTTCGACCAGTCTCGGGCCGACCAGTCCCGGGCCGACGAATCTCCGGTCAATGTCTGATCGGCCGCTCGACTCGCGCTACGGCCCGCCCTCCGGCGAGACCGCGGTACTGGTGGCCGTGCAGTCCGGCCTCGCCGCGCCACCGGTGGTGAGCGCGGCACGGACGTTGTCGCATTTCGGTGAGCACGCCGCCGGGTGGGTGGGCGTGGCCGCCCTGGGAGCCGCGCTCTCCCGCCGCAGACGTCGGGACATGCTGCTCGTCGGCGCGGGTGCCCTGGCCGCGCACGCCGCGGCGATAGCGATCAAACTGGTGGTGCGCCGCGCGCGGCCCGTCCACCCGGCGGTCGCGGTCAACGCGGCGACTCCCAGCGCGCTGAGCTTCCCCTCGGCCCACGCCACCTCCAGCACCGCCGCGGCTATGCTGCTGTGCCGGGCCACCGGCTCACGGCTGCCGCTGGTCCTGATTCCGGTGATGGCGCTGTCGCGGCTGGTGCTCGGGGTGCACTACCCGACCGACGTGCTGGCCGGCATCGTCGTCGGCGCGTCGGTGGCGGGCACCGCCTCCCGGCTGGCCGGCCCCCGGAAGGAGACCCCGAGTGCGGACCCGAGGTGAGCACGATGAGTGAGGCGCCGGTCACCGGCCCGCCGGGCAACCTGCTGTCCGGGGTGGTCAAGGCGATCCGGCCGCGACAGTGGGTCAAGAACCTCCTGGTGCTGGCGGCGCCGCTGGCCGCTCTCGGCGGGGATGTCACCTATGACTACCGCGACGTGCTGTTCAAGGTCTCGGTCGCGTTCGTGGTCTTCAGCATGGCCGCCTCGGCGATCTACCTGGTCAACGACGCCCGCGATGTCGAGGCCGACCGGGCGCACCCGACCAAGAGGTTCCGCCCGATCGCGGCCGGGGTGCTGCCGGTCGGGCTGGCCTACGGGATAGCCACCGTCCTAGGGTTGGGTTGCCTGGCCGTCTCCTGGTGGCTCACCCCGCAACTGGCCCTGGTGATGGCGGTGTACCTGGCCATCCAGCTCGCCTACTGCTTCGGGCTCAAACACCAGCCGGTGCTCGACATCTGCATCGTCTCCTCGGGGTTCCTCATTCGTGCCATCGCCGGCGGCGTGGCGGCGGGAATTCCGCTCTCCCAGTGGTTCCTGCTGGTGATGGCGTTCGGCTCACTGTTCATGGCCGCCGGAAAGCGTTACGCCGAACTGCAGCTCGCCGAGCGGACCGGTGCCAAGATTCGCAAGTCCCTGGAGAGCTACACCAGCACCTATCTGAGGTTCGTCTGGACGCTGTCGGCCACCGCGGTGGTGCTGTGCTACGGGCTGTGGGCCTTCGAGCAGGACGACAGCGGCGGGTCCTGGTACGCCATCTCGATGATCCCGTTCACCATCGCCATCCTTCGCTACGCGGTCGACGTCGACGGCGGACTGGCCGGCGAACCCGAGGAAATCGCCTTGCGTGACCGGGTTCTGCAACTGCTCGCTGTGGGCTGGATCGGAACCGTCGTTGCCGCCGTCCTCATTGGTTAGCGCCCCGGCCGTCTCCGGCCGGGGGTCCGATGTGGTCGCGCCGGCCGAACCGCCGTCGGACCGGATCGGCCGGATCAGCCTGTGGGTCAGCGTGGCCGTGGTGTCGGCGTTGTGGACGTGGGGTATCTGGCAGCGGCGCTGGATCGCCGACGACGGTTTGATCGTGCTGCGCACCGTGCGGAACCTGCTGGCCGGCAACGGCCCGGTCTTCAACGCCGGTGAGCGGGTGGAGTCCAACACCTCGACTGCCTGGACCTATCTGGTTTATCTGGGCAGTGTCATCGGCGGCCCGCTGCGCCTGGAGTATGTGGCGCTGGCGTTGTCGATGATGCTCAGCGTCGCCGGTGTGGTCCTGGCGATGCTGGGCGCCGCCCGGCTGTGGGCGCCGGGCCTGGGCGCCCGCCGGGCGCTCTTCCTGCCCGCCGGAGCCCTGGTGTACATCGCGATACCGCCGGCCCGTGACTTCGCGACCTCCGGGCTGGAGAACGGGCTGGTGACCGCGTGGCTGGGCCTGCTGTGGTGGATGATGGTCCGCTGGTCGCAGGGCGCCGGCACGAGCCGTCGGTTCACCGCGGCACTGGCCTTCGTCGCGGGCCTGAGCGTGCTGGTCCGCCCCGAGTTCGCCCTCATCGGCGGGTTGGCGCTGCTGATGGTGCTGATCGCCGCCCCCGGCCGGCGGCAGCGGGTCCTGGTCGTCGTGGCCGGCGGCGCCCTGCCGGTCGGCTACCAGATCTTCCGGATGGGCTACTACGGCCTCCTGGTGCCTCAGACCGCACTGGCCAAGGATGCCTCGGGCAGCAAATGGGGACAGGGCATGGCCTACCTGGCCAACTTCACCGGCCCCTACGCGTTGTGGGTGCCGGCGCTGCTGCTGGCCGCGCTCGCTGTGCTCCCGCTGGCCGGGGGGCCCGGCGGCCGTCCGCCCCGGAGCCCCTCGCCGCGCGCCGGAGGCTGGGTGCGGCGCCCGTCGGTGGTCGTGGCCTTCATGCTCCTCAGCGGCATCCTGCAGGGGCTGTACTGGACCCGCCAGGGCGGCGACTTCATGCATGGGCGGGTGCTGCTGGCGCCGGTGTTCTGTCTTCTGGCGCCGGTGTCGGTGATCCCACTGGCCTTTCCGGAGGGCGGCTGGCTCGCCCGCGAGAGGGCCTACCTGGCCGGCGGCGCCGTCGCGGGTCTGTGGCTGGCCCTGGCCGGGTGGGCGCTGTGGGCGGCCAACTCCCCGGGGATGGGCTCGGACGGCACCCGGGTGACCTACTCGGGCATCGTCGACGAACGCCGGTTCTACTCCCAGGCCACCGGACACGCGCATCCGCTGACCGCGGCCGATTACCTGGATTACCCGCGGATGCGGGCGATCCTGGTGGCCCTCAACAACACACCCGACGGCGCGCTGCTGCTGCCGTCAGGAAACTACGACGTCTGGGACGTCGTTCCGGCGCTGCCACCGCCACCGCCGCCGCCGGGAGTGCCGATGGACACCTGGCGCCGCGACGTCGCCCAGCACACCGTGTTCTTCACCAACCTCGGCATGGTCGGGATGAACGTCGGGCTTGATACCCGCGTGCTCGACCAGATCGGTCTGGCCAACCCCCTTGCCGCCCACACCGCCCGGCTGGAAGAGGGACGCATCGGCCACGACAAGAACATCTTCCCGGACTGGGCGGTCGCCGACGGGCCCTGGCTGACCTACCGGCCCTGGATACCCGAGTATCTCGACGAGGACTGGATCCGGCAGGCCCGGGAGGCGTTGACGTGCCCGCAGACTGCCGAGAGGCTCAAGGCGATCCGTGAACCGATGAGCCGGCCGCGGTTCATCGGCAACCTGAACCGGGCGCTGGGGTTCACCCGCTACCGCATCGACCGGGTGCCGCTCTATGAACTGCTGCGGTGCGGTCTGCCGGTACCGCCGCCGCAGAACCCGCCCTACACCGGGCTTCCCGCGACCGGGCCCTGATTGCACCGCAGGGGTGTAACGGCGCGGCCGGTTCCCGGCGATTGCCGGGGTGGCCCCGGGGTGTGGTTGACTACCCCGGCGCCGCGGAGGGGTCCGTGCGACGGCGCGGCGACCAACGATGGGATGGGTATTCGTGATGCGCGGAAACAGACTTCTGCCGACTCGGCCGAAACGCACGGAATCCGGCGGTTGGCTGCGGCGCTGCGCGGTCGCGATGGGCGCGGCCGCTCTGCTGGCCGGACTGGTCGGCGTCGCCGGGGGTTCGGCGACGGCCGGGGCGTTCTCCCGGCCGGGCCTGCCCGTGGAGTACCTCGACGTCCCCTCGGCGGGCATGGGCCGCGACATCCGGGTGCAGTTCCAGAGCGGGGGAGCCGACTCCCCGGCGGTCTATCTGCTGGACGGTCTGCGCGCCCAGGACGACTTCAGCGGCTGGGACATCAACACCCCGGCTTTCGAGTGGTACCTCGATTCGGGGCTCTCGGTGGTCATGCCGGTGGGCGGCCAGTCCAGCTTCTACTCCGACTGGTACAAGCCCGCCTGCGGCAACGCGGGCTGTCAGACCTACCGCTGGGAGACCTTCCTGACCAGGGAGCTGCCGACCTGGCTCGCCGCCAACCGGCAGGTCAAACCGACCGGCAGCGCCGCCGTCGGCCTGTCGATGGCCGGATCCGCCGCGCTCACTCTGGCGATCTGGCACCCGCGGCAGTTCCCCTATGCGGCCTCGCTCTCGGGATTCCTCAACCTCTCCGAAGGCTGGTGGCCCAAGCTGGTCGGCCTGGCGATGGGCGACGCCGGCGGCTACAAGCCGCAGGACATGTGGGGTCCGGCCGGCAGCGCGGCGTGGCAGCGCAACGATCCCATGGTCAACATCGGCCGGCTGATCGCCAACAACACCCGGATCTGGATCTACTGCGGGGACGGCAAGCAGTCGGACCTCGATGCCGGTGCCAGCGCGGGCAACCTGTTCAACGCCAAGTTCCTGGAAGGCTTCACGCTTCGGACCAACAAGACCTTCCGGGACACCTACCTTGCCGACGGCGGCACCAACGGGGTGTTCAACTTCCCGGCCAACGGCACCCACAGCTGGGGCTACTGGGGTCAGCAGTTGCAGCAGATGAAGCCCGACATCCAGCGGGTTCTCGGCGCCACCCCGCAGCCGTCGGCCCCGCCGGCGGCGGCCGGGTCCGCCCCGGCGAACTGAGAATCCCGGCGGCCTGACGGCACCGCCCCGCGGCGGCGGGCGTATCGCGGCGAAACGCGCAACCGCCCGTCAGCCGTGTGATTCACTACCAGGGGCCAAGAGTCGAGGTGAGGATGGCGATGAGCAGGTTGGCGAAGCTGTTCCGGACACTGTCCGCGGCGGTTGTGGCGCTGGGCGCCTGGACCGCCGTCGCCCCCCCGGCGGCGGCGGCGATGGAGACCCTGATGGTCCCGTCGGCGGCGATGGGCCGGGACATCCCGGTGGCGTTCCAGGCCGGTGGCCCGCACGCGGTGGTCCTGCTCGACGCCTTCAACGCCGCCCCGGAGGTGAGCAACTGGGTGACTCTGGGCAACGCGATGAACACCCTCGCCGGCTCCGGGCTGTCGGTGGCCGCCCCCGCGGGGGGCGCCTACTCGATGTACACCAACTGGGAACTCGACGGCAGCAAGCAGTGGGAGACCTTCCTGGCCGACGAACTTCCCAACTGGCTCGCGGCGAACAGGGGCCTGGCGCCCAACCGCCATGCGATCGTGGGTGCCTCGATGGGCGGCACCGGCGCGCTGACCATGGCGACGTTCCACCCCAACCGGTACAGCTACGCCGGGACGATGTCGGGTTTCCTGACCCCCTCGAACACCCAGATGAACGGCCTGATCTCGGCGGGAATCAACGGGGCGGGCGGCAACATCGACGCGATGTGGGGCGCCCCCCAGCTGGGCCGGTGGAAGTGGCATGACCCCAACGTCCACGTCCAGTTGCTGATCAACAACAACACCCGGCTGTGGGTGTTCAGCCCGTCGACGTTGACCTGCAGCGACCCCGCCGCGATGATTGGCGGCTGCGCCCAGGCCCAGGGCAGCAACCGCACCTTCTACGCGCACTACCGCTCCCTGGGCGGCCGGAACGCGCATTTCGACTTCCCGGCCGGCCTGAACCACGACTGGGGAACGTGGTCCGGGCAGCTGGGGGCGATGGCCGGTGACATCGCGGCGGCCCTGAACTAGCCGAGAAACCGTTAGCCCTCTGCAACCGCACGGCAGCCGGGACATGTCGCGCGGCCTGTACTGTTGGTCCCGTGCGATGCGCAGGCCGGGGCTCGTCCAGCAAACATCAGTGGGCCGTACTGACGGTGAGCCTGCTCGCGCCGGTGACGTGGCTGACGGGCTGCGGGTCGGGACCGGACCTGGTCGGTGAGGCTGCGCTTCCCGCCGAGCAGTCCACCGACTTCGTCGATGGCGCTGTCGATATGGGCGGCCCGGCCGCCCTCGAACTGACGCCGGTGCAGCAGGGCTACCTCGATGCGCTGGCCGCTGCCGGAGTGCGGCCTGCCAGCGAGTTGCGTGCGCTGAGCATCGGCTCCTACGTCTGCCAGGCACGCGCAGCCGGGAACGATGACCAGGAGGTCTGGGATCACGTGGCCCCGATGGTGCGCAGCGACGTCGCCGACTCCCAGGTGGCCGCGCCGCAATCGGCCGCCCCCGCACAGACCGACACCGTCGTCGCGGCCTACATCGACATCGCTACTCAACGGCTCTGCTGAGAATGGCCCGAAAGAAAACCGACACCCGGGCAAACAGCCGGAGAAGGCGCCACCGCATCCTCGCGCTCGTTGCCGCGGGCGCGGTCGCGGTGGTCGTGGCCCTGGTGGTGGCGGTCGTCGTGCTGATCGTCCGCCGCCCCGAACCGGCCACCACGGCGATCCCGCCGTCAGCCATCCCGCCGACCAGCCAGCCGGGTGTGAAAAAGCCCCGGCCGGCGTTCCAGGACGCCAGTTGCCCGGACGTCAGCATGATCGCGATCCCGGGAACCTGGGAATCCTCGCCCACCGATGACCCGCTCAACCCCAACCAGTTCCCGATCGCACTGCTGCTCAACGTCACCCGCCCGATCAGCGCCGAGTTCGCTCCCGGCCGGCTCGAGGTGTACACCGTCCCCTACACCGCGCAGTTCAACAACCCGCTGGCGCCGGATCGGCAGATGTCCTACAACGACAGCCGCGCCGAGGGCACAGCCGCGTCGGTGCGCGCGATGACCGCGATGAACGACCGCTGTCCGCTGACCAGTTTCGTGCTCGTCGGCTTCTCCCAGGGGGCGGTGATCGCCGGAGACATCGCCAGCGACATCGGCAACGGCCGCGGCCCGATCGACGAGGATCTGGTGCTCGGGGTGACGCTGATCGCCGACGGCCGCCGCCAGCCCGGAGTGGGCCAGGAGGTCGGGCCGAACCCGCCCGGGCAGGGTGCCGAACTGACCCTGGAGGAGGTGCCGACGCTGTCCGCGCTGGGCCTGACGATGAGCGGGGAGCGGCCCGGCGGATTCGGGGCGCTGAACAACCGCACCTTCCAGATCTGCGCGGCGGGTGACCTGATCTGCGCGGCGCCCCAGTCGGCGTTCAACATCACCAATCTGCCGCGGACCCTCGACGTGCTCGCCGGCGGCGCGGGTCAGCCGGTGCACGCGATGTACAACACACCGCAGTTCTGGAGCTTCGACGGCCAAACGGCGACGTCGTGGACACTGAACTGGGCACGCAACCTGATCGAGAACGCGCCTCGCCCGCCACACGGCTGATCCGCGTCGGCACCGGCGTTGCGATTTGGTCAGCGCGCACCCCTGCACCTAACATTAAGAAGAATTTAAGAGTTGCGACCGCCGGTGTCCGCAGACATTTCGTCGAGGCCCGAATCGGATGCCCGGCGCTCGGTAGCATCTGTGAGGCTCGGGGCCACGACGCAGGGGGCGACGGACACGGCCGGCGCCGCACCCGCGGACGGCCGTACCGCGGGTCCCCGCGGCAGAGGTTCTGACAGGAGAGTGGTATGCCCTTCCACAACCCGTTCATCAAGGACGGCCGCATCACCTTCCCGGAGGGCGCCAGCCTGGTCAAGCACGTCGAGCGGTGGGCCAAGGTCCGCGGCGACAAGCTGGCCTACCGGTTCCTGGACTTCTCCACCGAGCGTGACGGCGTGGCCCGCGAACTGCGCTGGGCGGACTTCGGCGCCCGCAACCGGGCACTGGGCGCGCGGCTCCAGCAGGTCACCCAGCCCGGGGACCGGGTGGCCATCCTGTGCCCGCAGAACCTCGAATACCTGGTCGCCTTCTTCGGCGCGCTGTACTCCGGCCGGATCGCGGTGCCGTTGTTCGACCCCTCCGAGCCGGGTCACGTCGGCCGTCTGCACGCGGTGCTCGACGACTGCCAGCCCTCGGCGATCCTGACCACCACCGAGGCCGCCGAGGGGGTGCGCAAGTTCTTCCGCACCCGCCCGGCCAAGGAACGCCCCCGCGTCATCGCCGTCGACGCGGTGCCGGTCGAGGTCGGATCGACCTGGGAGCACGTCGACGTCGACGAGCACACCATCGCCTACCTGCAGTACACCTCCGGTTCCACCCGGATTCCGACCGGCGTGCAGATCACCCACCTGAACCTGGCCACCAACGTGGTGCAGGTGATCGAGGCTCTCGAGGGCGAGGAAGGCGACCGCGGCGTGAGCTGGCTGCCGTTCTTCCATGACATGGGACTGATCACCGCGATGATCTCGCCGCTGATCGGCCACTACTTCACCTTCATGACGCCCGCCGCGTTCGTGCGCCGGCCGATCCGCTGGATGCGGGAGATCGCCCGCCATCCCGGCGACACCGGCGGCACCATCTCGGTCGCCCCGAACTTCGCCTTCGACCATGCCGCCGCCCGCGGGGTGCCCAAGGAGGGCGAGGAACCGCTGGACCTGTCCAACGTCAAGGCCATCCTCAACGGCAGCGAGCCGATCTCGGCGGCGACGGTGCGCCGGTTCAATGACGCTTTCGGGCCATTCGGCTTCCCCCCGAAGGCCATCAAGCCGTCCTACGGGTTGGCCGAGGCGACCTTGTTCGTGTCGACCACGCCGTCTTCGGAGGAGCCGACGATCATCTCCGTCGACCGCGACGAACTCAACTCGGGCCGGTTCGTGCCGGTGTCCGACGAGTCGGAGAAGGCGGTCGCCCAGGCCGGCGCCGGTCGGGTCGGCGTCGGCGAGTGGGCGGTGATCGTGGACAACGACACCGCCACCGAACTGCCCGACGGTCAGATCGGGGAGATCTGGATCAGCGGTCAGAACATGGGCACCGGCTACTGGAACAAGCCCGAGGAGACCATCGCGACCTTCCAGAACATCCTGAAGTCCCGGACCAGCCCGTCACACGCCGAGGGCGCCGGCGAGGACGCGACCTGGGTGCGCACCGGCGACCTGGGGGCCTATCACGACGGCGAGCTCTACATCACCGGGCGCACCAAGGACCTCGTCATCATCGACGGCCGCAACCACTACCCGCAGGATCTGGAGTACTCCGCCCAGGAATCCACCAAGGCGCTGCGCACCGGTTTCGTCGCGGCCTTCTCGGTTCCGGCCAACCAGCTTCCCGACGAGGTCTTCGCCGACAGCCACTCCGGGCTGAAACGCGACCCCAACGACACCTCCGAGCAGTTGGTGATCGTCGGGGAGAGAGCCGCGGGCGCGCACAAGATGGAACTCGAGCCGGTCATCGACGCCATCCGCGCCGCCATCGCGGTGCGGCACGGCGTGGCCGTGCGCGATGTGCTGCTGACCCCGGCCGGCGCGATCCCCCGCACCTCCAGCGGCAAGATCGGCCGGCGTGCCTGCCGCTCGGCCTACCTAGACGGCAGCCTGCGGGAGGGGAAGGTGGCCAACGCTTTCCCCGACGAGGAGTCATGACCGGCCCCATGTCTGACGCTGAGATGCCTGACACTGCTGCACCCGGCCCCGACGCCGGCGGGGAGATCATCCTCGCGCCGGAGTCCGAACTGGCCGAGGCCCGCACCGAGATGACGGTCACCGAGATGCGCGACTGGCTGCGCAACTGGGTGGCGGGAGCCACCGGGCAGTCACCGGAAGCGATCGACGAGTCGGTGCCGATGGTGGAGTTAGGGCTGTCCTCACGCGACGCGGTCGCGATGGCCAGCGATATCGAGGATCTGACCGGGGTGACCCTGACCGCGACGGTCGCCTTCCGCCACCCCACCATCGAGGCGCTGGCCACCGTGATCATCGAGGGTGAGCCGGAACTGGAGTTCTCCGACGAGGGCGAGGATTGGAGCCGCGACCGCGACGTTCCCTCCGATCTCCTCGACATTGCGATCATCGGCCTGGCCACCCGCTTTCCCGGGGATATGAACACCCCGGACCAGATGTGGGAGGCGCTGCTGGAGGGGCGCGATGCCATCACCGACCTGCCGGAGGGCCGCTGGGCGGAGTTCATGGACGAGCCCCGGCTGGCTGAGCGCATCCGCAAGGCCCGCACCCGCGGCGGGTATCTGCGCGATATCAAGGGTTTCGACGCCGAGTTCTTCGCACTGTCGAAGATGGAGGCCGACAACCTCGACCCCCAGCAGCGGATGGCGCTCGAGCTGACCTGGGAGGCCCTGGAGAACGCGCGCATCCCAGCCTCGAGCCTGCGCGGCGACAGCGTCGGGGTCTTCGTCGGCAGCTCGACCAACGACTACAGCTACCTGGCCATGATGGATCCGCGCACCGCGCACCCGTATGCCATCACCGGCACCGCCAGTTCGATCATCGCCAACCGGGTGTCCTACTTCTACGACTTCCGCGGTCCGTCGGTGGCGATCGACACGGCGTGTTCGTCCTCGCTGGTCGCCGTGCATTCCGGTGTGCAGGCGCTGCGCGCCCGGGAGGCCGACGTGGTGATCGCCGGCGGGGTCAATGCCCTTGTCACACCGGCGGTCACGCTCGGTTTCGACGAGGTCGGCGGTGTTCTCGCCCCGGACGGCAGGATCAAGTCGTTCTCCGCCGATGCCGATGGCTACGCCCGCTCGGAGGGTGGCGGGATGCTGGTGCTCAAGCGACTGGCCGACGCCCGCCGCGACGGCGACAACATCATCGCGGTGATCGCCGGCAGTGCGGTCAACCACGACGGGCGGTCCAACGGGATGCTGGCCCCCAACCCCGACGCCCAAGCCGACGTGCTGCGCAGGGCCTACAAGGACGCCGGGATCAACCCGCGGACCGTCGACTACGTCGAGGCACACGGCACCGGCACCATCCTCGGGGACCCGATCGAGGCCGACGCGCTGGGCCGGGTGGTCGGCCGGGGGCGGAGCGCCGAGCAGCCCGCACTACTGGGGGCGGTGAAATCCAATGTGGGCCATCTGGAGTCCGCGGCCGGCGCGGCCAGCCTGGCCAAGGTCGCGCTGTCGCTGAGCCGCGACAAGATCCCGCCGTCGATCAACTACTCCGGCCCAAACCCCTACATCGACTTCGACGGGGTGCACCTGAAGGTCGCCGACGCCGTCTCGGAATGGCCCCGGTACAGCGGCCACGCCATCGCCGGGGTGTCCGGTTTCGGGTTCGGCGGCGCCAACGCCCACCTCGTGCTGCGTGAAATGCTGCCCGAGGACCTGGTGGAGTCCGAACCCGAACCGGAGGACACCGCCGATGAGGCGGCTCCGGCCTCCGGGGGCGTCTATGTCGGCGGGGTTCTCATCGATGACGATGACGAGGATGGAGATGAGGCCGTCATCGCCGCCTACGATTTCGAGGCCGCGGAGTACGCCGCCTCAGAAGAGCCCGAACTACCGGGACTCACCGACGAGGCGTTGCGGCTGCTGGAGGCGGCCCGTGCGGAATGGGACGCCCTCGATGCGGAGGCGAAGCCCGTACCAGTTGTGCCGCTTGCCGTCTCCGGTTTCCTGACTTCCCGGAAACGAGCCACCGCCGCCGAGCTGGCCGACTGGATCGACAGTGCGGAGGGCCGGGCGTCTTCCCTGGAGTCGATCGGCCGGGCGTTGTCGCGGCGCAATCACGGGCGATCCCGGGCGGTGGTGATGGCCCACGACCACGACGAGGCCGTCAAGGGCCTGCGTGCGGTCGCCGAGGGCAAGCAGAGCCCGCTGGTGTACTCAGCCGACGGCCCGGTCACCAACGGGCCGGTCTGGGTACTCGCCGGCTTCGGCGCCCAGCACCGCAAGATGGGCAAGAGCCTCTACCTGCGTGATGAGGTCTTCGCCGAGTGGATCAACAAGGTGGACAGCCTGATCCAGGACGAGCGTGGTTACTCGATCCTCGAACTGATCCTCGATGACTCGGTCGACTACACCGACGAGACCTGTCAGTACCCGATCGAAGTCGTCCAGTTGGTGATCTTCGCCATCCAGATCGCTCTGGGGGAAACCCTCAAACACCACGGCGCGAAGCCCGCCGCGGTGATCGGCCAGTCACTCGGGGAGGCCGCCGCTGCGTATTTCGCCGGGGGCCTTTCGCTGGCCGACGCCACCCGGACCATCTGCGCCCGTTCGCATCTGATGGGCGAGGGCGAGGCCATGCTGTTCGGCGAGTACATCCGGCTGATGGCGCTGGTCGAGTACTCCGCCGAGGAGATCGGCACGGTTTTCGCCGACTTCCCCGATCTCGAGGTGTGCGTCTATGCCGCGCCGACCCAGACCGTCATCGGCGGTCCGCCGGCGCAGGTCGACGCGATCATCGAGCGTTGCGAGGCCGAGGGGAAGTTCGCTCGCAAGTTTCAGACCAAAGGCGCCAGCCACACCACCCAGATGGACCCGCTGCTCGGCGAGTTGGCCGCCGAGTTGCAGGGCATCGATGCCCACCCGTTGCGGCTCGGCTACTTCTCCACCGTGCACGAGGGCCGCTACATCCGCCCCGGCGAGGTGATCCATGACGTCGCCTACTGGCGGAAGGGATTGCGGCACAGCGTCCACTTCACCCAGGGCATCCGCAACGCGGTCGACAGCGGGCACACCACGTTCCTTGAACTGGCGCCCAACCCGGTGGCGCTGATGCAGGTGGGACTGACGACGGCCGCCGCGGGTCTGCACGACGGCCAACTGATCGCCACGCTGGCCCGCAAGCAGGACGAGGTCGAGTCGATGGTCGCGGCGATGGCGCAGCTCTACGTCCACGGCCACGACCTGGACTTCCGCACCCTGTTCTCCCCGGCAGCGGGGCCCCAGGACTACGCCGCCATCCCGCCGACCCGTTTCAAGCGCAAGGAGCACTGGCTCAACGCGCATTTCTCCGCCGACGGCTCGGCGCTGATTCCCGGCACGCACGTGGCCATGCCCGATGGCCGGCATGTCTGGGAGTACGCCGGTGACGGCCAGACCGATCTGGCCGGGCTGGTAAAAGCCGCTGCAGTGCAGGTTCTTCCGGATGCGACCCTGACCGCCGCCGAGCAGCGGGCCGTGCCCGGAGCGGGGGCGCGTCTGGTCACCACGCTGACCCGGCACCCCGGCGGTGCCTCGGTTCAGGTGCACGCCCGCATCGAGGAGTCCTTCACCCTCGTCTACGACGCCATCGTGACCCGGGCGGGCGCGCAGTCGGTGCTGCCCGCCGCGGTGGCCACCGGTACGGCAACAGCCGAGACCGCCGTAGCGCCGGCGGAGCCTGCGGAGGAGCAGGCTGACGCCGAGATCCTGCACGACAACCTCGCCGCCGGCGCCGGGGTCGCCGCGCAGTTGGGCAAGTGGTCGCCGGACTCCACTGAGACGGTGCGGGACCGGCTCGGCCTGATCGTCGGCAGCGCGATGGGCTACGAGCCCGAGGACCTGCCGTGGGAGGTCCCGCTGATCGAGCTGGGCCTGGACTCGCTGATGGCGGTGCGGATCAAGAACCGGGTGGAGTACGACTTCGACCTCCCGCCGATCCAGCTGACCGCGGTGCGCGACGCCAACCTCTACGCGGTTGAGCAGCTGATCATCTACGCCATCGAGAACCGCGAGCAGGTGGCCGAACTGGCGGAGCACCAGAAGGGTATGACCCCCGAGGAGATCGCCGCCGAGCAGGCGAAGCTGGCCGCCGGGGAGATCCCGGAGGCGCTGGCCGAGAAATTGGCGGCCAAGCACCCGGAGGCCCACGTTCCGGATATCCCGCCGCCGCCGACTAACCCGGCAGGCCCGGGCATTCCGCCGCCGCCCACCGACCCGGCCGGCCCGGACGCATCGGCTGCGGCCCACACACCGGCAGGCGCCGCGGCGAAGGTCCTGACCCAGCAGGCCGTCGTCGACGCCCTCGGCGCCGACGTCCCGCCGCGTGAGGCCGCCGAGCGGGTCACCTTCGCCACCTGGGCCATCGTCACCGGCAAGTCGCCGGGCGGGATCTTCAACGAACTGCCCGCCGTCGACGAGGACACCGCGGCCAAGATCGCCGCCCGGCTGTCCGAACGCTGCGAGGGCACCATCACCGCTGAGCAGGTCACGGCGGCCGGCACCATCGAGAAACTCGCGACCACGGTGCGCGAACACCTCGAGGCCGGTGAACTCGACGGGTTCGTCCGCACCATCCGGGCGAGGAAGCAAGGGCCGGAAGGAGAGGGGCGGATTCCGGTCTTCGTCTTCCACCCGGCCGGCGGTTCGACGGTGGTCTACGAGCCGCTGCTCAAGCGGTTGCCCGCCGACACACCGATGTACGGCTTCGAGCGGGTGGACGGGTCCATCTCCGAGCGCGCCGCGCAGTACGTGCCCAAACTGCTGGAGCTGGGGGGTAAGGGCCCCTTCATCCTGGTCGGCTGGTCCCTGGGCGGAGTGCTCGCCTACGCCTGCGCGATCGGGCTGAAGAGGGCGGGAGCCGACGTCGCGTTCGTCGGTCTGATCGACACGGTCCGCGCGGGCGAGGAGATTCCGCAGACCAAGGAGGAGATCCGGGCCCGCTGGGACCGCTACGCGCTGTTCGCCCAGCGGACCTTCAACGTGGAGATCCCCGAGATCCCCTACGAGCAACTCGAGGAACTCGACGACGCGGGACAGGTGCAGTTCGTCCTCAACGCGGTCAAGGAGGCCGGCGTGGACATCCCGGGCGGGGTGATCGAGCACCAGCGCACCTCGTACTTGGACAACCGCGCGATCGACACCGCGGAGATCGAGCCCTACGACGGGCACGTGACGCTCTACATGGCCGACCGCTACCACGACGACGCCATCATGTTCGAGCCGCGTTATGCCACTCGCAAGCCCGACGGCGGCTGGGGCGAGTTCGTCGCCGACCTCGAGGTGGTTCCGATCGGGGGCGAACACATCCAGGCCATCGACGAGCCGTACATTGCCAAAGTGGGCGCCCACATGAGCGAGGCGCTCGACCGGATTCAGAGCGAGGCCGCCAAGTGACGAACAAGTCCACCGCCGAGTTGCTGGCCGAACTGCGCGAAAAGCTCGAACTGGCCAAGGAACCCGGCGGTGAGGCCGCCGCCGCCAAACGCGACAAGCGCGGGATCCCCAGTGCACGGGCCCGCATCCACGAGTTGGTCGATCCCGGCAGCTTCATCGAGATCGGCGGACTTGCCCGCACCCCCGGCGATCCGAACGCGCTCTACGGCGACGGCGTGGTCACCGGGCACGGCACCATCAACGGCCGTCCGGTGGGGGTGTTCTCCCACGACCAGACGGTGTTCGGCGGCTCGGTCGGGGAGATGTTCGGCCGCAAGGTGGCCCGCCTGATGGAGTGGGTGGCCATGGTCGGCTGTCCGATCGTCGGTATCAACGACTCCGGCGGGGCCCGTATTCAGGACGCGGTGACCTCGCTTGCCTGGTACGCCGAACTGGGGCGGCGCCACGAGTTGCTCTCCGGTGTGGTGCCCCAGATCTCGATCATCCTGGGCAAGTGCGCCGGCGGCGCGGTGTACTCACCGATCCAGACCGACCTGGTGGTCGCGGTCCGCGACCAGGGCTACATGTTCGTCACCGGGCCCGACGTCATCAAGGACGTCACCGGCGAGGAAGTCAGCCTCGACGAGCTCGGCGGTGCCGACCACCAGGCGCGGTACGGCAACATCCACCAGGTCGTCGACTCCGAGAAGTCTGCCTTCCAGTACGTTCGCGACTTCCTGGATTTCTTGCCGCCCAACACCTTTGACGACGCACCGGTGGTCAATCCGGGTCTGGAACCGGAGACCACCCCGGACGACCTGGCACTGGACAGCATCGTGCCGGATGCCGACAACACGGCCTACGACATGCACGACATCCTGATCAGGATTTTCGACGACGGCGACTTCCTCGATGTGGCCGCGCAGGCGGGCCAGGCCATCATCACCGGCTTCGCCCGGGTCGACGGCCGGCCGGTCGGGGTGATCGCCAACCAGCCGATGTTCATGTCGGGCGCGATCGACAACGAGGCCTCCGACAAGGCGGCGCGTTTCGTCAGGTTCTGCGACTCGTTCAACACCCCTCTGGTGTTCGTCGTCGACACCCCGGGGTTCCTGCCCGGTGTGGAACAGGAGAAGAACGGCATCATCAAGCGTGGTGGCCGGTTCCTCTACGCCGTCGTCGAAGCCGACGTGCCGAAGGTGACGCTGACCATACGGAAGTCCTATGGCGGTGCGTATGCGGTGATGGGCTCCAAGCAGCTGACCGCTGACCTGAACTTCGCCTGGCCGACCGCCCGGATCGCGGTGATCGGCGCCGAAGGCGCCGCGCAGCTTCTGGTCAAGCGGTTCCCCGATCCGACCGCACCGGAGGTGCAGAAGATCCGCGCGGACTTCATCGAGGGCTACAACCTCAATATGGCGATCCCCTATATCGCCGCTGAACGCGGGTTCATCGACGCGGTGATCGAGCCGCACCAGACCCGGCTGATGCTGCGCAAGTCCATGCGACTGTTGCGGGACAAGCAGATTCAGCGTGTACAGCGCAAGCACGGCCTGATCCCGATCTAATGACCGCCGATCCGGAGGCCACCGCCACGCCTAGGCTCTTCATCTTTCCGCACACCGGCGGCTCGGCCGACTTCTATGTGCCGTTCGCCAAGGCGTTCGCCGGTGGCACCAGATGTGTGGCCGTCCAGTACCCGGGGAAGCGCGCCGGTAAGGACCTGTCGCGGTACACCAGCATCCCGGATCTGGCGGATCGCCTGTGCGCGATGCTCAAGCCCGGGCAGGCCGTACCGGGCCCGGTGGCGTTCTTCGGACACAGCATGGGGGCGCTGCTGGCATTCGAGGTGGCACTGCGTTTCGAGCAGGCCGGCAATCCGATCGCCGCCCTGTTCGTGTCGGCCAGCGCAGCTCCCGGCTTGATGCGCCAACGTGCCGACCTGACCGCTTCCGGGTCCGATCTGCAGCTGCTCAGCATGGTCAGCGACGTCACCGGCGCCAACCCGGAGTTCCTCAATGATGACCAGTTCGCCGCGACCCTGCTGCCGACCCTGCGCGGACTGAAGGCCATCGCGGCCTACGAGTGCCCGCCGGATGCCGCGGTCTCGTGTCCAATCCACGCGTTGATCGCTGACAACGATGAGATGGCCACCGCCGAACTGGTGGCGCCGTGGGAGCAGCGCACCAGCGCCCAGTTCGACCTCACGGTGTTCCCCGGCGACCACTTCTATATCAACACGAATCTGCCCCAGTTGTCGCAGTGGGTGGAGGAACGCATCCCTCGGCCGTTTGCTGGGCGACCTCACAACTCCGGATAGGAGCAAATGTCTCCGGTTCGGCGGGGGGTCGCCGGTCCGCACCTTTGCCAGCAAAAACCCCCGGAGTGGCCGTGAAATATGGGCACCGCTGTGCTGTGAGCAATTTCACGAAAGGGCGTTTCGCGCCTGTCTGACGTCTCAGTGACCGTTGCTGTCTGGGCTCTCGAACCGCCTACCTGGTAAATTTGTGTTGTCACGCGCCCGAGACGGGACAGCGGAGTCCGTCGGGCCATCGATTCGCGTCGACCACCACGCGTGTCGGCTCACTAATGACCCGTTGACCCGGGGTGAGCTCCGCTTGAGTGAACGACAGAAACGCGAAGAGGTCCAAGTCCATGCTGCACACCGATATGACGCTTCCCGCTCTGCTGCGCCACCAGGCCACCAGCCAGGGCGACGCAGCGGCCTTCACGTTCATGGACGGCGCGGTGCTCGGCACGGGCCACCCCGAGAGCCTGACCTGGAGCCAGCTGTACCGGCGGGTGTTGTCACTGGCCGAAGAATTGCGCCGGACTGCCAGCAAGGGTGACCGGGTGGCGATCCTGGCACCGCAGGGGCTGGATTATGTCGTGGCGTTCTACGCATCGCTGCAGGCCGGACTGATCGCGGTGCCGCTGTCGGTGCCGATGTTCGGTCTGCACGACCAACGGGTGGAGTCCGCGCTGGCGGACAGTGCGCCGTCGGTTCTGCTGACGACCTCCGTGGCGGTGGCCGATGTGAACAAGTACGCCACCCCGCAGGGCGGCCGGCCTACGCCCACCGTCATCGAGGTCGACGTCATTGACGTCGACCACACCCGTGCACTCGACGAGACCGACGACTCGCGGCACGGGCCGGCCTATCTGCAGTACACCTCAGGCTCGACGCGAACGCCCGCCGGTGTGATCGTTTCGCACAAGAACGTGACCAGCAACCTCGGGCAGGCTGTCGGCGCCTATTTCGCCGACCACGGCGGCGTGGTGACCGACGACACCACGGTGGTGTCTTGGCTGCCCTTCTTCCACGACATGGGCCTGATCATGGGCGTGTGCTCGCCCCTGGTGACCGGGTGCAACGCGGTGCTGACCAGCCCGCTGGCGTTTCTCTCCAAGCCGGCGAGCTGGATCCAGCTGATGGCCCAGAACCCGACGTCGGTGTCGGGTGCGCCTAACTTCGCCTTCGAGCTCGCGATGCGCCGGACCTCCGATGCCGACATGGAGGGCCTGGATCTGAGCCGGGTGCACACGGTTCTCAGCGGTGCCGAGCGGGTGCACTACGGCACTGTGCGGCGGTTCATCGACCGCTTCGGCAAGTTCGGGCTCACCGAGAAGGTCATCAAGCCGTCCTACGGCCTCGCCGAGGCGACCCTGTACGTCGCCACGCCGCCGATCTCGCCGACTGTCCGCACCGCCCGCTTCGACCTGCACCAACTGGCCGCCGGAGTCGCCGAGCGTTGCGATGTCGGCGAGGACAGCGGAACCCAGCTGGTCAGCTATGGCCCGCCGCAGGCCTACCCGGTCCGCATCGTCGACCCAGAGACCGGGCTCGAGCAGCCCGCCGGTGGTGTCGGCGAGATCTGGACCCGCGGTGACAACGTCGCCCTGGGCTACTGGCACAAGCCGGAGCAGACCGCTCGCGTCTTCCGTGCCCGGATCAACAACCCGTCCGAGGGCACCCCGGCCGGGCCGTGGCTGCGCACCGGTGACCTCGGAGCGATGTCCGACGGCGAGTTGTTCATCATGGGCCGGCTCAAGGACCTGTTGATCGTCGATGGCAGTAACCACTACCCCGAGGACATCGAGGCCACCATCCGCGAGATCACCGGCGGCCGGGTCGCCGCGATCGCTGTTGAGGACGAGGCGTCGGAGAATCTGGTTGCCATCGTCGAGGTTAAAGCCGCGCCGCAGCTCAACGAGGTCAAGCACGAGGTTGCTGACGCGGTCTGGAAACTGCACAACCTCCGGGTCGACGATCTGGTGCTGGTGTCGCCCGGCTCGATCCCGATCACCACCAGCGGCAAGATTCGACGTTCGTCCTGCGGTGAGCTCTACCGGCAAGGTGAGTTCCAGCGCGTGGACGTCATGGATATCGCCGTATGACCTCAGCCGGCGACGATGAGGCAGACCTCCGGCACTGGCTGGTCGACTACCTCGTCACCAATGTCGGCTGCAGCCCGGACAAGGTCGCCGTCGACATACCGTTCAACGAGCTCGGGGTGGGCTCCCGCGACGGGGTGGTGCTCGCCGGCGAGCTGTCCGAGTTGTTGCGACGCGCGGTGTCGCCGGTCGACATCTGGCAGAACCCGACGGTGATCAGCCTGGCCCATGCGCTGACGCATCCCGATGAGGCCGCGGCGCACGTCGGGCCGGCCGGGCCGGCGGGTTCCGCCGAAGCGATCGCCATCGTCGGAGTCGGGTGTCGGCTGCCCGGTGAGGCGAACGGACCCGACGCGCTGTGGGACCTGCTTGCCGGCCGCCGCTCCGCGGTGGTGACCGTTCCCGACGACCGGTGGCAGGCATTCGGGGACGGATCTGCGCAGACCGAGGCGGCACTGGCCGGAACCACCCGGTGGGGTTCGTTCCTGCCCGATATCGCGGGCTTCGATGCCGACTTCTTCGGGATCAGCCCGCGGGAGGCCGAGTTCATCGACCCGCAGCAGCGGCTGATGCTCGAAGTGACCGTCGAAGCACTCGAACATGCCGGTATCCCGGCCGAGTCGTTGCAGCGGTCCCAGACCGGGGTTTTCGTCGGCGCCTGTGTCAGCGAGTACGGCTACCTGGCCTCGCGTGATCTCAGCCAGGTCGACGTATGGACCGGAACCGGCGGCGCGTTGAGCATCATCGCCAACCGGCTGTCGTACTTCCTGGATCTGCGCGGGCCCTCGATGACCATCGACACCGCCTGCTCGTCGTCGTTGGTGGCGGTACACCTGGCGTGCCAGAGCCTGCGCACCGGTCAGTCCGAACTCGCCATCGCCGGCGGGGTCAACCTGCTGCTGTCACCGGTGGTGACCCGCAGCTTCGACCAGGCCGGAGCCATGTCGCCGACCGGCGCCTGCCATGCATTCGACGCCTCGGCCGACGGATTCGTCCGCGGTGAGGGCTGCGGGGTCGCGGTGCTCAAGCGGCTCTCCGATGCGCTGCGCGACGGCGACGAGGTGCTCGCGGTCGTGCGGGGCTCGGCGGTCAATCAGGACGGCCGGTCCAATGGCCTGATGGCTCCGAACCCGGCCGCTCAGGCCGCCGTGCTCCGGGCTGCCTGCGCCGATGCCGGAGTGGAGCCTGCCGATGTCGACTACGTCGAGGCGCACGGCACCGGGACGCCACTCGGCGACCCCATCGAGGCCCGCGCCCTCGGCGCCGTCTACGGACGGGGACGGCAGCCCGAGGCACCGCTGCTCGTCGGTGCCGTCAAGACCAACCTCGGCCACCTCGAGGCCGCCGCCGGCATCGCCGGACTGATCAAGACCGCGCTGGCGGTACAGCGCGGCGAGATTCCGCCCAACCAGTCCTTCGAGGAGCCCAACCCGCACATCCCGTTCGACGAACTCCGGTTGAAGGTGGTCGACGAGCCGACCGGATGGCCGGCGACCGGACGTCCGCGGTGTGCGGCCGTGTCGGCCTTTGGTTTCGGCGGCACCAACGCCCACGTGGTGCTCGAGCAGGCCCCGCAGGCCCCGCTGCGACTGCCGCCCGCGGAGCCCGCCGTGACCACGCTGGTGGTCAGCGGGAAGAGTCCCGAACGGCTGGCGACGACGGCCGCCATGGTCGCCGACTGGATGACCGGTGCCGGTGCCGGGGTTGCGCTGGCCGATGTGGCGCACACCCTCAGCCACCATCGGACGCACCACCCGACCTTCGCCACGGTCTGTGCGGCGGACCGCGACGAGGCAGTGGCCGGGCTACGGGCTCTGGCGACCGGCGAGATCGCGGCCGGCCAGATCGCTACCGGAGTGGTCGGTCCCCACCAGGGGGCGTGCGGTCCGGGAACCGTTTTCGTCTATTCGGGTCAGGGTTCCCAGTGGGCCGGGATGGGCCGTCAGTTGCTCGCCGACGAGCCGGCATTCTCCGAAGCCGTCGCGGCCCTGGAACCGGACTTCGTCGCCGAGGTCGGATTCTCCCTCTATGAGGTGCTCGCAGGTGGCCGCGAACTGACCCGGATCGAGCAGATCCAGCCGGTGCTGGTGGGCGTCCAGCTGGCACTGACCGCCTTGTGGCGTTCCTACGGGGTCGAACCCGATGCGGTGGTCGGGCACTCGATGGGCGAGGTCACCGCATCGGTGGTGGCCGGTGCGCTGACTCCGGCCGAGGGCTTCCGCGTCATCGCCCGACGGTCGCAGTTGATGTCGCAGCATGCCGAGCAGGGTGCGATAGCCCTGCTGGAACTCGACGCTCCCGCCACCGAGGCGTTGATCGCCGACCTGCCGGAGGTGACGGTGGCGGTATACGCCTCACCGCGCCAGACCGTCGTGGCCGGGCCGGCCGAGGCCGTCGACACCGTCATCGCCCGGGCTACCGGGCAGAACACGTTCGCTCGCAGGGTCAACGTGGATGTGGCTTCCCACCACGCGATGATGGACCCGATCCTGCCGGACCTGAAGGACGCCCTGGCCGATCTGATGCCCGGCTTCCCGGTTGTCCCGCTCATCTCCACCGTCGAGAATGCCGGTGAAGCACCGTTGTTCGATGCCGACCACTGGGTGGCCAACCTGCGCAACCCGGTCCGGTTCACCGAGGCCATCGCCGCGGCCGGGGCCAATCACTGCACCTTCATCGAGATCAGCCCGCACCCACTGCTGACCAAGGCGATCTCCGACACCCTCGACGATCCGGAAATCGGCAACACCCACCACCACAGCCTCGGCACGTTACAACGCGACACCAACGACACCGTCGCATTCCACACCGCCCTCAACGCGACGCACACCGCTAGGCCGCCGGTAGGCCCGCACCCACCGGAGCCGCATCCGGCGCTGCCGACCACACCGTGGCGCCATACCCGGCATTGGATCGACTTCGCCCCCGCCACCCGGCCCGGGAGACCAAGCGGCGCAGGACCGTCCGCTGCCGGTGACAGCCCCGTCCCGGCCGACTGGCTGTACGAACCCACCTGGCCGATCCGGCCCCTACCCGAGCACCACACCGGCATCGCCGGATCGTGGCGGGTGATCGGCGACGACGACCTGGCCGCCGAACTCGGCCACGGCCCCATCGATAATGTGCTCCCCATCGACTCCGTCGATAATGTGCTTTACGCCCCTACCGGCACCGGTTCGCCTATCGACGTCGCCGCGGCCTACCGGCTCTTCGCTGAGGCGCGACGAATCGTCACCGAACTGACCACGCTGCCGTCACCGCCGAGGCTTTTCTTCCTGACCCGCAACGCCCAGCCCGTCACCGACGGCGACCGGGCCAACCCCGTGCATGCCGTGCTCTGGGGCCTGGGCCGCACGCTGGCCCTCGAGCACCCGGAGATCTGGGGCGGCTGTATCGACATCGATGAGTCCATGCCGGCTGTGCTTGCCGCTCGGCACCTGCGCCGTGAGGCCGCCGCCGGCGACGGTGAGGACCAAGTGGTCTACCGGTCCGGTTCCCGTCATGTGCCGAGGCTGGAACCGACGGCCGCAACGGCATCCCCTGGGACGGTCGCCGCGGAGGGCAGCCAGTTGGTCATCGGAGCCACCGGCCATATCGGTCCGTATCTCATCCAGCAGCTCGCCGACATGGGTGCGGGGACGATCGTCGCGGTATCGCGCAACCCGGGTCAACGATTGGACGATCTGGGCCGGCGACTCGCCGCTACCAGCACCACCCTGGTCCAGGTTGCCGCCGACGTCACCGACCACACCGCGATGGCCGCGCTGTTCGACCGGTTCGGCACCGACCTTCCGGCGCTCGACGGCATCTACCTCGCGGCGTTCGCCGGCGGCCCGGTCACCTTGTCGGAGATGACCGACGACGACGTCAGCATGATGTTCGGTCCCAAGCTGGACGCGCTGGGCGTGCTGCACGAGCTGTCGCTGAAGACCGAAGTGCGCCACTTCGTCCTGTTCTCGTCGATCTCCGGCCTGCTCGGTTCGCGGTGGCTCGCGCATTACACCGCCACCAGCGCGTTCCTCGACACCTTCGGCTACGCACGGCGCAACCTGGGGCTGCCGGCCACCGTCGTGAACTGGGGACTGTGGAAGTCGTTGTCGGACCAGCAGTCCGACGCGGGCGCGGTGATGGCCAACGCCGGGCTCGAGCCGATGCCCGACGAGGTGGCCATCCAAGCGTTGCCGCTGGTGATGGGTTCCAGCGCACCGGTACGCACCGCTGTGGTCGACGCGGACTGGCCGCTGCTGGCTGCTGCCTACCGCACCCGCGGGTCGTTGCGCATCGTCGATGACGTGCTGGCCCGCGAGGCTGCCGCCGCCGAGTCGGCCCCCGAGAGTGAGCTGCGCAGAGCGCTCCGTGAAAGCCCCCCGGAGGGGCGTCGCGACCTCCTGGCCGACCACATCGCCACGTTGGCCTCGACGGTGATGGGACTGCCGTCCGGCGAGGCGCTGGACCCCGAGGCGGGATTCTTCCAGCTCGGCATGGATTCGCTGATGAGCGTGAAGCTTCAGCGCAGTCTCGGCGCAAGCCTGGGTATCGCGCTGCCGGCGGCGCTGATCTACGAGTATCCGACCATCTCGTCGCTGACCGGTGCGCTGTGTGAGCGGATGGGCTACCCACCGGCGGATGACGCCCCAGCGGGCCGGGGCGGCCTCGGCGCGCGTGCTCAGCAACGCGCCCGGGCGCGCCGGGGAGCCCAGGCCGGCAGACGGAAAGGACATGTGGTGTGACCACCGACAACGCCCGCACGGATACGCCGAATGAATTGCCCCCCAACGCGATAGCGGTCATCGGTATGGCCGGCCGATTCCCGGGCGCGGACTCGCTGACCCAGTTCTGGGACAACCTGCGTCGCGGCGAGGAATCAGTGACCACGCTGTCCGAGGAGGCACTCACCGCCGCCGGCGTCAGCGCCGAGACGCTCGCCGATCCCGCCTATGTCCGCCGCGCTGCCATGCTCAACGGGATCGACGAGTTCGACGCCGAATACTTCGGGATCACCCCCTACACCGCGCGGATGATGGACCCGCAGCAGCGGCTGTTCCTGCAGACCTCCTGGCATGCCCTCGAAGACTCCGGATATGACCCCGCCACCTACGACGGGGCGATCGGCGTCTTCGCCAGCAGTACCGCCAGCGGCTACCTGATGGACAACCTGATGTCGCACCGCGACACCAGGAAGCTGGTCGGCGAGGGCATCACCGTCGAGATGTTCAACCTGGTCCTGCTCAACGACAAGGACTACCTGGCCACCCGGGTGTCACACGAACTGAACCTGCGCGGGCCGAGCCTGTCGGTCCAGACCGCCTGTTCGTCGTCGCTGGTCGCGGTGCACCTGGCATGCCAGAGCCTGCTCGCCGGCGAGTGCGATATGGCTCTGACGGGCGCCTCGGCCATCCGGGTGCCGCATCACGTCGGCTACACCTTCGAGCCCGGTGCGATGGTGTCGCCCTCCGGTCACTGCCGGCCGTTCGACGTCCGGTCCGACGGCACCATCTTCGGCAGCGGCGTGGCCGCCTTGATCCTCAAACCCTTGCAGGCCGCACTCGACGACGGTGACCGCATCCACGCCGTCATCCGCGGTTCGGCGATCAACAACGACGGTTCGATGAAGATGACCTACGCGGCCCCGGCGGTTGCGGGCCAGGCGGAGGTCATCGCCGAGGCGCAGGCGGTCGCCGAGGTCGATCCCTCGACCATCGGATTCGTGGAGACCCACGGCACCGGCACCCCACTGGGCGACCCGATCGAAATCGAAGCCCTGCGGCAGGCTTTCGAGCTTTCCGACATACCCCGGTCGGGTCCCTGCGTCCTGGGTTCGGTGAAATCGAACATCGGCCACCTGGATGCGGCATCGGGAGTGACCGGCCTGGTCAAGACCATCCTGTGCCTGAAGAACAAGGCCATTCCCCCGACCGTCAACTACACCGCCCCCAATCCCGAACTGCGCCTCGATGACACGCCGTTCGTGGTGGCGAACGCCTGCACGCCATGGGAATCCGACGCACCGCGCCGGGCCGGGGTCAGCTCCTTCGGCGTCGGCGGCACCAACGCGCACGTCGTCGTCGAGGAGGCACCGCAGCATTCCCCTGCCGGTATGACTCCGGACGGCCCGCAGGTGCTGCTGCTGTCCGCGCGCACCGTCGAATCACTCGCCCATGCCAGGGCCGCGCTGGCAGACGAACTCGCCCGCGACGAGCACCTGGGCCTGCCTGACGTCGCCTACACCCTGGCGGGCCGGCGCGAGCACGAGGTCAGGATGGCGGCTGTCGTCGCCGACCGTGCCGACGCATGCGCCGTGCTGGCCGCCGCCGAGCATGAGAACGTCGCGATCGGCCACCGCCCGGCGGGCGCCTCGCCCGGTGCCGCGCAGGTGGCTTTCCTTTTTCCCGGTCAGGGGGCCCAGCACGTCGGCATGGCCCGCGGTCTCTACGACACCGAGTCCGTGTTCCGGGAGAACTTCGACCGGTGCGCCGCCGGATTCGCCGCCGAACTCGGAATCGACCTGAGGGCCGAGGTGCTCGGCAGCGGCGAGCAGGAGCCGACCGTTCTGGAGCCCACCAACCTGGCGCAGCCGGCACTGTTCGCGGTGGAATACGCCCTGGCGCAACTGGTCATGTCCTTCGGGGTGGCCCCGACGGCGCTGGCCGGACACAGCATCGGCGAAATCGTGGCAGCGACCCTGGCGGGGGTCTTCGACCTGGAGACGGCCATCAGGGTCGTGTCGGTGCGGGCACGTCTGATGCATGAGGCACCTCCCGGCTCCATGGTGGCGGTGGCGGCAAGCCCCGATGACATCGGCGTCCACATGACCGCCGACGTCGACCTCGCCGCCATCAACGAATTCGGCAGTTGCGTGGTTGCCGGACCTGTGGAGGCCATCCGCGAATTCACCAATCGCCTTGCCGCCGAAGGCATCGTGGCCCGACGGGTCCGAACCTCGCATGGGTTCCACTCTCGGGCGATGGACACGGCTCTGGAACCCTTCGCCAGATTTGTCTCGAGTATGACCCTGCAGGCGCCGCGGATCCCGCTGCTGTCCAACGTGACCGGAACCTGGATGACCGACGCGGAGGCCACCGATCCGAATCGCTGGGCCCAGCACATCCGATCGACCGTCCGTTTCGCCGACAACGTGCAGACGCTACTCGGCGATGCGCACCGGGTACTCGTCGAGGTGGGACCCGGAGGAAGCCTCACCGGCTCGGCGGTGCGACTCCCCGGCTGGGCCGAGACTCATCGCGCGGTCCGCCTGATGCGCCATCCGGTGCAGAACCGCGACGACCGGGACGCTTTCCTGCTCGCGCTGGGCCAACTATGGGCCGCCGGAGTCGAGGTGGACTGGACGCGGCTGTACGGCGAGCACCCGCGGCGCGTAACGCTGCCCGGCTATGCCTTTGCACGCCAGCGGCACTGGATCGAACCCGACACCGCCGCCGTCCGCACGGCCGGTGGTGGCGGCCACGGCGGCGCCGCGATCACAGAGGTTCAGTCGGTCAACGGCCAGGGTGGCGCCCCGGTGGACGCCCGGGCACAGATGAGGGCGACCCTGCAGCGAATCTGGTCGCAGTGCCTCGGGGTGGAATCGGTCGGGCCGGGAGACAACTTCTTCGAGATCGGCGGCGACTCCCTGGTCGCGATCGGCGTCGCGATGACCGCATCCCACGAAGGTGTCGAGCTCACCCCCCAGGACCTCTACGACAACTCCACTCTCAGCGCATTGGCCGACACCCTGGCTGCCCGCCACGCCGCCGGCGGACTGGCCAGCCAGGACATCGGCGACCTGGATCCGCAGGTGCCGCCGAACATCCTGCGCTTCCTCGACGGCGGACTCGCCGATCGTGGCCGCTGGCGGGTGCCACTGGTGCTGAGCCTTGATTCCCGGGTGAGTACGGCTGACGTCACGGCGGTCCTGACCGCGGTGGTCAACCACCATGACGCACTGCGGATGCGGGTGGCCGACCAAGCCGGGATCTGGGAGCAGCAGATCGGTGAGCCCGGCGACTTCACCGATCTGACCGAACGGGCTCTCCCGGCCGGCGCCGGACCGGGTACCGCCGAGGCGCGCGAGGCACTGCTCGGAATCGTCGAGGACGTCATCGCCGGACAGGATCTGAACAGCGGGCCGCTGACGGCCACCTACGTCATCGACGCGCAGGCGCAACCACGGTTCCTGGTGCTGACGCTCCATGCGATGGTCGATGACCCCACCACACGGGAGGTCCTGGTCACCGACCTGCTGACCGCGTTCGGGCAGCGGCTGGCCGGCAGCGATATCGCCCTGGAACCGGCGACCACGAGTTGGCGGGAGTGGTCGCAGCGGTGTGCGGCCCTGGCCTCCCATCCCGCGGTGCTCGAACGCCGAAGCTACTGGATCGACACTGCGACGAAGGCGACGCTGCGGCTGGCCGGGACCGGCGCCGCCGCCCCGGGGTCCGCTGATCTGCTCAGACTGCCGACGGCACTGACCCCTGAGCAGACATCCCAGATCGACAACGCCCGCCGGCTGCTGCAGGCCTCGACGGAGGAAATCCTGTTGGCCGCGCTGGCGCGCCGACTGGCGCTCACCCTCGGTGAGGGTGTCGCCGCCGTCGACCTGGCCGGCGCCGGACGCTCGGTGCTGCGCCCCGAGGTGGACTTCCGCCGGACGATCGGGGGGTTCTCCACGGTCTACCCGATCGCACTGCCGGTGATGGGCGTGTCCGGTGCCAGCGCCGCCCAGCTTCTCGCCGAAGTCAGCCAGATCGTGAAATCCGTTCCCCACCATGGAATCGGGTACGGTCTGCTGCGTTATCTGCATGCCCCGACCGCCGCGGTGCTGGCAGCCGCCGGCGACGCGCAGATCTACCTGTCCTACCTGGGCATGATCCCGGAGTGGCAGCAGAGCGACGCACCGGTGCAGTTCGACAGCGATTCCGAACTGACGGTTCGACAAACCCTACCGGGACTGGGCCATCCCCTGGAGCTGAGGGCTTATCGGCATGGCGGCGTCCTGCACGTGGACTGGTGGTACGACAGCCGACTGGTTCCGGCCGAGACCGTGGCCGCCCTCGCGGAGCAGTTCCCGGCCACCTTGATGACGCTGATCGGCGAAGCGGTCGAGGGTGACGAGGATGGCGACGACGATGACGAGGAACTCGCCCTGGTTGATCTTTCGGCGGCCGTTTCCGACGACGACGAGTAGGTAGTTCAGCCATGGCAGAGTCCGGCAAGGGTGTCGATATCGCCGTCGCGGTAGAAGGCATCGGCAAATCGTTCGGTTCGGTGGATGCGTTGCGGGACATCTCCTTCGACGTCGGCCGTGGTGAAGTCGTCGCACTGCTCGGCCCCAACGGAGCGGGCAAGACGACCACCGTGGAGATCCTGTCGACGCTGACCAAGCCGGACCGGGGTCGTGCCCGAGTGGCCGGCCACGATGTCGTCACGGACCCGGCGATGGTCCGTCGGTCGATCATGCTGACCGGTCAGCACGTGGCGCTCGACGAAATGCTGACCGGGTACGAGAACCTGGTGATGTTCGGCCGGTTACAGGGACTCACGAAGCCCGACGCCCGCGCCCGCGCCCGCGATCTGCTGGCGGAGTTCGACCTCGAACATGCGGCGGAACGGCGGGTCGGCACCTACTCGGGCGGTATGCGCCGACGCGTGGACATCGCCTGCGGGTTGGTGGTCCGCCCCGAGGTGGTGTTCCTGGACGAGCCGACCACCGGGCTGGATCCGCGGAGCCGGCAAGCGATCTGGGAGCTGGTCACCACCTTCAAGGACGCCGGTATCGCCACGCTCTTGACGACCCAGTACCTCGAGGAGGCCGACGCCCTCAGCGACCGGATCATCGTGATCGACCACGGCACCATCGTCGCCCAGGGCACCGCCGACGAACTCAAGGAACGCACGGGCGGCACGTTCTGCGAGATCGTGCCGCGTGATCCCGCTGACGTTCGTGCCCTGGCCGACGCTTTGGGTCCACTGCTGCCGGAGTTCAGTCGGGCCGCGCTGACCCCGGAGTCCGACCGCGTGAGTCTGCCCGCCCCCGAGGGACCCGGCACGTTGAGCGCCGCCCTGTCGCGGTTGAGCGCCGCCAACATCGAACTGGCCGATATCGCACTGCGACGGCCCTCGCTCGATGACGTGTTCCTGTCGCTGACGGGATCGCCTGCCGGTGACCGCGACGGAGAGCGGGTGGCCGGCGAGGTCCTGTCGTGACGGCACTGACCGCGATTCGGCCGGTCCCGTCCAGCCTGCAGCAGTGGTGGGTGCTGACGGCGCGGCTCATCACGCCCTCGCTGCGCAACGGTGAAGTGGCGGTGGGCGTGGTCGTGTCGGTGGCGGCGACGGCGAGCCTCTACATCCCGCTGAATCGGCTGATGGACGGCCCCGACCTGAAGATGAGCAGCTACGCGCAGTACCTGATACCGCTGATCGTGTTGCAGGCCATCGCCTTTGCGTCGATCTCCACCGCGTTCCGGGCCGCGACCGACTCGGTTCAGGGGATCAACCGCCGATTCCAGTCGTTGCCGATCGCCCCGCTGACGCCGTTGGCGGCCCGGATCACCGCCAGCGTCTACCGCTGTGTGATCGGTCTGGTCGTGGCATTGGCTTGCGGATACGTCATCGGCTTCCGGTTTCACCGCGGGCCGGTGTTCGCACTGGGCTTCTGTCTGCTGGTCCTGCTCACCGGCCTGGCGCTGGCCCTGCTCGGCGATACCCTGGGCACGAGGTCACGAGACCCCGCGGCGACGGCGCAGTGGCTGCTGTTGCCGCAGCTCATCTTCGGGTTCCTGTCGGTGGGAATCCAGCCACTGCAACGGTTTCCGGAATGGATCCAGCCTGTCGTCGACAATCAGCCCATCTCCCGACTGGTCTACGCCCTGCAGGCGCTCGCCGGCGATTCCGGTGACGGGGTTCCGCCGGTCACGTGGTCGGTGATCGGGCCCGCACTGGGCTGGGTGTTCGGAATCATGGCCGTGACGTTGCCATGGGCAGCCATCGTGTACCGGCGGAGAAGCTGATGGCGGTTCTGGACGGCCCGGTGGTCGGGACTGCCTCGGCCGATCAGGGCCGGTTGCTGTCGCAGACCGGGGTGCTCACCCGTCGGCTGCTCGTCCGGTCGGCCCGCACCCCCATGACCCTGGTCCACGCGGTGCTGCTGCCGGTGGCGTTTCTGCTCACCCTCAAGGTCGTCTTCGGCGACTCGATCACGACGATAACCGGCGAGAACGCGCTGTACCGCAGCGTGCCATTGGTCGCTCTGGTGGCGACGATGTCCGGGTCGACGACCGGGATGGTCGGGATCAATGCCGAGC
>CAYURT010000009.1:0-61441 GCA_964447215.1 uncultured Mycobacterium sp.
ACGGTGAGCGGCGCGGTAGCTCTCCTCCGCCTGCTCCAGCTCCTCCTCGGTGACCACGACGTCGGGACCCAGCGGATCGACCGGGTCGTTGATGGTCAGGGCGCCGGTCTGCTCGTGCACCTCGCAGGTGTCGATCGGGATCGCACGGACCGCGACCAGGCCGGCCAGTGTCGCCGACACCTCGTCGCGGGCACCGTTGTGATCGGTCAGTTCGCGGGCCAGCTGATCGGGCGCCGAGACGTGCATCAGCTGCGGCGTGGTCGCCAGGTCATAACGGAACGCCCGTACCATCGCGACGCAGGCGGCCACCATGACCAGGGAGAACGGCAACGCCGCTGCGATTGACGCGGTCTGCAGGGCGGTCATCGAGCCGGCCCCGCCGATCAGCAGCAGCACACCGGCTGCCACCCCTTCCATCGTGGCCCAGTAGACCCGGCTCAGCTTCGGGGGGTCGAGATCGCCTCCTGCGCAGAGGATGTCGATGACCAGGGAACCCGAGTCCGAGGAGGTGATGAAGAAGAAGGTGATGACCGCAACCGCCAGCAGGCTGGTGAAAAGGCCCAGCGGCAGGCCGTCGAAGAGATGGAACAGCGTGGTGTCGGTGTCCACCTTGCCGTCGACCAACATGTCCCCGCGCTGCCGCTGGCGCAGGATTCCCGACTCGCCGAAAACGGTGAACCAGAACGAGCCGATGACGGTCGGGACCAGGAGCACCGCGGTGACGAACTCGCGGATGGTGCGCCCCCGGGAGATCCGGGCGATGAACATTCCGACGAAGGGAGCCCAGCTGATCCACCAGCCCCAGTAGAAGATGGTCCAGGAGCCGAGCCACTCACCGTTGGTGAACGGCCCGGTTCGCAGCGACAGTTCCGGCAGGGCCTGGATGTAATTGCCCAGGTTCTGCACCCAGGCCTGCAGCAGGAACAGCGTCGGGCCGAACAGCAGGACGAACAGCACCAGTGCGCCCGCCAGGCCCATGTTGATGTTGGACAACCACTTCAGGCCCTTGCTGACACCGCTGACCACCGATGCCGTGGCGATCACGGTGATGACGCCGATCATGATGACGATCCACCAGTTGTTCACCTTGATCCAGCCCAGATACTCCAGTCCGGCCGCGATCTGGGTGATCCCGAACCCCAGGGAGGTCGCGACGCCGAACAATGTGCCCACCACCGCCAGCACATCGACGGTATGGCCGATCGGGCCTTCGACACGCTGCCGTCCGATCAGTGGTTCGAGCAGCCAGCGCACCGAGAGCGGGCGACCCCGGCGGTAGGTCATGTAGGCCATCCCCAGTCCCACCACCACGTAGATCGCCCAGGCGTGCAGACCCCAGTGGAAGAGGGTCAACGCCATGGCCTGGTTGGCCGCGGCGTCGGTGGAACCGGCGACGCCCAGCGACTCCGGCGGGTTGATGTAGTGGGTCAGCGGTTCGGCCACGCCGTAGAACACCAGGCCGATTCCCATTCCGGCGCTGAACAGCATCGCCAGCCACGCCCCGAAGCTGAACTCGGGTTTCTCGATGTCCCGGCCGAGTCTGATGCTGCCGACCCGGGACAGTCCGCAGTACAACGCGAAGATCACGAAGGAAGTCGCGATCAGGACGTACCACCACCCCACACCGCCGGTGATCGCCTTGTTCAGCGTGCTGAAAGCGCCCTCGGCGGTGGTCGAGTAGACGACGGCGAAGGCGATCAGACCGAAGATCACCACCGACGCGGGGATGAAGACCTGGGGGCGGATGCTTTTCAGCACCGATTTCACGGGCCCGGCGTGAGTGTCGGCGCGCGTGCTCATATGCCTCCTCGTTTCGTCATCACATCGTTTCGGCTGCCAGGTGCACTGGTCGTACGGAGGGCGTGTACGTTCCCTGACCCTACCGTCAGGGTCAAGCCGCTGATCGGCGTATTCCGCGAAAACTGTGAAAAGCTTTGACCTGCAGGGCTTTAGGGTCCAGCTACGTCGAGATCAGCCGATCCGGGCGCCGTCACGCCCTGACCGCCAAGCCGATGACGGTCATCGTGGTGCTCACCTCGATGGCCGCCCCCATCACGTCGCCGGTGATCCCGCCGAAGCGGCGAACACAGTGGGCGGCGAGCGCGGCCGAAGCCGCCAGTGCCACCGCCACCGCCACCGGACCCTGCCAAGGTCGTGCTCCGGCCGGGATCGAGACCGCCGCCACGGCCACCGCCCACGCCGCCGGGACGAGGAGAGGCTGGGTGCCGGCCACCCGGGCGCCGAGCGCGCTGCCCGGCGCGGCCGGCACCCCGCGGCGGCTGACCAGCACCGCGGCCACCCGCCCGGCGGTGACCGCGGTGACCACCGCGACCGCCCCCGCCGTCCCGGCCGGAAGCGCCGCGAAGGCGGCCGCCTGTGCCAACAGCGCGACCGAGGCGGCGGCGAGGCCGAACGGCCCGGTGGCGCCGTCGCGCATGACCTCCAGAGCCCGCTGCGGCGTCCCGTAGCAGCCCAGACCGTCAGCGGTGTCGGCCAGCCCGTCGAGGTGGAGCGCGCGGGTCAGCCCCAGCAGTACGGCGACGACGAGCACCCCGGCCAGCAGGCTCTGCGGCCCGAACGCCCACCGGCCGGCCCACAAGGCGCCTGCGGCGACGATGCCCAGGGCCATCCCCACCAGGGGGAGCGCGGTGATCGTCGACCGGTCCGGAGGGCCCGCCCGGCCGGCCGGGAAGACGGTGCCGAACGCGACCGCGCCGGAGATCGCGCCGATCATCCGGGGCCGATCATCCGGGGCCGGTCCGGTCGGGTCCGGACACGCCCGCGTCGGCGAGGGTCGCCATCCCGGACAACACGGCCACCGCCGCGCGCAGCACGGGTAGGGCCACCGCCGCGCCGGTGCCCTCGCCCAGACGCAGGCCCAGGTCGACGATCGGCTGCAGGCCGAGTTCGGCCAGCGCCGGGCCGTGTGCGGGTTCCGGAGACCGGTGACCGGCCTGCCACCAGGATCGGGCGCCCGGGGCCATCCGTTCGGCCGCCAACGCCGCCGCGGTGACCACCACCCCGTCGAGCAGCACCGGGGTGCGGCGCACCGCGGCCTGCGCGCAGAATCCGGCCATCGCCGCGAGGTCGGCACCCCCGCAACAGGCGAGCAGTCCCAGCGGATCGGATCTGACCGTGCGGGAACGGTAGAGCGCATCGCGCACCGCGGCGGTCTTGCGCGCCCACGCCGCGTCGTCGATCCCGGTGCCGCGGCCCACCGCGGCCACCGGTTCGGTTCCGGTCAGCGCGGCGATCACCGCCGTCGCCGCGGTGGTGTTGCCGATTCCCATGTCCCCGGCGATGAGCAAGTCGGCGCCGGCGTCGACCTCCTCGTCGGCGATCTGTTGACCGGTCCGAACCGCTGCCTCGGCCTCGTCGGCCCGCAGTGCGTCCTCGACGGCGATGTTGCCGCTGGACCGCCGCACCCTGTGGCCCGAGGCCGGGCCGTCACGGTCGACGGCGACGTCGACCACCCGCACGGTGGCGCCCGCGGTGTCGGCGAGGGCGTTGATGGCCGCGCCGCCGGACTCGATGGCTGCCACCATCTGCGCCGTCACCTCCGGCGGATAGGCGGAGACCCCGGCGCGGGCCACGCCGTGGTCCCCGGCGAAGACCACCACCCTGGCCCGCCGAAACTGCTGCGGGGGACAGTCGCCCTGGCAGGCGGCCACCCACACCGAGAGGTCCTCCAGCCGGCCCAGTGCCCCGGGGGGCTTGGCCAGCAGCGACTGCCGGCGGCGGGCCGCCGCCCCCGCCCGCGCGTCCGGCGGTGCGATCTCGGCGAACTGCATCACGTGACCGGCTTGATCCGCACTGGCTGGCCCGCGACCACCAGGACCACGCGCTCGCAGCAGTCGGCGATCCGTTGATTGAGGATGCCCAACTCGTCGGCGAACCGGCGACCCGCCGCGGTGGCCGGAACCACGCTCAGCCCGACCTCGGGACTGACCAGCACCAGCGGACCAGTGAACTCCGCAACCGCGGAGGCCAGGTCGTCGATGCCGGCGCCGACCGAGCCCTCCCGCCAGCCGCCGCGGTCCAGCGCAGCGGTGATCCATCCGCCGAGGTCGTCGACCAGAGCCGGGGTTTCGGGGTCGCCGCGCAGCTGGGCCGCCACATCACCGGTCTCCACGGTGATCCAGCCCGATGGCCGCCGACCCCGGTGTGCGGCCACTCTCGCCGCCCAGGCCGCGTCGGCGCCGGGATCGGGTCCGGTCGCGACGTAGCGCACTCGACTCTCGCCGGCCAGCGCCGCTTCCGCCCAGCGCGACTTGCCCGAGCGGATCCCGCCCAGCACCAGTGTGCGCACGGGTGGCGCGCTCAGCCGACCGTCGCACCGCGGTCGACCTGCGGCCGCGGAATCCGCATCCGGCGCAGCTGGGTGGCCCGGCCGATGGCGTAGAGCCCGAGCTTGAACCGGGTCTCGGTATTGCCGGGGAACTTCTCGTCCACGGCCGCCTTCACCTTGCGGGCCAGGACCACGGCGTCGATCGCCATCGCGGTCATGAACACCAGCATGAACATCGAGATCAGGTACTGCAGCCGCGGCGGCAGCCCCAGCATGACGAAGATGAGGAACATCGCCGACGGCATGAACAGTCCGAGCACGCTTCGCCGCGAGTCGACCAGGTCGCGGACGTAGCGCCGCACCGGTCCCTGGTCGCGGGGCAGCAGGAAGGCCTCCTCGCCGGCGAGCATCCGCTCGCGGCGGTGCGCCATCGCGGTGCGCTGCTGCTGTTTGGCGTCGCGGCGCTCCGCCCGGGTCATCGTGCGCCGCATCTCCTTGCGGCGCTTGCGGGCCTCCGAGACGGTCGTCGGCGCCGGGGCGACCGGACCGCGCCGCCGGGAACTCGAACTGCGTTTGGGCGTCGGCCGTCCCTTCGGCGCGGTGGTGCCCGCCGGGGCGGACATCTCCGGCGGATCGGGTTCGGCGGTCGGCGCAGCCGTCGGTTCGCCCTCATCCTTGTTGCGGCCCAGCAGCTTCACACCTGCCAGGTTACTGTGCGCCGCATGCACGTGTTGATCGCCCCGGATTGCTTCGGGGACTCGCTCACCGCCGCTGAGGCCGCCGCGGCGATAGCGGCGGGCTGGCGGCTGGGCCGGCCCGGCGACGCGGTGACGCTGGCGCCCCAGTCCGATGGCGGCCCGGGCTTCCTGGAGGTGCTGACCGCGCGCGGCGGCGGTCCGCTGCTGCGGCACTGCCGGGTGAGCGGCCCGCTGGATGCCGAGGTCGATGCCGACTGGGTCTTCGACCCCGGTCACCCCGACCCGACCCGGGCCGGGGCCGCTGCTGACGGGGCTGTGGCTGACGGGGCTGTGGCTGACGGGGCTGTGGCCTACATCGAGTCCGCCCAGGCCTGCGGTCTGGCCCTGCTGGGTGGTCCGCCCTCCGCACAGACCGCGGTCGCCGCGCACAGCCGCGGTGTCGGCCAGCTCGTCGAGGCGGCTCTCGACGCGGGTGCGCGGACCGTGGTCGTCGGTCTGGGAGGCAGCGCCTGCACCGACGGCGGCCGCGGCATGATCGAGGCCCTCGGCGGCCCCCGGGCGGCGGCGGCGCGGCTGGACGGGGTTCGGCTGATCGCCGCGACGGATGTCGAGCATCGGCTGCTCGGCCCGTCCGGCGCGGCGCACGTGTTCGGGCCGCAGAAGGGGGCCGACCAGGACACCGTCGCGGCCCTGGAGAGCCGGATGCTGCCGTGGGCCGACGAGTTGGAGAGCGCGACCGGCCGCCCGGTTCGCGACCTCCCCGGCGCGGGTGCGGCCGGCGGACTGGGGTTCGCGCTGCTGGCGCTGGGCGGGAGCCGGGAGTCGGGGGCGGCGCTGGTCGCCGAGCGCACCGGACTGGCGGCCGACCTCGAGGCGGCCGACCTGGTGATCACCGGTGAGGGCCGGCTCGACGATCAATCGCTGCACGGCAAGGTGGTGGGTGCGCTGGCACGGCTGGCCCGCGCGGCCGGGGTCCCCCTCGTGGTCCTGGCCGGACAGGTGGTGCTCGACGCGGCGGCCCGGCGTTCGGCGGGGATCGCCGCCGCCCACTCGGTCAGTGACCACGCCGGCTCGGTGCGGCGCGCGATCGACGAGGCCGCCGGGCAACTCGCCGGGCTCGCCCGCCGCACCGCCGAGGGACCCCTGCCGGAATAGCGGCCCGGGCGGGTACCGTTGAGGGTGACGTCACCGATGTCCTCACTGATGTCATCACCGATGTCACTGTCGGCGCCCCCGGTGCCCTCGACCGACGAACCGAATATTCGCACATACCCGCGAGGGGAGACCTGATGACCGTGTCCGACGATTCGGCCACCTCCACCACCCACGGCGTCACGCTCACCGACGCCGCGGCCACCAAGGCCAAGTCGCTGCTGGACCAGGAGGGCCGCGACGACCTGGCTCTGCGCATCGCCGTGCAGCCCGGTGGCTGTGCCGGTCTGCGCTACAACCTCTTCTTCGACGACCGCGCCCTCGACGGCGATCTCAACGTCGAGTTCGGTGGGGTCACGCTGACCGTGGACCGGATGAGCGCGCCCTACGTCCAGGGTGCCGTCATCGACTTCGTCGACACCATCGAGAAGCAGGGCTTCACCATCGACAACCCGAACGCGACCGGATCGTGCGCGTGCGGGGACTCCTTCAACTGAGCGGCTGACCGGCGTCTCAGAACTGGGCGGCGGTACGCAGGAGGTAGGAGCAGACCAGCAACTGGTCGCCCTGTCGCAGCAACTGCGCGACGCCTTGTTCCTCGTCCCGGGCGTTGCGGGTGCGTGAGTTCGGAGCCACCCGCATCGTGAAGAGCACCTGTGCCTGGTAGGCGGAGGACAGCACGATCTTGTCGATCGAGACGACCTCCGCGCGGTTGAACTGCTTGCGGAAGGCGTCGCTGGCCAACCGGGCCAGGGCCAGGTCGGACCTGCGGTCTTTGAGCGCGTCGAACATCCCGCAGGCGGTGTTCCGGGCGACTACCTCGGTGTCGCCGTCGGAGAGCGCGGTCAGGTAGTTCTGGATCGTCCGCTCGGCGCTGGCGTCGGTGAACGCCCCGGAACCGCCGGCAGTTCGCACCGTCCCGAAGGCCACGACCGCGGCGACCAGTGCGCCCACGACCGCCAAGGCACCCAGGACCCACCAGATCGCCCGGGATCGCGCCGGTCCGGTCGGATATCCGACCGGGGGAGGCAGCGCGGCCGGGTAGCCCGGCGGGTAGGGGTACGGCTCAGCCCGGTAGTCGGGCGTGGTGGGGTTGCCCTCGGCGCCGGCCGGAGGCGGCGGGTAGGGGCCGGCCATCGAATAGGTCTCCTCGTCGCGATCACGCCGCCGCTCCGGACCACCGGGATGTCGGGCCATCGACATCCACCGGGATGCCGGGTCATATAGTCGGCTGCTGTACGCAGGCTAGCGCACACTCCACCCAGCCAACGAAGGGCGGCGCACAGTGACCATCGCGGTGACCGGATCCATCGCCACCGACCATCTGATGCGTTTCCCCGGACGGTTCTCCGAGCAGTTGCTGGCCGAACATCTGCAGAAGGTGTCGCTGAGTTTCCTGGTCGACGACCTGGTGGTGCACCGCGGCGGGGTCGCGGGCAACATGGCGTACGCCATCGGTGTGCTCGGCGGCAGCCCGGTACTGGTCGGCGCGGCGGGGGTGGATTTCACCGACTACCGCGAGTGGCTGGAGTCCGCCGGTGTCGACTGCGCCAACGTGCTGATCTCCGACACCCAGCACACCGCCCGGTTTGTGTGCACCACCGATCTCGACATGGCCCAGATCGCGTCGTTCTACCCGGGGGCGATGTCGCTGGCCCGCAACATCACGATGACAGGCGTCGTGGACGCCGTCGGCACCCCCGAGCTGGTGATCGTCGGCGCCAATGACCCCGAAGCGATGTTCCGCCACACCGACGAGTGCCGGGAACTCGGCCTGTCCTTCGCCGCGGACCCCTCCCAGCAACTGGCCCGGTTGTCCGGGGAGGAGATCCGCAGGCTGGTCGACGGCGCCACCTACCTGTTCAGCAACGACTACGAGTGGGACCTGATGCTGTCCAAGACCGGCTGGACCGACGCCGATGTGCTGGCGCAGGTCGGTCTGCGGGTCACCACCCTGGGCGCCGATGGGGTGGACATCATCGGCGCCGACGGATCGAAGGTCCACGTCGGCGTCGTACCGGAGACCGAGCGAGTCGACCCGACCGGCGTCGGGGACGCTTTCCGGGCTGGTTTCCTCACCGGTCGCAGCGCCGGGCTGGACCTCGAGCGGTCGGCTCAGCTGGGGTCGCTGGTGGCGGTGCTGGTGCTGGAAACCACCGGGACCCAGAACTGGACCTGGGATGCCCGGGTGGCCCACACCCGGCTGGCGGAGGCCTACGGCGGCGAGGCGGCCGACGAGATCGCCGGGAAACTGTCGTCCGTGGGCCGCGTCTGACGGTCCCGGCCTACAGCTGGACCGGGTAGCGGGGTTCGCTGATCGCCGGCACCACGCTGCGCTCGACGAAGATCGCGTGCCACAGCAGAAGGATCAGCACCGTCCACAGCCGTCTGCTGTGGTCGGTCGGGCCGGTCCGATGCTCGTCGAGCATCCTGCGCACCGCGGCCAGATCGACCAGTTGGCCCGCCTGCGAGGCGGCGATCGTGTCGTAGGCCCAGTCCATCAGCTCTCCGGAGCGCAGCCAGTGCCGGATCGGCACCGGGAAGCCCAGCTTGGCCCGATTCAGCACGTGCGCGGGCACGATCGGCTCCAGAGCGCGGCGCAGGGCGTACTTGGTGGTCGTCCGGGTGATCTTCTGGTCGAACGGCAGCCGGGAGGCCACCGCGAACACCTCCGGGTCCAGGAACGGCACCCGTAATTCCAGCGAGTTGGCCATCGTCATCTTGTCGGCCTTCACCAGAATGTCGCCGCGCAGCCAGGTGAACAGGTCCAGATGCTGCATCCTGGCCACCGGGTCCCAGCCGGCCGAGGCCGCATAGATCGACGAGGTCACGTCGGTGTGCGTCCAGCCCGGTTCGAACCGGGCGAGCACGGCGCGGAGCTGGTCGTCGGAGAAGCTGCGGGCGTTGCCGTAGTAGCGCTGCTCAAGGGTCAGTGATCCGCGGTGCAGCAGGCTCTTGCCGCGCATACCTTCCGGCAGCGGCCGGGAAGCCTTGCCCAGGGTCGTTCGCACCGGACGCGGCAGGTAGTTGAAACCTTTGAGCGACAATGGCTCCCGATAGATCGTGTAGCCGCCGAACAACTCGTCGGCGCCCTCCCCGGACAGTACGACCTTGACATGCTTGCGCGCCTCGCGGGCGATGAAGAACAGCGGCACCAGGGCCGGGTCGGCCACCGGTTCGTCGAGGTACCAGACGATCTCGGGCAGGGCCGCCACGAACTCCGACTGGGTGACCACTTTGGCCACGTGGCGGGCGCCGATCGCCTCGGCGGAGGCGACAGCGACGTCGACCTCAGAGAAACCCTCACGTTCGAAACCGGTGGTGAAGGTGATCAGCCGGGGATTGTGCCGGATCGCCAGGGCGGCGATGGCGGTCGAGTCGATTCCGCCCGACAGGAACGCCCCGACGGTGACGTCGGCGCGCATGTGCTTGGCCACCGAGTCCTCCAGAACCGCGGTGATCTCCTCGTAGCGGGCCTGATCCGAACCGCCACGGAATCCGACGGCGGAGAATCGGGGGTGGAAATAGCGGGTGACCTCCGGGGTCTGGCCGGGACGGATCACCGCGTAGCAGCCGGATTCCAGGCGGCGCACCCCGCGGTGCAGCGTCTCCGGTTCCGGGACGTACTGCAAAACGGTGTAGTGCTGGACCGCCCGCTCGTCGATGGCGGTGTCCAGGTCCAGGATCCCGGCCAGGTCGAGCAGGCACTTCTTCTCGCTGCCCACCGCCGTGCCGCCCGGTCCGGTAGCCATGAACAGCGGTTTGATCCCGAACGGGTCGCGGGCGCAGAACAGTTCGCCGCGTGCGGTGTCCCACAGCGCGAAGGCGAACATCCCGCGCAGCCGCTCCAGGGCCGCCGCACCCCAGTAGTGGTAGGCGGCGACGATGGCCTCGCCGTCGCCGTCGGTGGCGAACACCGCGCCGTGGCGCTCGGCGAGCTCGGCCCGCAGTTCCAGGTAGTTGTAGATCTCGCCGTTGAACACCAGTACGTAGCGGTCCGGCTCCGCCGGCGGCCCCCAGCGCAGCGGTTGGTGGGAGTGGGCGATGTCGATGATCGACAGCCGGTTGAAGCCCAGCACGACGGTCCCGTCGCGTGGGTCGGACCCGGCGGCGTCGGTCCAGGTTCCCGGCTCGTCAGGTCCTCGATGGCGCATCAGAGGCGAGGCGCCCGCCACGGCCGCCACGGCCGTCTCGGTGATGCTGCCGGCACCCGGTCCTACCAGGGCAAGCAGTCCACACACCCGGCCTAGTATGCCGCACGCCACAGGGCCGGCCGAACTGGCCGGCGCCCGAATCGCCAGGTGTGTCCGCATGCCGCCGGCTGGTGGTCTACGCTGCGTAGTATTCGAGTGGCGCGGGCGCCGCCGCCTCGGGGACACCGGGTCGGCAAACGCTCCGTGACCTGGAACAACAGGAGGCGAAGGTGACGCTCAGCCCGGATCAGCGCCCGAAACGGCCACGCTGGCGGCGCTCGATGTCCCTGGCTGTCACGGTCGGGGTGCTTGCGGTCACCCTCAGCGGGTGCAGTTGGCAGGAGGTACTGGGTCTGGGGTGGCCGACGGGGATCACCCCCGAGGCGCACGCCAACCGGACCTTCTGGGTCGGCGCCGTGATCGCGGCGCTGGTCGTCGGCGTGATCATGTACGCCCTGTTCTTCTGGTCGGCGGCGCTCCACCGCAAGAAGAAAGGCGACACCGAACTCCCGCGTCAGACCGCCTACAACATGCCCCTTGAGCTGGTGCTCACCGTCATCCCGTTCCTGATCGTCTCGGTGCTCTTCTACTTCACCGTGGTAACCCAGGAGCGGATGCTGAAGAAGGAGCCCAACCCCGAGGTCGTCGTCGACGTCACCGCGTTCCAGTGGAACTGGAAGTTCGGCTACCAGAAGGTGGACTATGCCGACGGCAGTTTCACCTACGATGGGGCCGACCCGTCCCGGAAGGCCGGAATGGTCTCCAAGCCGGAGGGCACCGACTCGCACGGCGAGGAAAAGGTCGGCCCGATCCACGGCGTCAACCGCGAGAACCGCGACTACCTGAACTTCAACAAGATCGAGACGCTGGGCACCAGCGACGAGATCCCGGTGCTGGTGCTCCCCGTCGGTAAGCGCGTCGAATTCCAGCAGGCCTCCGTCGACGTCATCCACTCGTTCTGGGTGCCGGAGTTCCTCTTCAAGCGCGACGTCTTCCCGGACCCCCGACGCAACCACTCTGAGAACATCTGGCAGATCTCGGAGATCACCCGGCCCGGTGCGTTCGTGGGCCGGTGCGCCGAGATGTGCGGCACCTACCACGCGATGATGAACTTCGAGATCCGGGCGGTGTCGCCCGAGGACTTCAAGGCCTACCTGCAGCAGCGCATGGAGGGTAAGAACAACGCCGAAGCGCTGGCGGCGATCAACCAGCCGCCGCTGGCGATCAGCACCGAGCCGTTCGACACCCGGCGCGGTGAGCTGGTCGGCGCCACACCCGTGCCGGCGGCGCCGCAGGCGAGCAAGTAGGGAGATTCGGCATGCGCATCGAAGCCAGGCTGTTCGAGATCCTGACGGTCTTCTTCATCTTCATCACGATCGTCTACGCGACACTGACCGCGATATTCGCCCCCCAGGGTCTGGAGTGGGTCGGTACCACCGCGTTCGTTCTCACCGCCGGCCTCACCCTCATCATTGGGACCTTCTTCCGCTTCGTGGCCCGGCGTCTGGACACTCGGCCGGAGGACTACGAGGATGCCGAAATCGCCGACGGGGCGGGGGAGCTGGGCTTCTTCTCCCCGCACAGCTGGTGGCCGATAATGATCGCGTTGGCCTTCTCGATCGCTGCGGTGGGAACCGCGTTGTGGCTGCCGTGGCTGATCTTCGCCGGTGTGGTGATGGTTCTCGGGGCGGTGTCCGGGCTGGTGTTCGAGTACTACGTCGGGCCGGAGAAGCACTGAGTCGCAGGGTCCAGTGGCGGCGCCCGCGGACGCCGATTGCCTCGCCACGGGCTGCCGTGCGGGCTGTCGGCGGCACGGGTTCGGTATGGTTCCGTTGTGAGGTGAGCCAGGGGGGCCTCCCGGGGGGGTCGCCCTAGCGGGCGGGCCGCCAGGACCGAAGTCGGAAGAGGACAGTCAGCCATGACCGGGCCCAAGCCACCGGAGCAGGAGCCGGTCGGGCAGCGCGCGGACCAGTCGGCCGGCAGCGACCGCGACGAACTCACCGACACCGGATTCTCCCGAGCCTATTCGGCCCCCGAGTCCGAGCAGTACACGATCGCTCCCTATCTGCCGGCCGAAGTGGCGCTCTACGACTATGACAGCTACGAGTCGACCGCCGAGGTTCCCGACGAGCTACCGCCGCCGAAATGGCCGTGGGTAGTCGGTGTCACCGCGATCATCGCCGCGATTTCCCTGGTCGCCTCAGTGTCGTTGCTGGTGACCCGCACCGACTCGACCAACCTCGCGAAGCCCACCACGACCACGGTGACCCCGCCGCCGGTGCAGGACGAGATCAGCCCAGAGCCGCCCCCGCCACCGCCCCCGCCGCCGCCGAGCGAGGAACCGCCCCCGCCCCCTCCGCCGCCGGTCGAGACGGTCACCGTGGTCCCGGAGCCGCCGCCGCCACCGCCCCCACCGCCCCCGGCGGAGCCCGAACCCCCGCCGCCGGTGAGCAGCGAGGAACCGCCGCCGCCGAGCCCGACCAGCACGACTCCGGCCGGCCCGCGGCAGGTCACGTACTCCGTCACCGGCACCAAGGCCCCGGGTGACATCATCACGGTGACTTATGTCGACGCCTCCGGCCGGCGGCGGACCCAGCGCAACGTCTACATCCCGTGGTCGTTGACGGTCACCCCGATCTCTCAATCCGATGTCGGATCGGTCCAGGCCTCCAGCCTGTTCCTGGTCAGCCGGCTGAACTGCTCCATCACCACTAGCGACGGGACGGTGCTCTCATCGAATCAGAACAACGCCGCGCAGACGAGTTGCTGATGTCCGCCGACGCGGAGACCGGCGACGCCGACGGCGGCAGAAGCCCTGAAAGTATCGACCGGGCGATGGTCGGCGGCTGTGCGGCGATATGGCTGGTGTTGCTGGTCGTCAGCGTGATAGCGACAGTGGCCCTGGTAAACCTCGGCCGCGGCCAGCGCGGCCTGCCGGAATCCTCCTCGGGGCTTCTCTACGCAATCATCGGAATCTCGGCGGCGACGATCGTCGGGGCCGTTTACCTGCTGATGCGGGCCCGGCGTGACGCACAGCCGGAGCGCGTGGAAGAGGAGCCGGCTGACGTTCCGAAGCCGCCGGAACGGCCGCAGAGCGAGGCGCGCACCGAGAAAATACGGGTCTTCGGCACGGTTGTCGATCCCTCGGCCCGCCCGCTGCCGGAGTCGCCGCCGGCGCCGTCGGCCCGAGCCGGCGCCTTGGAACGGATCTGGCTGCGCGGCACGGCGTCGATCGCCGGCGCGATGGGGTTGGCCCTGATCGGGGTCGCATCGGCGGCGCATCAGCTGGCGGTCGGGCATCCGACGGCCGCGGTCGTCGCGCTCGGCATCGCCGGTGTGGTCACACTGGCAACGCCCGCACTGCTCGTCATCGCCGACCGCAAGCTTGAAGGTGTCGTCGCCGAAGGCGCGAACAGCGGTGGGGGAGTCGCCGGCTCCTAATTGGCCTTACTCGCCGCGTGCCCCACAAACACGACGGACCGGCTCGGTGGAGCCGGTCCGTCGTGTTTCTCGGAGATCTAGCGGCGGTTCACCGCTGGCCGTTACCGTGCTCGCCGGCATGGCCGTTGCTGTGGCCGTTGGAACGCCCGTTGGCCTGACCGTTGGCCTGACCATTGCTGTGGCCGTTGGACTCTTCGTCCTGGTATTCCTTCAACGCGGTCAGCGCCCGCACCTCGGTGGCGTGCTCGGCCGCGTTGAGCGCGGCATCCTCGGCCGCTGGATCGGCCCGCAGGAAGCTGCCGTGCCCCGGCCGTCCCGCCGATCCCAGTTTGTTCATCCGCTTGGGCAACGCTGCGCCCTGGTAGTCCAGCGGAACCGGGTGGCCGTGGTCGTCGACCGGACCGAGAGGCTGGTGCAGCTCGATGTAAGCCCCGTGCGGCAGCCGCTTGATGATGCCGGTCTCGACGCCGTGCTCCAGGACGGCGCGGTCGCTGCGTTGCAACGCCACGGCCCACCGGTAGGTGATGAAGAACACCAGTGGTGGTAGAACCAGCATCCCGATCCGGCCGATCCAGGTCATGGCGTTGAGTGAGATGTGGAACTTGTAGGCGATGATGTCGTTCATGGCGCTGTAGGTCAGCACCATGTAGAACGCGATCGCCATGGCTCCGATGCCGGTGCGAACCGGCACGTCCCGGGGCCGCTGCAGCAGGTTGTGGTGGGCGTGGTCACCGGTGAACCTCTGCTCCAGGAACGGGTAGGCGATCAGCAGGAGGAACACCACGCCGAGGAGAACCGCGACCCAGACGGCAGCCGGGATGGTGTGGTTGCCGATGTAGATGTCCCATGGCGGGAACAGCCGGATCAGGCCGTCGGTCCACATCATGTAGAAGTCTGGCTGGGAGCCGGCGGACACCTGTGAGGGCTTGTAGGGCCCGAGTTGCCAGATCGGGTTGATCTGCAGCAGGCCGCCCATCAGGCCGAGGATGCCGACCACCATCGCGAAGAAGGCGCCGGACTTCACCGCGAAGACCGGCATGACGCGGACGCCGACCACGTTGGTCTCGGTGCGGCCCGGCCCGGGGAACTGGGTGTGCTTCTGGAACCACACCAGCGCCAGGTGGATGCCGATCAGCGCCAGCATGATCCCGGGGAAGATCAGGATGTGAAGGGCGTACAGCCGCGGGATGATGATGTCGCCGGGGAAGTCGCCGCCGAAGAGCGCCCAGTGCAGCCAGGTACCGATGACAGGCAGGCCCATGGTGATCCCGGAGAGCGCCGCGCGCACGCCGGTGCCGGAGAGCAGGTCGTCGGGCAGCGAGTAGCCGAAGAAGCCCTCGAACATGGCCAGGATCAGCAGCAGCGACCCGATCACCCAGTTGGCTTCGCGGGGTCGCCGGAAGGCTCCGGTGAAGAACACCCGTGCCAGGTGGACCATGATCGCCGCGGCGAACAGCAGGGCGGCCCAGTGGTGGACCTGGCGCACGAACAGCCCGCCGCGCACCTCGAAGCTGATGTTCAGGGCGGTCTCATAGGCCCGCGACATCTCGATACCGCGCAGCGGCTGGTAGACGCCGTCGTAGATCACGTGGGCCATCGACGGGTCGAAGAAGAGGGTCAGGTAGACGCCGGTCAGCAGCAGCACGATGAAGCTGTACATCGCGACTTCGCCGAGCAGGAATGACCAGTGGGTGGGGAAGACCTTGTTCAGCTGGCGCCGGAGCGATGCCGACGGGTGGTATCGGGAGTCGATGTTGTCCGCAGCCTTGCCGAGGCGGTCAGCGACGTGAGTGCTCATGATCTGCGCTCCCAGAATGCCGGTCCGACGGGTTCTATGAAGTTGCCGTTGGCAACCAGATACCCCTCTTCGTTAATGGTAATGGGAAGTTGGGCCAATGCGCGCGCCGCCGGCCCGAAAATGGGCTTGGCGAAGTGCAGGGCGTCGAATTGCGACTGGTGGCACGGGCAGAGGATGCGGTAGGTCTGCTGCTCGTAGAGCGAGGACGGGCAGCCCAGGTGCGAGCAGACCTTCGTGTAGGCGAACAGCTCGCCGAAGTTGAAGCTCTCCTGACCTTTGCGCTTGATCACCCGCGGCATGTCGACCGGCTTGATCCTGATCAGCATGACCGGGTTGCGCACGCCCATCGCGATCTTGGTGAGCCGGTGGTGTGATTCCACCGTCGTGCCGTCCCCGTCGGACAGCCGCCACGGGAACACGGTCTCCATGCCGCCGGCGTCGATGTCCTCGGGCCGGATTCGGTTGAACGGGGACTCGCCCGGCAGACCGGTGGCTCGGGCGAGGTAGATCGTCTCGCCCGTGTAGCGAGGCGTCCAGTCCGAGGTCCACAGCACGGCCGTGAGGCCCTTGGAGGTCGGTACGACCGGCTTCCAGGGGTTCTTGATGATGCCCCCGACCGCCGCGACCAGGGTGCCGACGCCGAAGGCACCCAACCCGATGCCGAGCGACATGCCGATCACCTTGCGCCGCTTGATGGTCGACTCCTCGAAGGCGTCGACGAGGTTGGCGGCCGCCGTCTTGCGGTCGAATTCCGAGGAGGCCCCGTCGTGGCGGTCCTGGATCGAGATCTCCTCGGGGATGAACCGCTTCTGGTAGAGCACCGCGCCGACGCCGATGGCCAGGATCGACAGCCCGAAGGTCAGGCCGTACAGCGGGGTTGCCAGCGTGTAGAAGAAGTTCCCCTCGGCGCCGTAGGGCTTCCACTCCCACGGCCAGAACAGGAAGATCAGCAGCAGCGCCAGGCCGGCGAAACCGCCGAAGAGCAGCCAGCCCGCCACGCCCCGCTCAGCGCGCTTCTCGGCCCGGGTGCCCTCGACGGGCCAACGGTTCTCCTTGAGGACGGTGTCCACCCCGTCGGCTCCGCCGCCGAGCTCCACCAACTCCTCGCGGGACATCCGCGCCAGTTCCTCGTCCGACGGCCGTTGGCCGCCGTGCTGTCCGTCTGTCATGACCTCGCCCCGATCCACATCGCCGCGCCGATCGCGGCGACCATGCCGACGATGAATATCACCATGCCCTCCGACGCCGGGCCGAAGCCACCGAGCCCGTAGCCACCGGGGTTGGGGGTGTCGCTGGCCATCCTGACGTAGGCGACGATGTCGCGCTTCTCCTCCGGGCTGAGCTGGCGGTCGGAGAACTTCGGCATGTTCTGCGGACCGGTCAGCATCGCGGTGTAGATCTGGGCCGGGGTGGCCGGGTCGAGGCCGGGGGCCCACTTGCCGGAGGACAGGGCCCCGCCGCGGCCGGTGAAGTTGTGGCAGGAGGCGCAGTTGAGCCGGAACAGGTCACCGCCGCGTGCGACGTCGGAACCGATCAGCGACTTCTCGGCGACCTGTCCGTTGGCGTCGCGCGGGACGAGGGGGCCGCCGCCGTAGCTCTGTACGTAGGCGCCCAGGGCGTCGGTCTGCGCCGCGTCGAAGAACGGCGCCTTGCGGGTCGCCTGAGCCTCGTTGCGCATCATCGGCATGCGCCCGGAGGAGACCTGGAAGTACACCGCCGCGTCACCGACGCCGACCAGGCTGGGTCCGCGGCCCTCGACGCCCTGCAGGTTGGCGCCGTGGCAGGTGATGCAGGCCGTCTCGTACAGTTCCTGGCCGGTCCGCAGCAGTGCCGACTGGGATTCGTCGGCCACCGCGACCTGGGGAGTCGGGGTGAGGGTGGCCGCGAGGACACCCGCCACGCCGAGCCCGAAGGCCAGCAGAACCGCCCCAGTCAGCCTGCGGCGCAGCCGGCGGCGCGCTTTATCGCTCACGCCTGTCCTCTTCGCGGACATCTTCACCTTTCTCGTCATCGGACTCATCGGATGAAGTAGATCGTGGCGAACAGGGCGATCCACACGATGTCGACGAAGTGCCAGTAGTAGGACACCACGATCGCCGCGGTCGCCTGGGCGGGGGTGAACTTGCTCATCCGGGTGCGCATCAGCAGCAGCACGAAGGCCACCAGCCCGCCGATCACGTGCAGGCCGTGGAAGCCGGTGGTGAGGTAGAAGACACTGCCGTAGGCGCTGCTCGAGATGGTCGTGCCCTCTTGGACCAGGTGGATGTACTCGTAGCCCTGGCCGAGCACGAAGAACAGGCCCATCAGGAAGGTGATGGTGTACCACCGGCGCAGCCCGAAGACGTCGCCGCGTTCGGCGGCGAACACACCCATCTGGCAGGTGAACGACGAGGCGATCAGCACCAGGGTCACCGGCACCGCCAGGGCGAGGTTGAGCTCGGTGGGCGGCGGCGGCCAGACCCCGCCGGCCTGGGCGCGGGCGGTGAAGTACATCGCGAACAGGCCCGCGAAGAACATCAACTCGCTCGAAAGCCACACGATGGTGCCGACACTGACCATGTTCGGCCTGTTCAGCGAATGAATCCGCGACGTGATCGCGGTTCCGGAGGTACCTACAGCGCTCGTCACAAAGAGAAGTATGACGCTTTGTAGTTGCCGAGGTACACCGAGGGGCCGAATTGGTCACAACTTGTTTTCACCGGGCCTCCCCGGCGGCCTTGACGGCCCCCGGTGATGACGGTGCCCTCGCGGCTTTGGACGCCGATCACGCTCGTGCGACGATCGGCCGGTGACTTCGTCGCCTCCGAAACCGTCCCAGCAGCAGGTTCCCGGCCCGCCGCCGCCGTCATGGCCGCAGGTTCTGGGCCGCCTCACCGCCGCCGTCGACCTGGAACCGGGGGAGGCCGCCTGGGCGATGGAACAGATCATGACGGGGGCGGCGACCCCGGCGCAGATCGCGGCCTTCGGCGTGTCGATGAAGATGAAACGGCCCACCGCCGCCGAAGTGCGGGAACTGGCCGAGACCATGCTCGGCCACGCCCGCCAGGTTCCCACCGACGTCATCGGCACCGAGACCGTGGACGTGGTGGGCACCGGGGGGGACCGCGCCAACACCGTGAACCTGTCCACCATGGCCGCCGTCGTGGTCGCCGCGGCGGGTCTGCCGGTGGTCAAACACGGCAACCGGGCGGCTTCGTCGAAGAGCGGCGGCGCGGACATGCTGGAGGCACTGGGAGTGCGCATCGAACTGGGGCCCGAGCAGGTGGCGCGGTGTGTTGCCGAGGTCGGGATCGGGTTCTGTTTCGCACCGGTGTTCCACCCGTCGTTCAAACATGCCGGCCCGCCGCGACGGGAGATCGGCGTCGCGACCGTGTTCAACATCCTCGGGCCGCTGACCAATCCGGCGCGGCCGCGGGCCGGGCTGATCGGTTGCGCTTTCGGGGACCTCGCCGAGGTGATGGCCGGGGTTTTCGCCGCCCGGCGGGCCAGTGTGCTCGTGGTGCACGGTGACGACGGCCTTGATGAGCTGACCACCACGACCACCAGCACCATCTGGAGGGTGCAGGCCGGAACCATCGACACCCTGACCTTCGACCCCCTCGGGTTCGGGTTCCCGCGGGCCCGGATCGCCGAACTGGTCGGTGGGGATGCGAGCGCGAACGCCGATTCGGCGCGCAACGTCTTCGCCGGCGCCGCCGGGGCGATCCGGGACGCGGTGATCCTCAATGCGGCCGGGGCGATGGTCGCCCACGCGGGGCTATCCAGCCACGCCGAATGGCTGCCCTCCTGGGAGGACGGGCTGGAACGGGCTGCCGGGGCCATCGACTCCGGAGCTGCCGAGCGGCTGCTGGACCGCTGGGCGCGGTTCAGCAACGAGATCTGAACCCGGCGGGCCGGCGTGCCGCGCCGAGCGGGCCTGGGCGGCCCAGCCCAGCCAGCGGCCCGCGGAACGAACCGGAGAGGCGAAACCCTGGGTGACCCTGACGATCCGGACCCCTGGGCGGTCGAGCCAGCGGGCGATCAGGGAGGTCTCCTCGACCAGCGCCCCGCCGAGCGGCGCCGGTTGCGGCAGCACCGCCTGGGCGCCCTTGCTCAGCGCCTCTACGACCGGCATCGGCGGAACGCCCCGGCGAGCGCATCCGGCCGCCGCCAGCTGTCCGTGCCGAACGACCGCCAGATGCCAGCCGCCGCTGCCGTCGGGCGCGGCCGCGACCAGTTCCCGGACCGACGCCAGCGTGCTCAGCCGTTGCCCTCGCCACAGGACCTCAACGGTGTCGGCGGTCAGATCCCTCAGCCGGGCGGCGCTCTCATAGCGACGGCGCGCCGCGAGCGCGGTGACGGCCTCGACGGCGGCCGTCAGCGGAGCGCAGTCGGCCCCGTCGATCAGGGCGGCCGCCCGGGCCGGGGCCGGCGCGTAGTCCTCGGCGGATGCGTCGCGCTGCCCCGGACAGGGGGCGACTTCGCGTAACGGGCAACCCGGACCGTGCCGGCCGCCACGCCCGATCCGGGTGGTGCAGGTGCGAACCCCGGTGAACCGTGCGATCAGCGCGCCGGCGTCCAGCGCGTCCGAGCGCGACCGGAACGGTCCGACGCACCGCCGCCGATCCGGGTTGCGGACCGCCGACAGCCGGGGGAACGGCTCCTCGGTGAGCACCAGCCACCACCACCTGTGCGGAAACCGGGATCGGCGGTTGTACGGCGGGGCGTGGGCTGCCAGCAGTCGAAGCTCGCGAACCCCGGCCTCCAACGGGTGGGCGCACTCGACGTGGTCGACCCGTTCGGCCAGTGTCACCATCTCCCGCATCCGGACCCGCGGATCGGAGCCGGTGAAGTACTGCGACACCCGCCTCCGCAGGTCCGAGGCGGTGCCGACGTAGAGCACCTCGGCGCCGGGTCCACGGAACAGGTAGACGCCCGGCCGGCGCGGAAGGTCCCGCGCCAGCGCGCGCTTGCCGCGGACCGCGACCGGCGCCTCGTTGCGATAGGCGCGCAGTTCGCGGTAGGTGGTCACGCCCTGGTTGCCGACCCGTTCGAGCAGTGCGTGCAAAACCTCGACGGTCGCCCGGGCGTCGGCCAGGGCGCGGTGATTCGGCCGGCTGTTCGTGCCGACCAGCCGGGACAGCGCCGAGAGCGCGACGCTGGGTGCTTCGTCCCGCGACAGAATCCGCCGTGCCAGCCGCACCGTGCACAGCACCGGCGGGTTCGGCCAGGCGACACCGGACTGATCCGCGGCCGCCCGCAGGAAACCGACATCGAAACCGGCGTTGTGGGCGACCAGCACCGCGCCGCGGGCGAATTCGAGGAACATCGGCAGCACCGCGGAGATCCGGGGTGCGTCGCGCACCATCGCGGTGGTGATCCCGGTCAGTTCGACGATCTTCGGCGGGATGGCACGTCCGGGGTCCACCAGGGTGGCGAACTCGCCCACCACCTCGCCGCCGCGAACCTTGACCGCTCCGATCTCGGTGATCGCGTCGCAGCCGCCGTCCGGTCCGGGTGTGGCCCGCCCCCCGGTGGTCTCCAGGTCGACCACGACGAACGTGGTCTCGCGCAGCGACGGCTCGCCGGAGCCGTCGCCGACCTCGGCGAAACTCAGTTGCAGATCGCTGGGTGATCCGGCCACGACTGCAGACCGTAGGCGGGCCTTCCGACAGCCACCGCGCCGCCACGCGGGATCGGCCGGCGATCGCGCCGGCGGATCGCGGAGTTTGTCGGTGCCGTTGGCTACCGTCCCGACCGCAGCCAGATGCCGAGTGCGAGGAGAGCGAGATGGGACGAGCCGAGCAGGGGAATGACGCGGCGGCCGACGTCGGGTCGGGTGACCCCGTGGTGATCGACTGTGAGGACTGCGCGGTGCGGGGTCCGGGTTGCCGGGACTGCGTCGTCAGCGTGCTGCTGGGAGTCCCCGACGATCTGCTCGCCGACGAGCGGGCGGCACTGGAGGTGCTGGCCGAGGCAGGGCTGGCGCCCCGGCTGCGGCTCGTCCCCGTGCATCGGCGGCCCAGACCCGGCCTGGCCGGCTAGGTCGAGCGACCCGGGTTCAGTGCGACAAATGTGACGAATGTGACGCAAGTTTTCGTGCCGATCCGCGGTCGACCGTTGGACAAAGCTGTGGCCGTTTCGTAACCTGATCGAGATCTAAACGCCGCCCGCCGGGGTTCTCGACCGCAGTCATAGGGGGTCCGACCGTGAGGTTTTTCCGCACGTCGTCAGCCGGTCGCGGTAGGTCAAGACTGGCCAGACCGGCCATCGCCGCCGCGGCTCTGAGTTTAGCGGTGGCCGCGGGACTGGGCGGCACCGCCGCGCTGGCGGACCCCGCCGAGGACACCCTGGCCCAATTCAACGAACTGTCCCGGCAGGCCGAGCAGCTCACCGAGGCCATGCACACCGCGCAGCTCGATCTCGACGCGAAGTTGGCCGCGCAGGCCGACGCCGAGAGCCGGCACGCCGCGGACCTCGCGGCTCTGGACGCCGCGAAAGCCCAACTCGCCGGTTACCAGGTTTCGGTGGACCGCCTGGCGGCGGCGGTTTACATGGGAGGGCGCACCGACGGCCTGAACGCGGTTCTGACCGCCGGCTCCCCGCAGGACCTCATCGACACGATGTCGGTGGCACGGGTGATGGGCGCGGAGATGGCCGCCCAGATGCAGAGCTTCCGGCGGGTCAGCGCCGAGGCCGCCACGGTCGAGGCGGCGTCTTCCGCGTCGGCCGCGGAGGCCCGCACCGCCGCTGACGCGGCCGCCGCGGTGCGCGCGGAACTGCAGAACAAGCAGTCCCAGCTACAGGCCCAGATCAACGTCGTCAAAACCCGCTACCTCGCGTTGACCGAGCCGCAGCGGCAAGCCCTGGCGTCCCCGGCCGTACCGCCGCCGGCGGTGCTGGCCGCTCCGCTGCCGGAGCTTCCGGCCGCTGCGCCGGCCGCCGAACCCGCGCCGCTGGCCGCGCTGCCCGCACCGGGAGGCGGCGGCGCGGGCGCCGTCGCCGTGCAGGCCGCCCTGACCAGGCTGGGATCGCCGTACTCCTGGGGCGGGTCGGGACCGGGTGCCTTCGACTGCTCGGGTCTGGTGATGTGGGCCTTCCAGCAGGCCGGTGTCTACCTGCCGCATTCGAGTTACGCGCTGGCCGCGGGCGGGCAGCCGGTCTCCCTCGACCAGATCCAGCCCGGCGATGTGGTAGCCCAGTATTCAGATGCCTCACACGTCGGCATCTACATCGGCGACGGGATGATGGTGCATGCCTCCACGTACGGCATCCCGGTCCTGGTCGAGTCGATCCACAACGCACCGATCTACAACGTCCGCCGTTACTGAGCCGGGCCCGGATCGGCTCCGGATCCTGCTCCTGGCGGTCATGCTCGTCATCCAGGCGGCAGCGGCCTCGGCGATGATCGCGCTGTCCTCGGCCCGCACCGGTGCACCGGCCGCCCAGTCCGCCCCGTGGGCCGAACCCGGGGTGTCGGTCCTCGCTGACGGCACCTCGGTCCGGCTGGTCAGTATGGGCGGACCCCGCACCGACGCCCTCCTCACCCGGGTGCGCGCCGAGATCGGTGACGCCGTCGGGGCCGTCGAACGGTTCTGGGGCACCGACTGGACCCGCGAGATCGTCCTGGTCGCCACCGCCACCGACGCGCAGTTCGCCGCGGCGGCGCGCCTGGAACCGCTGCACGGCTGGGCCGACATCGCCGCAGTCGCCGTTGCCGACGAGGTGGACCTGGTCAACCGGGAATCCACCGGCCAGCGGATCGTTCTGGCCCCGGGCGCATCGGCAATGGGTGACGCGGCGCTTCGGATCGTGCTGGCGCACGAGCTTTTCCACCTCGCCGCCCGCAACGACACCGCGCTGGACGCCCCCCGCTGGCTGACCGAGGGTGTCGCCGACTTCGTCGCCCGGCCGACGGCCCCGGTCCCGGCGGACGCCGCGGCGAACACCGCCCTGCCGTCCGACGCCGAACTGGACCAGCCGGGTCCGGCCCGATCGGCCGGTTACGACCGCGCCTGGTGGTTCGCCCGGTTCGTCTCCGACACCTACGGACAAGACGGGCTGCGCCTGCTCTATGCGCGGGCCTGCGGTCCCGGTCACGGCGATTTCGGGACCGCCGTGCGGCAAGCACTGGGGGCCGATCTGCCCGAGGTCGCCCGCCGGTGGGCGAGCTGGCTGGCCGGATGGCGCTGACTGGCCGACTATGACACGAATCCTGCTGGTCACCAATGACTTTCCGCCGCGCCGCGGCGGAATACAGTCCTATCTCGAACAGTTCGCCAATCGGCTCGTCGCCGCCGGAGCGGACCCGGTGACCGTCTATGCCCCGCAGTGGAAGGGAGCCGACGACTACGACCGCAAAGCCCCTCTGCGGATCATTCGGCACCCCGGCACTTTGATGCTGCCCGAGCCCGGCGTGGAACGCCGGATGCGCCGGCTCATCGCCGAGTACGACATCGAGACGGTGTGGTTCGGCGCGGCCGCACCGCTGGCTCTGCTCGCGCCCCGGGCACGCCGGGCCGGCGCGTCGCGGGTGCTGGCCAGCACCCACGGCCACGAGGTCGGCTGGTCGATGCTGCCCGGGGCGCGGTCGGCGCTGCGCCGTATCGGCGAGGGCACTGACGTCGTCACCTTCGTCAGCCGTTACACCCGCGGTAGGTTCGCGGCGGCGTTCGGCCCACGGGCCCGGCTGGAGCACCTGCCGCCCGGGGTGGACACCGACCGGTTCGAACCGGATCCGGTCGCCCGCGCGCGGCTGCGGGTCCGCTACCGGCTCGGTGACCGGCCCGTGGTGGTCTGCATCTCGCGGCTGGTTCCCCGCAAAGGGCAGGACATGCTGATCAAGGCGCTGCCCTCGATCCGCCGGAAGGTCGACGGCGCCGCACTGGTGATCGTCGGGGGCGGGCCCCACGCCACCACACTGCACCGGCTCGCCGAGGACTGCGGGGTCGCCTCCGAGGTCATCTTCACCGGGTCGGTGGTCAATGACGAACTGCCCGCCCACTACGCGATGGCCGACGTCTTCGCGATGCCCTGCCGTACCCGCGGCGCGGGTCTCGACGTGGAGGGTCTGGGAATCGTCTTCCTTGAGGCGTCGGCAACCGGAGTTCCGGTGGTTGCCGGGAATTCCGGCGGTGCACCGGAGGCCGTCCGCGACGGCGAAACCGGTCGGGTCGTCGATGGGCGCTCGGTGGAGCAGATCGCCGAGGCCGTCGGTGATCTGCTGGCGGACCCGGGCCTGTCCCGCAGGATGGGGGAGGCCGGCCGGGACTGGATCGCCCGGGCGTGGAATTGGGACGTCCACACCGCCCGGCTGGGCGAGCTGCTGGGCTCCGGACCCGGGGGGCCGGTGCAGTGACGGGCCCGGAGCCGGCCGCCGGGCCGGCGTGGCCGGGTGCCCCGCGGGCCGGGGACGCGGTGTGTGAAGCTAACCGGCGTGCACAGCATCCAGATCGCCGACGAGACGTTCGTGGCCGCCGATCCGGCCACCGTGGGACGGGTGCTGGCGGACCGGGCAAGCTGGCGCCGGTGGTTCTCCGACCTGATCCTCGACGTGGTGGAGGACCGTGCCGAGAAAGGGGTCCGCTGGTCGGTCGCGGGCCCGCTGACGGGGACGATGGAGGTCTGGCTGGAGCCGGTGCTCGACGGCGTTGTGCTGCACTACTTCCTGCACGCCGAGCCGACCGGGGCCAGCGCCTGGGAGTTGGCCAGGATGAAGACGGCCGCGATGAACCATCGCCGAAGGGTGGCGGGGAAGCGGATGGCTTTCGAGGTCAAGGCCCGGGCCGAACAGGGCCGGCCGGTCGGGGTCGCTCCGGGCCGCTGATCGCGCGGTTCGGCAAGGTGGCGGCGGGTACGGTTTGGTTTCCGGGTGACATGAGCGACGGGGAAACAGCGGCAGTGGCGGACAGGACGGCGCAGACCATCCACATCGATGCGGACCCCCGCACGGTGATGCGGGTGATCGCCGACATCGAGTCCTACCCGGAATGGGTCTCGGAGTACACCGAGACCGAGGTGCTGGAGTCCGACGCGCAGGGTTTCCCCCGGACCGCCAGGCTGGTGCTGGATGCCGCGGTGCTGCGCGACACGATGGTCCTGCGCTACGAGTGGCCGCCGGACCGGCGTTCGGTGCGCTGGTCGCTGGTCTCCAGCACGCTGCTCACGGCCCTCGACGGTGTCTACATCTGTGAGCCGTCGGGGTCGGGAACCGATGTCACCTACGAACTTTCGGTAGACCTGGCGGTGCCGATGATCGGCCTGCTCAAGAGGAAGGCCGAGCGGCGGCTCACCGAGACGGCGCTGAAGGACCTCAAGAGACGGGTCGAGGGTTAAGTGATGTCCGCCGACGTCCCTGAGAACGGTCCGGCCATACCGGCCCGGATCGGGCTGTTCGTCGGCAAGGGCGGGGTCGGCAAATCGACTCTGGCGTGCGCGACTGCGGTCCGTGCGGCGCTGGAAGGCCGGCGGGTGCTGGTGGTCTCCACCGACCAGGCGCACTCACTGGGCGACGTACTGGGAACGGCGGTCGAGCCGGGCCCGGGCGCCGAACCGGTGCGGATCCTGACCGAGGAACGTGGCGGTGACACCGGCGGCGGCCATCTCGACGCACTGGCTCTGGACACTCTGGCGATGGTGGAGTCCGGATGGCGCGCAGCGGCCCCCGTCCTGGCCGCCCGTTTCCCGGATTCGGATCTGAACAACCTTGCGCCGGAGGAACTCTCCGCTCTGCCCGGCCTGCAGGAGCTTCTCGGTCTGCGGGCGGTCTCCGAGCTCGCCGACTCCGGCCGATGGGATTACGTGGTGGTCGACTGCGCGTCGACCGCCGACGCGCTGCGAATGCTGACCCTGCCCGCCGCCGTGGCCGAGTACCTCGAGCGCTGCTGGCCGCGGCACCGCAGGCTGAGCGCGGGCTTCGAGGATGTCCGAACCGCGGCCACCGTGGCGCTGCTGGAGGCGGCCGGCGCCGGCGTCGGGGCTCTGGCGGACCTGCTCGCCGACCAGCAGCGGCTCGGTGTGCACCTCGTGCTCACACCGGAGCGGGTGGTGGTCGCCGAGGCGGTGCGCACACTCGGTGCCCTGTCGCTGACGGGTGTCGCGGTCACCGAGATCGCCGTCAACCAGGTGCTCTTCCAGGACGACTCCTACGAGTGCCGCAACCTGCCCGACCATCCGGCCTTCGACTGGTACTTCGCCCGGATATCCGAGCAGCAGGCCGTGCTCGACGAACTCGCCGAGACGACCGGCGACGTGCGACTGGTGATGACCCCGCACCTGGCCGGTGAGCCGATCGGCGTCAAAGCCCTGACCGCGCTCCTCGACGACGCCCGCCGGCGTGGCGGCGCCGAGCCGCCCGGCCCGCTGCGCCCGGTCGTCGACCGGCTGTCGGGTGCGGGTCTGGACTCGGTGTACCGGCTGCGACTGGAGTTGCCGCGGGTCGATGCGGGCGCCCTGAACCTCGGGAGGGCAGGCGACGACCTGATCATCGGGGTCGCCGGAGTCCGCCGCAGGGTGCGGCTGGCCCCGGTCCTGCGGCGCTGCGTCGTTGTCGACGCGACATTGAGCGGCGCCGAACTGACGATCCGATTCCGGCCCGATGAGGCCCTGTGGCCGGCGTGAACCCGCCGGGGGGCGGTCACCCCGAGATCGGGCCGGAACTGCGGCGCCTGGCCCAAGCGGTGCTGGACCGCCTGGATCCTGCGCTTCGCGCCGCCGCGGCCGGGTCCGGCGGTCCGCCGGGCCGGTGCCAGCAGGTCTGGTGTCCGGTCTGCGCGCTGGGTGCGCTGGTCACCGGTGAGCAGCATCCCCTGCTCAGCGTCATCGCCGAGCACAGTGTCGCCCTCATGACGGTCATCCGTGCCATGACCACCGAGCCGGCCGGCGGGCCCGCGAACGATTCCGGCGGGCCGGCGCCGGACGACGGGGCTTGCGGCGACAGTGCCGGTGAGGGTGCCGGTGAGGGTGCCGGAGAGGGTGCCGGGGCGGATGGCGGACCTGTCAACGGCGCCGCCAACGGCAGGTACCAGAAGATCCCGATCGTGGTCCGGTCCGAAGCGGAATGGGCACGGCAGAACCCGCCTGAGGATTGACCGTGAACCGCCGCGTCGGTGTGGTCGGGGTGGTCGCCGCTCGGTAAGGTTGGCGACGACGCGTCGCGACGCCGGGGCGGGGGAAGGAGGCTCTATGTGGTACTGGTTGTTCAAGTACATCTTCATGGGCCCGTTGCTCGCCTTCCTCGGTCGGCCGAAAGTCGAAGGCCTGGAGAACGTTCCGGACTCCGGGCCGGTAATCCTGGCCAGCAACCACCTGGCCGTCGCCGACAGCTTCTTCCTCCCGCTGGTGGTCCGCCGGCGGATCACCTTCCTGGCCAAGAGCGAGTACTTCACCGGGACCGGGCTCAAGGGCAGGCTGACCCGGTGGTTCTACACCGTCGCAGGTCAAGTACCGATCGACCGCGCCAACGCGGACTCCGCCCAGGCGGCGCTGGACACCGCCGGCCGGATCCTCGGTGAGGGCAAGCTCCTGGGCATGTACCCGGAGGGCACCCGCTCGCCGGACGGACGGCTCTACAAGGGCAAAACCGGGCTGGCCCGGCTGGCCCTGCACACCGGGGTCCCGGTGATCCCGGTGGCGATGATCGGGACCGACGTCGTCAACCCGCCGGGATCGAGGATGTGGCGCTTCGGGCGGGTGACCGTCCGGTTCGGCGCTCCGATGGACTTCACCAGGTTCGACGGGATGGCCGGGAACCGGTTCATCGAAAGGGCCGTCATCGACGAGGTGATGTACGAGTTGATGAAGCTCTCCGGTCAGGAGTACGTCGACATCTACGCCGCGACGGTCAAGGGAGCGCCGGGGGTCACGGCGGCGGCGCCAGCGCAGCCGCCGGCGCGGATCCCGGAGAGCGCGGTCGGCTAGCCGCGGCCGGCGCGCTGACACGCAGTCCGGCTACGGCGATCGTGGCCAGTGCCCACCAGACGTAGGACATCCCCAGCAGCTGGCGCCACCATGAGGCCGCCGATTCCTCGTGTTCGGGCAGCAGGGCGATCGGCGGCCAGACCATCAGGGCCAGTCCGGCGGCGCTGACCAGCCCCAGCGCGGCGTCACGCCGGCGGAGGGCCAGGACGGTGGTCACCGTGAGCGCGGGCAGTGCCCACACCCAGTGGTGGGACCACGACACCGGGGAGACCACCAGGCCGAACAGCGCCACGCAGACCAGTGCCAGCGTCGGCTCACCGGCGGCCACCGCCCGCCGGGCCGCCCACACCGCCAGGCCGAGCACGGCGAAGCAGGCCGCGGCCCAGACCACGAAATGCGCATCCCCCTCCAGGCCCAGCCGGGCCAGCGCACCGGCCACGTTCTGGTTGGTGTTCAGCGTTGCGTTGCCGATCCGGTCGGTATCGCGCAGCGTCACCGTCCAGTACCGCACGGAATCACCGGCGGCCAGAGCGAACCCGAGCGCGGTGGTGGCCGCGAAGGTGGCCACCGCGGTCAGTGCGGCACGACCGTCACGGCGCACGGCGAAGTAAACGAGGAACACCGCAGGGGTGAGTTTGACCGCGATCGCCAGTCCCAGCAGCAGGCCGCGCGGCCAGGGCGTTCGGCGTGGAACGCAGTCGGCGATCACCAACGTCATCAGCATCACGTTGATCTGGCCGAAGGAGAAGTTGGCCCAGACCGGCTCCAGCGTGGTGACCGACGCCGCGGCGAGGCCGGCCGCCAGCCACGCCCGCCGGACCGCGGGCCGACCCCTCAGCGGCCAGGACTGCGCGACGTCCAGACGGGTGAGCACGATCCAGGTGGAGAGCGCCAGCAACACCAGGGTGACGGCGGTGATCAGCACGCTCGCGGCCGGCAGCGGGATCAGCGCGAGCGGGCTGAACGCGATGGCGGCGACCGGGGGATAGGTGAAGGGCAACTCCAGGCCGCCCTCGGTCCGGAACACCGCGCCGTCGGCGTACAGCGCCCGGCCCTCCAGCCAGGCCTGCCCACCCATCCGGTAGACGTCTGCGTCGATCCGGTAGGGGATGGAGCCGAACAGTCGCCAGCAGGCGTGGAACACCGCCGCCACGATCAGGACCTGGGCCACCCGCCACGCGGTCAGCCGCCAGCTACTCATGTCGTCCACAGCCTATCCGGCCTGCCGGTGGCGTAAGTTCTCTAGCCGTGCCCGTCGCCGCCGAACTCGACGCCCGCTTCGATTTCGTGGCCCCGGGACGCGAGCCGCTGATGTGGTGCCTGATCGCCTTCATCCTGACGTTCTTCGTGACCCGCAGCATCACCCGCTACATCCGGGCCACCGCGGACCGGACCGGCCCGCGCAAGTGGTGGCAACCCCACAACATCTCGGTATCCGGCAAAGGCGACGGCTCCGGCGGCGGCCTGCACATCCACCACGCGGTGTTCGGCGTCGTCCTGGTCTTGGCCTCCGGGGTCGCGATGGTGACGATGTCGGCTGACGGGAACGTTCACCAGTTCACCGTCGCGGCGATCTTCTTCGGGATCGGCGCCGCCCTGGTGCTCGACGAGTTCGCCCTCATCCTGCACCTGCAGGACGTCTACTGGGCCGAGGACGGGCGCACCTCGGTCGACGCGGTCTTCGTCGCCGCCGCCGTGGCCGGCCTGCTGGTGATGGGGTTCAACCCGCTGTCCTTCTTCGACATCGGAATCTGGCGGGACGACGACTCGGTGGCAGCCCGGCTCAGCGTCATCGCCCTCGCGGTCTTCACGCTGGCGCTGGCTGTGGTGGTACTGCTCAAGGGCAAGCTGTGGACCGGCCTGCTGGGCATGTTCATCACCCCCCTGCTCTTCATCGGAGCCCTCCGGCTGTCCCGGCCCCACGCACCCTGGGCCCGCTGGCACTACCAGGACAAACCCGGCAAGATGCGCCGGTCGCTGGAACGTGAGCGCTACCTGCGGCGCCCGTTCGTGCAGGCCAACCTCTGGCTGCAGCACGTCGTGGCGGGCGAACCGCGATTCCCCAGCGACAACGAGATCGACGCCGAACTCGACCGGCAGATCCATGCCGCCCCGCCGCCGAACCGGGCCGAGGCGCCGGCGGCCTCGGACGAACCGCTTCCGGCCGGGCGCTGAGGGCCGGGGGCAGGGCTGGCGTGCGCTACTTCTACGACACCGAGTTCATCGACAACGGCCGCATCATCGACCTGATCTCGATCGCGGTCGTCGCCGAGGACGGCAGAGAGTTCTACGCCGTTTCCGCCGAGTTCGACCCCCAGTCGGCGGGGCGCTGGGTGCGCACCCACGTGCTGCCCAAGCTCCCGCCCCCGGCATCTCAACTGTGGCAGTCCCGACGCCAGATCCGTTCGGGGCTCGAGGACTTCCTCGGGGTCGACGGCGACGAGCCGATCGAACTGTGGGCCTGGGTCGGCGCCTACGACCACGTGGCGCTGTGCCAGCTCTGGGGTCCGATGACCAGCCTGCCGCCGCGGATTCCCCGCTTCACCAGGGAATTGCGCCAACTCTGGGAGGACGCGGGGTGTCCCGGGCTGCCGCCGCGGCCGGACGACTCGCATGACGCCCTGGTCGATGCGCGGCACAATCTGCTGCGGTACCGGCTGATCGTCGGGGAGTCGTCGGCCCGGGGGGTCGGCGGCACCTGACGACGCGGCTCCCGCGCGGTCACCCCGGTTAAGATGGCCGGGTGAACTGGACCGTCGACGTACCGATCGACCAGCTGCCGGCGCTGCCGCCACTGCCGGCCGATCTGCGCGAGCGGCTGGACGCCGCGCTGGCCAAGCCGGCCGCCCAGCAGCCCAGCTGGGATGCCGATCAGGCGAGGGCCATGCGCACGGTCCTGGAAAGTGTGCCGCCCATCACGGTGGCCTCCGAGATCGAGAAGCTCTCGGCGCAGCTGGCCTCGGTGGCGCGGGGAGAGGCGTTCCTGCTGCAGGGCGGCGACTGTGCGGAGACCTTCGCCGACAACACCGAGCCGCACATCCGGGGCAACGTCCGCACTCTGCTGCAGATGGCAGTGGTGCTGACCTACGGGGCCAGCATGCCGGTGGTCAAGGTCGCCCGTATCGCGGGCCAGTACGCAAAGCCCCGTTCGGCTGATATCGACGCCCTCGGACTGCGGTCCTACCGCGGCGACATGGTCAACGGCTTTGCCCCGGAACCCGCGGCCCGCGAGCACGATCCGTCCCGCCTGGTTCGTGCCTACGCCAACGCGAGCGCTGCGATGAACCTGGTGCGGGCGCTGACGTCGTCCGGGCTGGCCTCGTTGCACCTGGTGCACGACTGGAACCGGGAGTTCGTCCGGACCTCACCGGCGGGAGCCCGGTACGAGGCGCTGGCCGCCGAGATCGACCGGGGCATGAACTTCATGAGCGCCTGCGGGGTCAACGACCGCAACCTGGACACCGCGGACATCTACGCCAGCCACGAGGCGCTCGTGCTGGACTACGAGCGGGCGATGCTGCGCCTCTCCGGGGATTTCCCGGTCGACGCCCCCGAACCCCGCCTCTACGACCTGTCGGCGCACTACCTGTGGATCGGTGAGCGCACTCGGCAACTCGACGGCGCCCACATCGCCTTCGCCGAGGTGATCGCCAATCCGATCGGGGTGAAGATCGGCCCGACGATGACCCCGGAACTGGCAGTGGAGTACGTCGAGCGACTGGACCCGCACAACACCCCCGGCCGGCTCACCCTCGTCAGCCGCCTCGGCAACCACAAGATCCGTGACCTGCTCCCGCCGATCATCGAGAAGGTGCAGGCCACCGGCCATCAGGTGATCTGGCAGTGCGACCCGATGCACGGCAACACCCACGAGTCCTCCAACGGCTACAAGACGCGGCACTTCGACCGGATCGTCGACGAGGTGCAGGGTTTCTTCGAGGTGCACCGGGGGCTGGGCACCCACCCCGGCGGCATCCATGTGGAGATCACCGGGGAGAACGTCACCGAATGTCTCGGGGGCGCCCAGGACATCTCCGACACCGACCTCGCCGGCCGCTACGAGACCGCCTGCGATCCCCGGCTCAACACCCAGCAGAGCCTCGAATTGGCTTTTCTGGTCGCGGAGATGCTGCGCGACTGAAAGTCGCGTTGCAGGCTCCGCGGTGGGGTGGGGCGGAGATGCTGCGCGACTGAAAGTCGCGCTGTTCATTGTCCGACCAGGACGTGGAGGTGGGTTCCGGCCGTCCAGGCCGCGGCGGCCACCAACCCGGTGAGCACCAGCACGGACAGCACCCAGAACATCACCGCCCGGCGGGCCCGCTGGCGTGCCCAGATGAACTCCGAGAGGTCGATGCCGGCGAATTGCGCTGGTGGCCCACCGGTCTCGGCGGGATCGGCCGACTCCTGCTCATCGGGGGCCGCCCGCGGGTCCGCGGTGAAGTGCCGGGTGGGTTGCCCGGCGGCTGACTGCGCCGGCGGAACGACCGCGCGGCGCATGGCGGAACGTTGCGGCGCGGGCACCCGGAAGTGCGGCAGCGCGAGTTCCTCGCAGACCGCGTCGAGGTCGGCAGCCATCTCCACGGCGTCGGCATAGCGGTCGCCGGGATCGCGTGCGGTGGCCCGCGCGACGAGCCGGTCAAGTTGTTCGGGGATGCCCTGGATGCGCGAGCCCGGTGGCGGAACATCGTTGTCGAGGCGCTGGTGGGCGACCGCGAGCGCCGAGTCACCCTCGAAAGGTGTTGTCCCGGTGAGCAGTTCGAATGCCAGCACGCCCGCGGCGTAGACGTCGCTGGTCGGGCCGGTCGGCGTGCCGGCCACCTGCTCGGGCGAGAGGTAGGCCGCGGTGCCGAGAATGACGCTGGTGGAGGTGATCCCGGCTTCGGCGACCGCGCGCACCAAGCCGAAGTCGACCAGTTTGACCTCGCCGTCATCGGAGATCAAAACGTTCTCGGGCTTGATGTCGCGGTGTACCAGTCCGGCCCGGTGGGCAACCCCGAGACCGCTCAGCACCGGCCGCAGTACCGCCGCCATCGCGTGCGGGGGCATCGGTCCGCGCTCCTGCAGTAGCTCGCGCAGCGTTCCGCCCTCGACGAGTTCCATCACCAGGAATGGACGCAGGGGATCGGCGCTCTGGTCGTAGATGGCGACCAGGCCGGGGTCGCGCAGCCGTGCGATCGCCCGGGCCTCGCGCTGGAAGCGAAGCAGGAACTGTTGGTCGCCGGCGTACCGAGAGTCCATCACCTTCAGGGCGACCGGCCGGTCCAGGCGCTCGTCGCTTGCCCGGTACACCGTCGACATCCCGCCTCGGGCTATCGGGCCCTCGACGCGGTAGCGGCCGTCGAGCAGGGCGCCCACGAGTGGGTCCGGCGTCACCGCCACATCTTACGAGGCAGAGGGTCCGCGCCGGTTCGCCCCGGCGGCGCGTGTCCGCTCGCAGCGGTCGCCCTACACTGGCGCCGTGAGCAGCATCCCCGCCGGTGAGGACGTTCTGGACGCCGACGAACCGGTCTACGACCTGCCCGCGGTCGCCGAGTTGCTGAGGGTTCCGGTGACACGGGTCCACCAGCAGTTACGGGAGGGCCACCTGGTCGCGGTGCGCCGCGACGGGATCCCGGTCATCCCGCGGGTGTTCTTCTCGGCGGGGGCGGGCGGGCGCTGCGAGATCGTCAGATCGCTGCCCGGTCTGCTGGCGGTTCTGCGCGACGGCGGCTACCGGGACGCCGAGATACTGCGCTGGCTGTTCACCCCGGATTCGTCGCTGATCCTGACCCGCGACGGAACGCCCGAAGCGGTCCGTAATGGGCGGCCGGTCGACGCTCTGCACTCCCATCAGGCACGGGAGGTCGTTCGCCGGGCCCAGGCGATGGCGTACTGACAGATCTGCGGATCACGTACCAGGCGGCAAACGCGCAGGCGGTGGCGATCAGGACGTGCAGCCACACATACATGCCGTGGGAACCGTCGGGTTTGAAGATCACCATGATCCAGGTGGAGAACCCGGCGATGAGCGCGATCGCCGACCGCGACTGCGCCAGGCCCGACACCACCGCCAGTGGCCAGGTGTAGTACCAGGGCAGCGCCGCCGGCACGAACAGCACAACCACCAGCATCGCCAGGGCGATGCCCTGCATGGCCTCGCGGTCGGTGTGCCGGAACCGCCACCACAGCAGGGGGAGTGACACCAGGATGACGGCGACGCCGGCGATCCGGGTTACTTCCAGGACGGCGTAGAAGCTCACCTCGGTGAACTGGCCGCCGATCGTGCTGGCGAGGTTGGCGACCGCGGTCGGGATGGTCAGCCAGTTGATGATCTTCACCGAGCCGGCCAACGCGGTCAGCCAGCCGATGCCGACCCCGGCAAGCGCCGAGAGGACCGCGAACACCGAGACGAAGGTCGCCGCCGCGCCCGCCGAGGCGATCGCGAAGGCCCGCAGTCGGTTGCCTCCACGGTGGCGCATCCAGACCCACACCATGAAGGGCAGTGCGAGGACCGCGGTGGCCTTCACGGCCACCGCGACCGCGATCAGGGCCGTTCCGCCGACGTGCCGCCCGGCGAAGGTCAGCGCGATGCCGGCCATCATCAGGCCGACCATCAGCATCTCGTTGTGCACCCCGCCCATCAGGTGCACGATGACCAGCGGGTTGAGCACGCACACCCACAGCGCAACCGTGCCGTCACCGCCGATGTGGCGGGCCACCCGCGGGGCGGCCCAGATCAGCAGGGCCAGGCCGGGCAGCATGCACAGCCTCAGCAGCATGGTGCCGGCCACCACGTGATCGCCGACGACCAGCGTCACGAACTTGGCCACCAGGATGAATGCGGGTCCGTACGGGGCGGTCGTCGTCGTCCAGATCGGGCTGACATCGTCGAGCAACGAGTTCGGATTCTCGATGGGGCCGACCACATACGGGTCGAATCCGTCCCGCAGCAGCGCCCCCTGGGCGAGGTAGGAGTAGGTGTCGCGACTGAACAGCGGGACGCTGACCAGCAGCGGGGCCAGCCAGAAACCGGTGGTCGCGACCATGGCGTACTCCGAGATGCGGGTGCCTTCGACCAGTTGGCGGCCCAGCCACACCCAGGCGCCGAGCATCACGACCACGCCGGCCCACAGCAGCACAGAGGACACCACCAAGCCGTGGCCGAAGCGCAGCCAGGACAGGTGGGCTGTCTCCAGTAGCGGGTCGCGCAGCCGGGTGCTGCCCGCCCCCATCCCGCCCAGCGCTATCAGCGCCGCCCCGCCGCAGCCCACCCACGCCGGCCGGGATTCCTCGGATCTGGCGAACGCCGCCAGTCGGGCCAGTCCGCCGGGGGCTGAGCCGACCGGCCTAGCAGCAGACATCGGCCTAGGCCGACCGGTTCGCGGCCAGTCCGGCGAGCTCGGTCAGGCCGGCCCGGGCGGGGTCGTTGATCGGTGCCTGCCGCAGAACGTCCAGGGCGCGGCCGGTCAGCATGGCTATCCGGTCCTCAACGGCCGCCAGCGCCCCCACCGACTCGATCACCGAACACAGCTCGCGAACCCCGGCATCGGTCAGATCGGTGCCGACGTTGGAGCGCAGCAGGCGCGCCGCCGCCGGATCAGACCGTTCGGCCCGATCGAAGGCCTCGGCGAGCAGCACGGTGCGCTTGCCGGAGCGCAGGTCGTCGCCGGAGGGCTTCCCGGTGACCTCGGGGTCGCCGAACACCCCCAGCACGTCGTCGCGCAACTGGAATGCCACACCCAGGTCGGTGCCCAGGCCGTAGAACGTCTCCTGCAGGTCGGGGCGGTCGGCGGCGGCGGCGGCGCCCATCTGCAGGGGTCGTGACACCGTGTAGGAGGCGGTCTTGTAGGTGTTGACCGTCATCGCCGAGGCGATGGACTCCGCGCCGCTGGACTCGGCGACGATGTCGAGGTACTGCCCTCCGAGCACCTCGGTGCGTATCTGTGCCCACACACGCTGCACACGGTGGCGGCCCCCGGCGTCGAGCTCCGCCCCGGCGACGACGTCGTCGGCCCACACCAGCGACAGGTCGCCGAGCAGGATCGCCGCTGATCGCCCGAACTGGTCGGCCGAGCCCCGCCAGCCTCGCTCACGGTGAAGTTCGGCGAAGTGGATGTGCGCGGTGGGCATACCGCGCCGGGTCGCGGAGTCGTCGATCACGTCGTCGTGGACCAGTGCGCAAGCGTGCAGGAGTTCCAGCGCGGAGAACAAGAGCAGGACCGGCTCGCTCACGGGGGCGCGCGGGTCCGTGGTCGCCGCCCGGTAGCCCCAGTAGGCGAACGCCGGACGCAGCCGCTTCCCGCCGCGCAGCACGAAGTCCCGCAGCGCGGTGATCAGGCCCGCGTAGTCCTCACCGATGTGGGCGGCCTCGGCGCGGCGCTCGTCGAGGTATCCGCGAAGCTGTCCGCTGACGGCGTCGGCGAGTTCGGCTGCCGACGGCGCGGTTGTTTCGACGCTCAGCGCTGGCCCCTTTCCTGGCGACTGCCCGGTACCGAGTTGCGGATCCAGACTAGGGGAGGTCCTCGCCCGAGTCGGCGGCGGCGAAGCGCGGGGACGTCTGGTCGCGGTCGCGCCAGGCCAGGTAGCCGATCAGTCCGGCCACCAGGAACGCGGCCACCCCCAGCCAGATGGCTGCGGCCGCGAATGATCGGGTGCCGGGATCGGTGTAGCGGGACTGGGCGCTCATCGTGGAGACCGCCCCGGGCTGGAGTTGCCACTCGACGGCGTCGGTGCCGATCCGTTCGCCGTTGGTGGAGGTCACCTCGCCGGGAAAGGACGCCCTGAACGTGATCTCCGCCTCGGGGTCGGTGACGCCGGTCAGATCGACGCGGCCCTCCAGCAGCACCAGATCGCCCACCCGGCGCAAGGTGACATCGACCCCGGTGGCGTCCCGGCTGAGATCGGCCAGCTGCGGCACCTCGGCGAAGGTGAGGTCGGAGAAGGAGGCCCGCGAGCCGACCATCCCGTCGGCGTCGTAGGGAGACACCGTGACCTTCTGGGCGAACGGCAGATCCTGCTCGAACTGCGGGCCGGTGTCCTCGTCGTCGCGGGGTTGTGCGGCGGCCACGATCTGGCCCGACACCCGGTCCTCGTCGGAAACGGTGATCGAGGCCTCGATACGGACACAGCCCACCGCCATCGGCGCAAGCATCAGCACCGCCGTCACCAGCGCGCGCAGTCGGATGCGGCCGGACCGGGCCCGGCCGAGGGTTCGCACGAGGGGTATCGTGCCAGATTCCCGCTACAGGGGCAGTGGCCGACCCAGAACCGCGAAGGCCCTCGGATCCCCGGCGAAGTGGTAGCCCCTGATGATGTCGGTGAAGCCTAGCCGCCGGTAGAGCCGCCAGGCGCGGTTGGCCTCGCCGTTGATCTCCGGTGTGGACAGCAGGACGTTGGCCTCGCCGCGGTCGTCGAGCAGTCGCCGGACCAGCGCCTCGCCCAAACCGCGTCCCTGGGCGCCCGGGTCGATATGCAGTTCGGTCAGCTCGAAGTAGTCGCTCATCAGACTCGCGATTTCGGCCCGCGGAAACCCCACCCGGTCCAGGCCCCGCACCACCTGCTGCTGCCACCACTGATCGGGGCCGCCGCAGTACCCGTAAGCCACTCCCAGCAGCGGTGCGTCGGCCAGTTCCTCGGCGGTCGGCGGGGCCGGTCGCGACGAGCCGACCTCCTGCGCCGCCGTGGCCTCGACCGCCGCCACCGCTCGCCAACCCGGCCGCCGGGTGTGCTCGAGCCACATCGAGGCGCGCTGGTGCTCGGTTCCGCGCGGGTAGCGCATGGCGTCGACGTAGATGGCCAGGGCCTCCGCCAGCCGACGGGTCATATCCGCCGGCGACAAGTCGATGAGGAAGGTCGCCAACGCCGCCCCCTTCCGCGGTCCGGACGGCCCGCACCGCCCCGGCCGCCGGCGAGCGCCGAGGTGCAGTCATACCGACCCGGCGGCGGCCGGGTAGTGCCCACCAAGCCGCACGGCAGTCGTTCTACCGTGGCCTTACCGCGATCTTACGTCCGTCCCGCACCCTCGCCCGACGGCTACCGCAGGTCCCCGGACGCGGCTAGACTCGCCGCTAGAAACGCTGGGAACCCGTGAAAACTCCGGGTGGTACTGCGCCTCGGCGCCTCGTATCATTTGGGTTACCGCCCGGGTTGCCGGGCGTTTCACCGCGACCATGCCGGCAAAGGAGGGACGGATGCCACTCTCCGATCACGAGCAGCGGATGCTCGACCAAATCGAGAGCGCCCTCTACGCCGAGGACCCCAAGTTCGCCTCCAGCGTGCGCGGTGGTCACCTACGCGCCCCCTCGACGCGCCGTCGGCTCCAGGGAGCCGGCCTGCTCATCCTCGGGCTGGCGATGCTGGTGGCGGGCGTGGCGTTCAAAGCCACCATGATCGGCGGTTTTCCCGTCCTCTCGGTTCTGGGCTTCGTGGTGATGTTCGCCGGTGTGGTCTTCGCCGTGACCGGCCCGCCCGCGCCCGGCGGGCGGGAACGCGGGACGGCGGCGGGGCCCGAGCCGCGACGCGGCAAGGCCGGCAAGGGCGGCAAGGGCGGCGCCAACTTCACCAGCCGGATGGAGGACCGTTTCCGGCGACGCTTCGACAACTGAGGCGCGGCGACAGCTGAGGCGCGGCGACAGCTGAACGTCGACAGAGGGCAGCCTTGAGGGCTGCCCTCTTTGCTGTGGTTCTTTCCCACCTCCGATCTCCCAGTCGTGGGACGCCCCACCTTTCCCCCAGTCCCGGCTGGCCGCTCTGAACAGCGTTGTTGCCGAACCATGTGGGGGGTCTTGCCGCGACCGACACGAATCGAGGACACATTTTGGTCGCTGAGTGGAGGGAAGTGGGGCGTAGTGGGGTATGGTGGCGGAGGTCGGAGAGTGGTCCGACGGAGTCCGAGGAGGTGCCCCGATGTTCCTCGGCACCTACACGCCCAGGCTGGACGACAAAGGGAGGTTGACCTTGCCGGCCAAGTTCCGCGACGCGCTGGCGGGAGGGTTGATGGTCACCAAGAGTCAGGACCACAGCCTGGCCGTATATCCGCGGGCACAGTTCGAGCAACTGGCCCGGCGGGCGGCGGCGACCTCGCGCAGCAACCCGGAGGCGCGGGCGTTCCTCCGTAGCCTGGCGGCCGGCACTGACGAGCAGCACCCCGACTCCCAGGGGCGGATCACGTTGTCCGCCGACCACCGCCGCTACGCGGACCTGTCCAAGGACTGTGTGGTCATCGGCGCGGTGGACTTCCTCGAGATCTGGGATGCCCAGGCATGGAACGCCTACCAGCAGACCCACGAAGAGAACTTCTCCGCGGCCAGCGATGACGCCCTCAGCGACATCATCTGAGGTCGCGGTGGCACAGCCGCGAGCCCGTGCAGCGTGGCCTCTGCCCGAACCGGCCCTGGCGTACTTCCCCGACGCCAGGTCCGTGATTTCGGACAGGGACCTCGCTGCAGGGGCGCCGCCCCACCGATTCGGAGGTTCGTCCGTGGCCGACGGCCAGCCCGCATCCGGCGGCGAACACGGGCATGTCCCCGTCATGGCGGACCGCTGCCTCGAACTGATCGCGCCCGCGCTGACCCGGCACGCCCCGGACGCTTCCGGGGCCGTTTTGTGCGATGCCACGCTGGGGGCCGGTGGCCACGCCGAACTGTTCCTGGAAGCCTTCGCCGGCCTGCGGTTGATCGGGCTGGACCGGGACCCGCGTGCCCTGGAGATCGCCGGAAGGCGGCTCGCGCGGTTCGGCGATCGGGTCCGGTTGGTGCACCGGCGCTACGACGGGATCGGTGAGGCGCTGGCCGAAGCGGGCCTGAATCCGCAGCGCAGCCTCGACGGTGTCCTGTTCGACCTCGGTGTCTCCTCGATGCAGCTGGATCGACCGGAGCGCGGATTCTCCTACTCCCAGGACGCACCGCTGGACATGCGGATGGATCCCGGCTCCGGGCTGACCGCCGCCGAAATCCTCAACACCTACGACCGTGCGGAGCTGGCCTCGATCCTGCGCCGATTCGGCGAGGAGAAGTTCGCTCCGCGCATCGCCGCACTGGTGGTCCGGCGGAGGGCGACGCAGCCCTACACCCGCACCGGGGAGCTGGTCGCGACGGTGTACGAAGCAATCCCGGCGGCCGCCCGCCGTACCGGCGGCCACCCGGCCAAACGCACCTTCCAGGCCCTTCGGATCGCGGTGAACGCCGAACTGGACTCGCTCTCGGCGGCAGTCCCGGCGGCACTGGCCGCCCTGCGGCCCGGAGGCCGGATCGTGGTGCTGGCCTACCAGTCGCTGGAAGACCGCATCGTCAAGAGCGAGTTCGCCTCGGCGACCGCCTCGGGCACGCCGGCGGGGCTGCCGGTGGAACTGCCCGGCCGCGAGCCGAGGTTCACCACGCTGACCCGGGGCGCCGAGCGCGCCGACGACGGGGAGGTTTCCCGCAACCCGCGCAGCGCCCCGGTTCGCCTGCGGGCGCTGGAGCGGGTCGATGAGGACGGGTGGGATCGCCGATGAAAGTCGACCGTAAGGCGGGCCGAGCCAACGGCCCCGATCAGAACAGGTCCGAACGGGCACGCTCACCCCGTCGGGCCAGGGCCGCCGCGCGCCGTCCGCATGAGTCGCGGACCCCGGGCCAGGGTCCGCAGACCGCTCCCGCGGCCAGGCCGGCCGGGCGTCCCGCCCCCGCCAAGAACACCGGGCAGGCGCAGGCTCGGGCGAAGGCCCGAAAGGCCAAGGCCCCCAAGGTCGTCCGTCCGCCCTTGCGGGAACGGCTTCGCACAGTCCTTATCGCGAAGCTGGACGGTCTGGATCTGCGTCCGCAGGCGTTGCTGGCTCGGATTCCATTCGTGGTCTTGGTGATCGGTTCGCTGGCGCTCGGACTGGGAATAACCCTGTGGCTGTCCACCGACGCCGCCCGGCGCTCCTACCAACTCGGCAATGCCCGCGCGCTCAACGACGCCCTGACCCAGCAGAAGGAGGCGCTCGAGCGTGACGTCCTGCAGGCCGAGTCCGCTCCCGAGCTGGCCGAGTCGGCGCGTGAGCTGGGCATGATCCCGTCCCGGGGCAACGCCCACCTGGTTCAGGATCCGGGCGGTCAGTGGGTGGTGGTCGGCGAGCCGAAACCCGCGGAGGGAGTGCCCCCGCCGCCGCTGAACACCAAGCTGCCGGAGGAGAAGCCGCCGCCGCCCCCCGCCCCGCCGGGACCCAAGCCGGGCTCGTCACCGGAGGTTCTGGTGCGCGTTCCCGCCGGTGCCGGCTTCGCGGAGCAACCGGTTCGGCTGCCGCCCGGCGCCCAGCCGGTGCTAGGGACTGTGGTCCCGCCCGCCGCCGTGCCCTACGGCCCGGTCCAGGGTGCACCGTCCGGTGCCCCGCTGGGACCGGGTTCCGCCCCGGCCGGCGCTCAGGTGCCGGGTGGGCTGCCCGCGCCCTCTCTCGCTCCGCTGCCCGCCCCGGCGGACCTTGCCGTGCCCGGCCCCGCGGCGCAGCCCGTCCCCGCACCGGCGCCCTTCGGCGTCCCCGCGCCGGGACCCGCCGCAGCTGTTGAGCCGGTGCCCGCCCCGATCGCGGTGCCGGTTGCGCCGCCCGCGCCTTCCCTCGCTCCGGTGCCCGCGCCGACCGTCGACTCGTTCCCACCGCCGGTGCCCGGCCCGGTCGTCTCGCCGCCGCCGGCACCGGCCGCGCTGCCGGGGGTTCCCCAGTGAGCCGGACCAACGGGCGTGCGGCGGGCAGGTCGGCCCGCCGTAGAGGCGGCGCCGCGGAGTCCCGGCCCGTCGTCGCCGGCCAGGGCCACTGCGCCAACGGGCGGCGCACCCGGGCCGCGGACCCGGCCGCGTCCTCGACGTCGGCGTTCAGCTACCGCTGCCGCGTGGGCAATGTCGTGATCTTCCTCGCGCTCGCGGTCGCCGCCGCGCAACTGTTCAACCTGCAGGTGCCGCAGGCCACCGCGCTTCGCGCGCAGGCCGCCGGGCAGTTGAAGGTCACCGACGTCGAGAAGGCGCTGCGGGGCAGCATCGTGGATCGGAGCTACGACAAGCTGGCCTTCACCACCGAAGCCCGCGCGCTGACCTTCCAGCCGGTCCGGATCCGCAAGCAGCTGGCCGAGGACAAGCGAAGCTCGCCGACGGCGCCGGATCCTGACGAGCGCCTCATCGAGATCGCCCGGGAGGTCTCGGCCAAACTCGGCGACCGGCCCGACTACGACACCGTCCTGAAGAAACTTCGCAGCAACGAAACCTTCGTCTACCTGGCCCGTGCGGTGGACCCGGGGATCGCCGACGCGATCTCGGAGAAGTTCCCTGAGGTGGGTTCGGAACGACAGGATCTGCGCCAGTACCCGGGCGGGTCGCTGGCGGCCAACGTGGTGGGCGGTATCGACTGGGACGGGCATGGCCTGCTGGGGCTGGAGGACGCCATGGACTCGGTGCTGGCCGGTACCGACGGGTCGGTGACCTATGACCGCGGTTCGGACGGCGTGGTGATCCCGGGCAGCTACCGCAATCGCCATCAGGCGGTCGACGGGGCCACCGTCCAGCTGACCCTCGACGACGACATCCAGTTCTACGTCCAGCAGCAGGTCCAGCTGGCCAAGGACGCCTCCGGCGCCCGGAACGCCTCGGCGGTGGTGCTCGACGCCAAGACGGGCGAGGTGCTGGCGATGTCCAACGACAACACCTTCGACCCGGCCCAGGACATCGGCCGGCAGGGCCACAAGCAGATCGGCAACCTGCCGGTCTCCTCGCCGTTCGAACCCGGCTCGGTGAACAAGATCGTGACGGCGGCGGCCGCCATCGAGGAGGGCCTGTCCAATCCCGACGAGGTGCTCGCCGTGCCCGGGGCCATCGGGATGGGCGGGGTCACCGTCAAGGACGCCTGGAGTCACGGCGTGCTGCCGCTGACCGCCACCGGGGTGTTCGGCAAGTCCTCCAACGTCGGCACCCTGATGCTGGCCCAGCGGATCGGGCCGGAGCGCTACTACGAGATGCTCGGCAAGTTCGGGCTCGGCCAGCGGACCGGTGTGGGCCTTCCCGGCGAGAGCGCGGGCGTGGTACCGCCCATCGACCAATGGTCGGGAAGCACTTTCTCCAATCTTCCGATCGGACAGGGCTTGTCGATGACCCTGCTGCAGATGGCCGGGATGTACCAGGCCATCGCCAACGACGGCATGCGTATCCCGCCCCGGATCGTCAAGGCCACCATCGCCGCGGACGGCACCCGCACCGACGAACCCGCCCCCGAGCCGATCGAAGTGGTCTCGCCGGAGACCGCGCGCACCGTTCGCGCCATGTTCAGATCCGTGGTGCAGCGCGACCCGACCGGGGTTCAGCAGGGCACCGGACCGGCGGGCGCGGTCGACGGATACCAGATCGCCGGCAAGACCGGCACGGCTCAGCAGATCAATCCGGGATGCGGCTGCTACTACGACGACGTCTACTGGATCACTTTCGCCGGGATGGCGCCGGCCGACGACCCCCGCTACGTCATCGGCATCATGCTCGACGCACCGACCCGCAACTCCGACGGCTCCGCGGGCCACTCGGCGGCCCCGCTGTTCCACAACATCGCCGCCTGGCTGCTGCAACGCGAGAACGTGCCGCTGTCCCCGGATCCCGGCCCCCCGCTACTACTGCAGGCGGGCTGATCTGCCCGCTCATCGGGCGGCGCGCCGGGCCGGGGCGTGCTGAGGCGGCCGCTGGGTAGGGTGACAAGCCGACCGGAATCGACGGGAGGTGACCGCCGGTGGTCGGTGCCCTGCGGCCCCGCAACCCCCCCGGGATTTCGCTGACGCAGCTGGCGGCCGGAGCGCGGGCGCTCTCCGGCGACGGCGGCGCCGTCCCCGATGTGGGGATCACCGGGGTCACCCTGCGTGCCCAGGAGGCCGCACCGGGCGATCTGTTCGCCGCGCTGCCCGGAGCGGCCGCGCACGGAGCCCAGTTCGCGGGTGCCGCGGTCGACGGCGGCGCGGCCGCGATCCTCACCGACGCCGCCGGCGTGGCGCTGATCCACCGGGCACTCGGCGAGCCCGCGTCGATCCCGGTCCTGGTGCACCCTTCGCCGCGCGCGGTGCTGGGCCGGGTGGCCGCCGCCGTATACGGTGATCCCTCCGGACGGATGGCGGTGCTCGGCGTCACCGGAACGTCGGGAAAGACCACCACCGCGCACCTGATCGAGGCGGGGCTGATCTCGGCCGGGCGGACCGCGGGCCTGATCGGCACGGTCGGTGTGCGGATCGCCGGAACGGACGTGCCCAGCGCGCTGACCACACCGGAGGCGCCCGCGCTGCAGGCCTTGCTGGCGGCGATGGCCGAGCGCGGTGTCGACACCGCGGTGATGGAGGTGTCCAGCCACGCGCTGGAACTCGGCCGGGTCGACGGGACCCAGTTCGCGGTGGGCGGGTTCACCAATCTGTCCCGCGACCACCTCGATTTCCATCCCAGCATGGAGGCCTACTTCGAGGCGAAGGCCAAGCTGTTCGACCCGCGGTCGCCGGTCCACGCCCGGGTCGCGGTGATCTGCGTCGATGACGAAGCCGGCCGGGCGATGGCAGCCCGGGCGCCGGGTTCGGTCACCGTCAGCGCTGCCGGGAACCCTGCGGACTGGAGCGCCGAGGACATCTGCACCGTCGGACATCCCGGGCCGGGGGCCGGCCCGGGTGTGGTGCAGGAGTTCACCGCCGTCGACCCCGACGGCGGACGCCACCGCCTCCGGATCGCCCTGCCCGGCCGGTACAACGTGGCCAACGCGCTGCTGGCCGTGGCGATGCTGAACGTCATCGGGATCTCGCCCGCGCAGGCCGCACCCGGGCTGCGCGGCGCCGCGGTTCCGGGACGGCTCGAGCCGATTGAACGTGGGCAGGACTTTCTGGCCGTGGTCGACTACGCGCACAAGCCCGGCGCGCTGAGGGCGGTGCTGCAGAGCCTGCGCCGTCCCGGCAGCCGCCTCGCGGTGGTCTTCGGCGCCGGCGGCAACCGGGATCCCGGGAAGCGGGCGCCGATGGGCCGGGTGGCCGCGGAGTTGGCCGACCTGGTGGTGGTCACCGACGACAACCCCCGCGAGGAGGATCCCGCCGTGATCCGGTCGGCGATCCTGGCCGGCGCCCGCGGCGTGGACCGCCGCCCCGCCGCGGAGGTCGTGGAGATCGGCGACCGCCGTGCGGCCATCGACCACGCGGTCGGTTGGGCCCGCAGCGGGGACATCGTCGTCATCGCGGGCAAGGGCCATGAGGCCGGTCAGACCGCCCGCGGGAGCACCACGCCGTTCGACGACCGCGAGGAACTGGCCCGCGCCCTGGAGAGGAAGCGCCGATGATCGAACTGAGCATCGAGAGGATCGCCGAGATCGTCGGCGGCCGCCTCGTCGATGTCAGCCCACAGCAGGCCGCCGCGACGGTCACCTCGACAGTGGAGTTCGACTCCCGGTCGGTGACGGCGGGCGGGTTGTTCGTGGCCCTGCCCGGAGCCCGCTCCGACGGCCACGACTTCGCCCGTGCGGCGGTCCAGGCTGGCGCGGTGGCGGTGCTGGCCGCACGGCCGGTCGGGGTTCCCGCGATCGTGGTGCCGCCCGCGCCGCCCGCCGACGCGCGCGCCGGTGTGCTCGAGCACGACACCGACGGCGCCGGCTCGGCGGTGCTGGCGGCGCTGGCCCGGCTCGCCTCGGCGGTGGCCGCGGACCTGGTGGCGCGCGGGCTGCGGATCATCGGAATCACCGGCTCGTCGGGCAAGACCTCGACCAAGGACCTGATGGCGGCGGTGTTGCGGCCACTCGGTGAGGTGGTGGCGCCACCCGGGTCGTTCAACAATGAACTCGGGCACCCGTGGACGGTTCTGCGCGCGACCGGGCAGACCGACTTCCTGGTGCTGGAGATGTCGGCCCGGCATGAGGGCAACATCGCTGCGCTGGCGGCGATCGCACCGCCAGCGGTGGGCGTCGTGCTCAATGTCGGCACCGCTCACCTCGGGGAGTTCGGGTCACGGGAGATGATCGCGCGCACCAAGGGTGAACTGGTGGAGGCACTCCCACCCTCGGGTGTGGCCATCCTCAACGCCGACGATCCGCTGGTGGCCGCGATGGCCACCCGCACCTCGGCGCGGGTGGTCACCGTTGGGCTTTCACCGACCGCCGACGTCCGGGCCGAGGACGTCACGCTCGACGAACTGGCCCGGCCGAGGTTCACCCTGTGCACCCCCGCCGGGACGGCAGCCGTGGAGCTGGCCGTACACGGTGAGCATCAGGTGGGCAATGCCCTCAGCGCGGCGGCGGTGGCTCTGGAGTGCGGCGCCACCCCCGCCCAGGTGGCCCGGGCCCTGGCCGGCGCGGCCCCGGTGTCCCGGCACCGGATGGAGGTGAGCACCAGCCCCGGCGGTGTGACGGTGATCAACGACGCCTACAACGCCAATCCGGACTCGATGCGGGCCGGACTGCAGGCGCTGGCCGCGATGTCCCGGGACGCCGGCCGGCGGAGTTGGGCCGTGCTGGGCGAGATGGCCGAACTGGGATCGGACTCGATCACCGAACACGACCGCATCGGACGGCTGGCTGTGCGCTTAGATATCAGTCGGCTCGTCGTCGTCGGAACCGGGAGGCCTATGAGCGCCATGCACCACGGGGCCGTGATGGAGGGATCCTGGGGTTCGGAGTCGGTCGCGGTTCCCGACGCGCAGGCGGCCCTGGCTCTGCTGCGGGCCGAACTGGCGCCCGGCGACGTGGTCCTGGTCAAGGCCTCCAACGCGGCCGGACTCGGCTCGCTGGCCGAAGCCCTGCTGTCGCCGGCGGCCCGGGACGATGCCGGATGAGGCAGATCCTGATCGCGGTCGGCATTTCCCTGGCCGTGTCGATCCTGCTGACCCCGTGGCTGGTCAGGCTGTTCACCCGGCAGGGGTTCGGGCAGGAGATCCGCGAGGACGGTCCGCCCAGCCACCACACCAAGCGCGGAACGCCCTCGATGGGCGGGGTGGCGATCATCGCCGGCATCTGGGCGGGCTATCTGGGAACACACCTGGTCGGACTGGCCCTGGGCGGACGGGGACCCTCTGCCTCGGGACTTCTCGTGCTGGGCCTGGCCACCGCCCTCGGCGCCGTCGGCTTCACCGACGACCTGATCAAGATCCGGAGGTCGCGCAACCTCGGGCTGAACAAGAAAGCCAAGTCGCTCGGGCAGATCGGGTCGGCGGTGATCTTCGCGGTCCTGGTGCTGCAGTTCCGCAACACCGACGGTCTCACACCCGCCAGCCCGCAACTGTCCTACGTCCGCGAGATCGCCACCGTCACCCTGCCGCCGCTGCTGTTCGTGGTGTTCGTGGTGTTCGTCATCAACGCCTGGGGGAACGCGGTCAACTTCACCGACGGCCTGGACGGCCTGGCGGCCGGCAGCATGGCGATGGTCAGCGCCGCCTACGTGCTCATCACGTTCTGGCAGTACCGAAATGCCTGCGCCACCGCACCCGGGCTGGGTTGCTACAACGTCCGCGATCCGCTGGACCTGGCCCTCATCGCGGCCGCGACCGCGGGTGCCTGCATCGGCTTTCTGTGGTGGAACGCCGCACCGGCCAGGATCTTCATGGGCGACACGGGGTCCCTGGCGCTGGGCGGCATCATCGCGGGGCTGTCGATCACCAGCCGGACCGAGCTGCTCGCGGTGGTGCTCGGCGCGCTGTTCGTGGCCGAGGTCACCTCGGTCGTCGTCCAGATCCTGGCTTTCCGCACCACCGGACGGAGGGTGTTCCGGATGGCGCCCTTCCACCATCATTTCGAACTGGTCGGATGGGCGGAGACGACGGTGATCATCCGGTTCTGGCTGCTCACCGCGATCGCCTGCGGGTTGGGTGTGTCGCTGTTCTACAGCGAGTGGCTGACCGCAATCGGTGACTGAGGTGCGCCCGCAGATGTCCCCGCAGTTGGCACCCCTGGTGCCGGGAGCACGGGTCCTGGTCGCCGGTGCCGGCATCACCGGCCGGGCCGTGGTGGCCGCGCTGTCGGAATGGGATCTGGACCTTCTGGTCTGCGATGACGACGCCGGGGCCCGCCAGCGCCTCTCCGAGGCGGGGGTGCCGACGATCACCCCGCCGGAGGCGATCGCCGGCGCCTCCGAATTCGACCTCGTCGTCACCAGCCCGGGGTTGCCGCCGGGGGCGCCGGTGTTGTCCGCCGCCGCGCGGGCGGGGGTGCCGGTCTGGGGGGATGTGGAACTGGCCTGGCGGCTGGACGCTTCGGGCCGCTACGGGCCACCCCGGCAGTGGCTGATGGTCACCGGAACCAACGGCAAGACCACGACCACCTCGATGCTGAACGCCATGCTGGTCGCCGGTGGCCGCGACGCGTTGCTGTGCGGCAACATCGGCGAGCCCGTGCTTTCCGTGCTGGCCGAGCCAGCCGAAGTGCTGGCGGTCGAGGTGTCCAGTTTCCAGCTGTTCTGGGCCCCCTCGCCGCGGCCGGCGGCCGGTGCGGTCCTCAATCTGGCCGAGGACCACCTGGACTGGCACGGCTCCTTCGCCGCCTACGCCGCCGCCAAGGCGCGGGCCCTGGACGGCCGGGTCGCGGTGGTGGGGCTCGATGACCCGGCCGCCAGCGCTCTGCTGGACCGGTCGGCGGCGCCGGTGAAGACCGGTTTCCGGCTGGGCCCGCCGGCGCAGGGTGAGTTGGGGGTGCGCGACGGGATCCTGGTCGACCGGGCTTTCGCCGACGACCTGCCGCTGGCGCCGGCCGCTTCGATACCGGTGGCCGGCCCGGTCGGTGTGCTCGACGCCCTCGGCGCCGCCGCCCTGGCCCGGGCCGTCGGGGTGGCGCCGGAAGCCATCGCCGCCGCGTTGGCCGGGTTCCGGGCCGGTGCGCACCGGGCCGAGTCCGTCGCGGTGAGCGGGGGAGTGCGCTACGTCGATGACTCCAAGGCCACCAACCCGCATGCCGCCCGGGCGTCGATACTGGCCTATCCGCGCGTGGTGTGGGTGGCCGGGGGGCTGCTCAAAGGCGCCTCGGTCGACGAGACGGTGGCCGCGGTGGCCGACCGGCTGGCCGCGGTGATCCTGATCGGACGCGATCGGGCCGAGTTCGCCGAGGCGTTATCGCGACACGCGCCCGATGTCCCGGTGATCGAGGTTGTGACGCGCGAGGATGCTGTGGTGGATGAGACAAACGAGTCAGCTGTTACTCAAGGGACTCGAGTGATCGCCGCGTCCGGCCCCGGCCTCGGCGGCCGGGTCATGGCAGCGGCCGTCGCCGCTGCCGCGGAGCTGGCCCGCCCCGGCGACACGGTGCTGCTGGCTCCGGCGGGCGCGTCCTTCGACCAGTTCACCGGATACGCCGACCGCGGAGAGGCCTTCGCCGCCGCGGTGCGCGCCGCGACCCGGTAGGAGCTCCGGTGGCGACGAGCGGGCTGCTGTCCAGGCTGCGGCGACGGCGCGGCGCTGAGGACTCCGCACCGGTGTCCAACCTGGCCGAGGAGGTGGTGGCCGAGCCGCAGCCGGCCCCCACCAGCGATTCGGGCCCCGGCGATTCGGATCCCGGCGGCGATGCGGGTGAGGCGTCACCGTCGGGACCGAGATTCCTCCTGCACAGGAGTTTCGGAGCGTGGCTGTCGCGGCCGATGACGTCGTTTCACCTGATGATCTCGGTCGCGGCCCTGCTGACCACGCTCGGTCTGATCATGGTGCTGTCCGCGTCGGGGGTTCACTCCTACGACGAGGCCGGCTCGCCCTGGTCGATCTTCAGCAGGCAGGTTCTGTGGGCGGTCGTCGGGCTTTTCGCATGCTGGTTCGCCTTGCGGCTACCGGTCCGGTTCCTGCGCCAGACCGCCTTCGCCGGATTCGCGGTCACCATCGTGATGCTGGTGCTCGTGCTGATCCCGGGGATCGGTCGCGTGTCCAACGGGACTCGGGGCTGGTTCGTCGTCGGCGGGTTGTCCATGCAGCCGTCCGAACTGGCCAAGATCGCGTTCGTGATCTGGGGTTCGCACCTGCTCGCCGCCCGCCGGATGGAGCGGGCGACGTTGCGGGAGATGCTGATCCCGTTGATCCCGGCCGCGGTCATCGCGCTGGCGCTGATCGTCGCCCAGCCCGATCTCGGCCAGACGGTGTCGCTGAGCATCATCCTGCTGGCGCTGCTCTGGTTCGCCGGCCTGCCGTTGAAGGTGTTCGTCAGCTCGCTGATGGCAGCGATGGCCGCCGCCGCGGTGCTCGCGCTGTCCGAGGGGTACCGTTCCGACCGGGTGCGCTCCTGGCTGGACCCCAGCGCCGACGTTCAGGGAGCGGGCTACCAGGCCAGACAGGCCAAGTTCGCACTGGCCAACGGCGGCGTCTTCGGGGACGGCCTCGGGCAGGGCGCGGCCAAGTGGAACTACCTGCCCAACGCCCACAACGATTTCATCTTCGCCATCGTCGGTGAGGAACTGGGGTTCATCGGCGCGGCCGGGCTGCTCGGACTGTTCGGGGTGTTCGTCTACACCGGAATGCGGATCGCCAAGCGTTCCGCCGACCCGTTCCTGAGGCTGCTGACCGCCACCGCCACCGCGTGGATCGCCGGTCAGGTCTTCATCAACGTCGGTTATGTGATCGGCCTGCTGCCGGTGACGGGCATTCAGCTGCCGCTGATCTCTGCCGGTGGAACATCAACGGCAACAACGCTGTTCATGATCGGCCTGATGGCAAACGCGGCCCGACACGAACCGGCCGCCGTCGCCGCGCTGAGAGCCGGCGGGGACGACCGGATGAACCGGCTGCTCAGGCTGCCGGTGCCCGCGCCCTATCTTCCGACCCGGACCGAGGCGCTGCGCGACCGGCTGCGGTCGCGTCCGGCGGACGCCCGGGGCGCCAATCCGGGCGCCTCCGCGCGGTCGGCGAAGCCGGCCGCGAAACAACCCGCGCGGCGGGCTTCCGCCGTGCCCACCCGGGCTCGTAGCGGGACGGCCACCGGGGCCTCGGGACGCTCAGGGCATCATGGAGGCGCCGCCGGGCAGCGGCGGGCCCGCGCGGCGCAGGGGCGCGGGCAGCAGCACGGCAACGGCCGCGCCCAGCGGGCCGGCGCACGGAAAGGTCAGCGTCACGGGTGAGTTCCGGTGGTATCGGCGGCTGCACGCTGTCGGTCGTGCTGGCCGGCGGCGGTACTGCCGGGCACATCGAACCGGCGATGGCGGTGGCCGACGCCCTGACCGAGCTGGAGCCGGGTGCCCGGATCGTCGCCCTCGGCACCGCCCGGGGCCTGGAGACCAGGCTGGTGCCCGAGCGCGGGTACGAGCTGGAACTGGTCACCCCGGTCCCGCTGCCGCGCAAGCTCAACGCCGACCTGCTGCGGCTGCCCTGGCGGGTGCGGCGGGCCATCCGGGAGACCCGGGCGGTGCTTGAGCGCGTTGACGCCGACGTCGTGGTCGGCTTCGGCGGATACGTCGCGCTGCCGGCCTACCTCGCCGCCCGCAGGGCCGGGGTGCCGGTGGTGGTCCACGAGGCCAACGCCCGCGCCGGCCTGGCCAACCGGGTCGGCGCGCGGGTCGCCCGCCGGGTGCTGGCCGCCGTGCCCGACTCCGGCCTGCGCGGCGCCGAGGTTGTCGGGATACCGGTGCGGGCCTCGATCACCGGTTTGGACCGGGCCGGTCTGCGCCGGGAGGCCCGCGCCCACTTCGGCTTCGCCGAGGACGCCCGGGTTCTGTTGGTGTTCGGCGGTTCGCAGGGCGCGGTGTCCATCAACCGGGCGGTGTCGGGGGCGGCCGCCCGACTGGCCGCCGCGGGCGTTTCGGTGCTGCACGCGCACGGTCCCAAAAACACCCTGGAACTGCCCACTCCGCGGCCGGGAGACCCGCCCTACCGGGCGCTGCCCTACCTCAGCCGGATGGACCTGGCCTACGCCGCCGCGGATCTGGCGATCTGCCGGTCCGGGGCGATGACCGTCGCCGAGGTCTCGGCGGTCGGCCTGCCCGCGGTCTACGTGCCGCTGCCGATCGGCAACGGCGAACAACGGCTCAACGCCCTGCCCGTCACCCGGGCCCGGGGCGGGATCATGGTGTCCGACGCCGATCTGGACCCCGATTTCGTGGCCTCGGAGGTCGTCGGGCTGATCACCGACGACGCCGCGCTGACCGCGATGACGGCCGCGGCCGCAGCGGTGGGGCACCGCGACGCCGCCCGGCGGGTGGCCGGGACAGTCGTGGAGGTGGCGCGGGCAGCCAGGCAGGGGGCGGAACGGTGACAGGTGCGCTGCCGCCGGAACTGCACCGCGTGCACATGGTCGGCATCGGCGGTGCGGGCATGTCGGGAATCGCCAGGATCCTGCTCGACCGCGGCGCACAGGTCTCCGGTTCGGACGCCAAGGAGTCCCGCGGTGTCGCCGCGTTGCGCGCCCGGGGAGCCCACATCAGCATCGGCCACGACGCCGCCAACCTCGATCTCCTGGCCGGCGGGCCGACCTCGGTGATCACCACCCACGCGGCGATTCCCAAGACCAACCCCGAACTGGTCGAGGCCCGCCGGCGCGCGGTGCCGGTGATCCTCCGCCCGGCCGTGCTGGCCCGGCTGATGGCCGGTCAGCGGACGGTGATGGTGACCGGGACGCACGGAAAGACGACGACCACCTCGATGCTCATCGTCGCGCTGCAGCACAGCGGCTTCGACCCGTCCTTCGCGGTCGGCGGCGAACTGGGTGAGGCGGGCACGAACGCTCACCACGGCAGCGGTGAGGTTTTCGTCGCGGAGGCCGACGAAAGCGACGGTTCGCTCCTCGAATACACCCCCGATGTCGCGGTGGTGACCAATATCGAGGCTGATCACCTGGACTTCTTCGGCAGCCCGGCGGCCTACACCCAGGTGTTCGACGAGTTCGTCGAGAGGCTGTCGCCGGGTGGTGCGCTGATCGCCTGTGCCGACGACCCGGGCGCCGCCGCGCTCGCCGAGCGCAGCGCGGCACTGGGCGTCCGGGTGCTGCGCTACGGAAGTGACCCCTCCGCCGAACTCGCGGCCAGGCTGCTGAGCTGGGAACAGCACGGCACCGGAGCGGTGGCACACATCGAGCTGGCCGGAGAACGCCGGCCGCGGGCGATGCGGCTGGCCGTTCCCGGCCGGCACATGGCGCTCAACGCGCTGGCCGCGGTACTCGCGGCGGTCGATGTCGGCGCCGACGCCGGCGAGGTGCTCGACGGGTTGGCAGGCTTCGAGGGGGTGCGGCGCCGGTTCGAGTTGGTCGGCACGGCCGGCGGCGTGCGGGTGTTCGACGACTACGCCCATCACCCGACGGAGGTGCGCGCCGCTCTCACCGCGCTGCGTGCCGTCGCCGCCCAGGACCCCACCGGCCACCCGACGGTGACCGGCGCGCGCAGCATCGTCGTGTTCCAGCCGCACCTGTACTCGCGGACCGTGGCTTTCGCGCGGGAGTTCGGTGCGGCCCTGGACACCGCCGACGAGGTCTTCGTCCTCGACGTGTACGCGGCACGGGAGCAGCCGCTGGCGGGTGTCAGCGGCGCGACCATCGCCGAGCACGTCGGTGTCCCGGTGCGTTACCTCCCCGACTTCTCCACGGTCGCCGGGCAGGTCGCGGCCGCGGTCAGACCGGGCGACGTGGTGGTGACCATGGGAGCCGGTGACGTCACCATGCTCGGGGCGGAGATACTCGCTGCGCTGCGTTCCGCAGCCGGGGACGCCGGGCAGTCATGAGCGAGGTGGAGGAACCCGATTCCCCGGCCGGCCCGGGCGAGGCGCGGGAGCCGGCCCCGGACGGTGACGGCGGCGAAGTCGATCTTGAGGAGCCCGATCCCGAGGAGTTCGATCTTGACGAACCCGGGGAGTTCGACCTCGAGCAATCCGATCACCGGGGAGCCGAATCCGCGGAAACCGAAGCAGAGCCTGGGCCCCAAGAAGAGCCCGGGCCCGACGAAGAGCCTGGGCCCGCAGCAGGGCCCCAAGCGGAGGATGACGAGGGCCCACGGCGCCGGGCGCGTCGGGAACGCGCCGAACGCCGGGCGGCCCAGCAGCGCGCCATGGGCATCGAGCAGGCCCGCCGCGAAGCGGTCCGGCGTGCCCGCGGGCACGACGCCCCACCCGCCGGCCGGCCCGGCGACCGCGCGGTCCGGGGTCTGCGGACACTCCTGTGGGCGGTCGTGCTCGCGGTGGCCAGCGTCGCTCTCGGCCTGATCCTGTACTTCACCCCGGTGATGTCGGCGCGTTCGATCGTGGTGGTCGGGACCGGAGTGGTGACGCGCGAGGAGGTCGTCGACGTCGCGGCCATCCGGCCCGGGACGCCGCTGCTGCAGGTCGACACCGACTCCGTCGCCGAGCGGGTCGCCGGCATCCGCCGGGTCGCCAGTGCCCGGGTGCAGCGCGAGTACCCGTCGTCGGTGCGGATCACGATCGTCGAGCGGATTCCGGTTGTGGTCAAGGACTTCCCGGACGGTCCGCACCTGTTCGACCGCGACGGCGTGGACTTCGCGACCGCCCCGCCGCCGCCCGGGCTGGCCTACATCGAGGTGGACAACCCCGGCCCGGCCGATCCGCCTACGGTGGCCGCACTGGACGTCATGACGGCGCTGCGGCCGGAAGTGGTGGCGCAGGTGAGCCGGATCGCGGCGCCCTCGGCATCGTCGATAACCCTGACCCTCACCGACGGCCGGACGGTGGTGTGGGGAACCGACGAACGCACCGCGGAGAAGGCCGAGAAACTTGCCGCGCTGCTGACCCAGCCCGGGCGCGTCTATGACGTCTCAAGCCCGGATCTGCCGACGGTCAAGTGATCCCGGGGGGCGTGCTACAGTCATCCGACTTTCAGTCGGAGTTTGCTGGGGGAAGGGCGGACGATGGTCGTTTCACCAGTCAGCCGGGTACTTGACCCGTTATCGGCGCTGATTGTCAGTGTTGCCGTGATTGTGAGCGCGCTCTGGCTCGACCCCCCACGCCAGCCGCCCGCGATCCGTGCGGCGGCGGTCGCCGTGGAGTTGCGGGCAGCCGCCGTCGAGACCGCCCTGGCCGGTGTGGCAGCCGTAACGGCTGCGGAGGCCGAGGCGGCCGGCGTCGAACAGCCGGTGTCCGCATCCCAGGATCCGGTCGACCTGATCGGGGGCGCTGTGACATTGGCGGCAGCTGTCGCCGGTGCGGCGCTGTGGTACGCCGCGTTTCCGATCACCCTGCCGGCCAGCATCGTGGCGGGCATGTACTTCGCCACCGTCTTGTATGTCCTCAACCCCGCGAAGATCGATCCCATCCCTGACGGAATCCGCTGGGGTGTGACGGTCTTCTTCGAGTTCCCGCCGGCAGCGGTGAAGTACGCAATCGACTCGCTACAGCCCGTCCAGCCCGTCTCGGCGGCTGCGGCGGCGGTGGGCGGTCCGCGACCGGCCGCGGCGCCGGTTCCGCCGACCTCCGTCCCTGCACAAACCGCGACGCCGGAGTCGGCGGCGCCGGGTGCCTCAGGACCGGAGCCCTCGGGACCGGAGCGGAGTCTCCGCGCAACTCGGGCGCGGGCCGCCTCGCAATCCGGGACAGCGCCCGATTCGCGGCCGTCCGGCCCGCGCCGGCCCGCGTCGGCCAGGGCAGTCGCGGCGCCGCCGCCGGCCGCGGGCGGAGCGTCCGGTTCGAAGGCCGATTCCGTCCCCGGGACGGCCCGGCACGCCGCGCGCGGTGCCCGCTGATCCGGCACCGAAACAGCCGGCCGTCGAAATTCGCACGCGACACGCCCGCGCGCATCCCCAATCCGGCGCGCGCCGGTCATAACGTTCCGAGTACGTGAACAACTTGACATAACTCTAAGCCTCTGGTTGAGGTTGAGGGTTTGGACCAGGGAAGTCGCGGAACAAGGCAAGACCCCACGACCGGAGGAAGACACAGCGATGACCCCCCCGCATAACTACCTCGCCGTCATCAAAGTCGTCGGAATCGGCGGCGGCGGTGTGAACGCCGTCAACCGGATGATTGAACAGGGACTCAAGGGTGTTGAGTTCATCGCCATCAACACCGACGCGCAGGCGTTGCTGATGAGCGACGCCGACGTCAAGCTCGACGTCGGCCGGGACTCGACCCGCGGCCTGGGCGCCGGAGCGGATCCCGACGTCGGCCGCAAGGCCGCCGAGGACGCCAAGGATGAGATCGAGGAACTGCTGCGCGGGGCGGACATGGTTTTCGTCACCGCCGGTGAGGGCGGCGGGACCGGAACGGGCGGAGCGCCGGTGGTGGCCAACATCGCGCGCAAACTCGGCGCGCTGACGGTCGGTGTGGTGACCCGGCCCTTCTCGTTCGAGGGCAAGCGGCGATCCGGTCAGGCCGAGGCGGGTATCACCGCGCTGCGGGAGAGCTGTGACACCCTGATCGTCATCCCCAACGACCGGCTGCTGCAGATGGGCGACGCCAACATCTCCCTGATGGACGCCTTCCGCAGCGCCGACGAGGTGCTGCTCAACGGAGTCCAGGGCATCACCGACCTGATCACCACCCCGGGACTGATCAATGTCGACTTCGCCGACGTCAAGGGCGTGATGAGCGGCGCCGGCACCGCGCTGATGGGCATCGGCTCGTCGCGCGGTGACGGCCGGGCGCTCAAGGCTGCGGAGATCGCCATCAACTCCCCCCTGCTGGAGGCCTCCATGGAGGGCGCCCAGGGCGTGTTGATGTCGGTGGCCGGCGGCAGCGACCTGGGTCTGTTCGAGATCAACGAGGCCGCCTCGCTGGTCCAGGACGCCGCGCACCCGGAGGCAAACATCATCTTCGGGACCGTCATCGACGACTCGCTGGGCGATGAGGTCCGGGTCACCGTGATCGCGGCCGGATTCGACGCCGTGAGCCCCGGCCGCAAGCCGGTCACCGTCGGCAACACCACCACCGGGACCGCCGCCGCCACGCCGGCCGCGGCAACCCCCGGCCCGACCATCGCCTCGGCGGCGTCCGGGAAGCTCAGCTCGCCCTTGTTCGAGCCCATCGACTCGATGGAGCCGGTGGGGGTTTCGCTGCACACCAACGGCTCGTCGAGCTTCGGTGACGACGACGACGACGTGGACGTGCCGCCGTTCATGCGGCACTAGTCCGGCCACGCCGCCGATTCCGACTGTGCCCGTAGGTATGCCAGTCCGTATTCGACGCGTCACGACCACCCGCGCGGGCGGGGTCTCCGCTCCACCGTTCGACTCGTTCAATGTCGGCGACCACGTTGGTGACGACCCGGCGGCGGTCGCCGCCAATCGGGAGCGCCTGGCCTCGGCGATAGGGCTGCCCGCCGAACGGGTCGTCTGGATGAACCAGGTGCACGGCAGCCACGTCGAGTTCGTCGACGCGCCCCGCGCGGAACCGTTCCAGGCCACCGATGCGATGGTGACGGCCACCCCTGGACTGGCCCTGGCGGTGGTGACCGCCGACTGCGTCCCGGTGCTGATGGCCGACGCGCGCGCCGGGGTCGTGGGCGCGGCGCACGCCGGCCGGGTCGGCGCCGCCGACGGGGTGGTGCTGCGGACCCTGGAGGCGATGCTGGCCGCGGGGGCCGCGGTCGAGGACATCTCAGTCCTGCTCGGGCCCGCGGTCAGCGGGCCCAACTACGAGGTTCCGGCTCAGATGGCCGACGACGTCGAAGCCCGGCTGCCGGGCAGTCGCACCACCACGGCCCGCGGCAGCCCGGCGCTGGACCTGCGGGCCGGGATAACTCGCCAGCTTCACGACGCCGGGGTCGGCGCCGTCGACATCGACCCGCGATGCACCTTCGCCGACCCGGAGCTGTTCAGCCACCGCCGGGGCGCGCCGACCGGCAGGCTCGCGTCACTGGTGTGGATGGAATGAACCAGTCCGCCGAGCGGGTCGCCGAGTTGACCGGCGCCCTGGCGGCGGTGCGCAACCGCATCGCTCTCGCCGCCGAAGCCGCCGGGCGGATGGGCCAGGAGGTCACGCTGCTGCCGGTCACCAAGTTCTTCCCGGCAAGTGACGCGGCGATCCTGTGGAAGCTCGGTTGCCGCGACTTCGGCGAGTCGAGGGCACAGGAGGCCGCGGCCAAAGTCGTCGAATTCGCCGCACTGACCGGCTCCGCCGCGCCCCGCTGGCACATGATCGGGCGGATCCAGCGCAACAAGGCCAAGAGCATCGCCGGCTGGGCCGACGTCGTGCACTCCGCCGACAGCCCGGAAGTGGTCACCGCCCTGGACGCCGCGGTACAGAGGGCGCTGGACGAAGGCCGGCGCGAACAGCCACTGCGGGTCTTCGTCCAACTCAGCCTGGACGGCGACACCGCCCGCGGCGGCGTCGACATCGGGGATCCGTCAGCGGTGGACCGGGTGTGCGCCCGGGTCGCCGAGACCCGAGCGCTGGAACTGGTGGGACTGATGGCGGTGGCGCCGCTGGGCGCCGACGCCGACCAGGCGTTCGCCGCGCTGGCCGTCGAGCACCGCCGCGTGCTGCGGGAGCATCCCGGCGCGAGGCAGCTGTCGGCCGGAATGTCGCACGATCTCGAGGCGGCCGTGCGACACGGTTCGACTTGTGTGCGTGTCGGTGCGGCGCTACTGGGCCAACGTCCTCTAACGTCTCCCTGAACAGTCACTCTAGTCACATCTTCATCACAGACACCGACGTTCAGCTCGAGAAGGGTCCCCGCGGATGAGCACTCTGCACAAAGTCAAGGCCTACTTCGGCATGGCGCCGATGGATGACTACGACGACGAGTACTACGACGACCACGACGATCACGACGCCCGCGACGCCCGCGACGGCCGTGACCTCCGTGGCGCCGACACCCGCGGCCGCGGCGGCCCCGCCCGCCGGCCGGACCGGTTCGACGACGGGTACGACCGCCGCTACGAGTTCCGCGACGACCACGACTACGACGATCGCGACCCGGACTATCCGCCCACCGGCGGGTTCCGTCCCGGCTACGACGACGCGCGGTTCCGGCCCCGGGAGTTCGAGCATCCGCACGATATGCCCCGATCCCGGTTCGCCCCGCTGCGCGGCTCCACCCGCGGCGCCCTGGCGATGGACCCGCGCAGGATGGCGATGCTCTTCGAGGAGGGCAGCCCGCTGTCGAAGATCACCACCCTGCGGCCCAAGGACTACAGCGAGGCCCGCACCATCGGTGAGCGTTTCCGGGACGGCCAGCCGGTGATCATGGACCTGGTCTCCATGGACAACGCCGACGCCAAGCGGCTGGTGGACTTCGCCGCCGGCCTGGCATTCGCGCTGCGGGGGTCGTTCGACAAGGTCGCGACGAAGGTCTTCCTGCTCGCGCCGCCCGACGTCGACGTCACGGCCGAGGAACGCCGCCGGATCGCCGAGGCCGGCTTCTACAGCTATCAGTGAGGGTGACCGGTGGGCTCGCGGGCGGGCCGCCGCACAAGTGGGTAGGCTGACGCCGTCCCGTCACGCCGACAGATAGGACCGGCTTCCCCTTGGCGCTGTTATTCCAGGTGCTGGGCTTTGCCCTGTTCTTGTTCTGGCTGCTGCTGATCGCCCGGATCGTCGTCGAGTTCATCCGGTCCTTCAGCCGGGACTGGCACCCGCAGGGAGTCACCGTGGTGATCCTGGAGATCATCATGACCGTCACCGACCCGCCGGTGAAGCTGCTCCGACGGATAATCCCGCAGCTGACCATCGGCTCGGTCCGGCTGGATTTCTCGATCATGGTCTTGCTGCTGCTGGCATTCATCGGGATGAACGCCGCCTTCGGCGCCGCCGCCGCGGCCGCCTGACCGGATCCCTCGCACCCCGGGCCGAACCCGATGGGCCGGCCCGTCGCGAGATATTCCTGGGTAAAATCCCCGCTCTGGCGCAACCGGCGGGTCTGGTGTGACAGGATGGACGCCAGTTACAGTACAGGTCCACCACGCTCTGAAGGCACGAGCAGATCTGACAAGCGGTCTTGAACCGTCCCGAATTGGAAGGGGCACACGATGCCACTCACACCGGCCGACGTGCACAACGTTGCTTTCAGCAAGCCGCCGATCGGCAAGCGTGGTTACAACGAGGACGAGGTGGACGCCTTCCTCGACCTCGTCGAGACCGAGTTGGCCCGGCTGGTCGAGGAGAACGCCGACCTTCGCCAACGGGTCAGCGAACTCGACGCCGAACTCGCTTCGGCACGGGCCGGCGGGATGCAGGCCACCCAGGCCATTCCGCTGTACCAGCCCGAACCGGTCATGCCCCCACCGGCCCCGCCGGAGGAGGGCAACGCAGCGCTCAATGAGGAGCAGGCGGCCAAGGCGGCGCGGGTGCTCAGCCTCGCGCAGGACACCGCAGACCGTCTGACCAGCACCGCCCGCACGGATGCCGAGACGATGATCAACGATGCCCGGGCCAACGCCGACCAGATGGTTTCCGAGGCCCGCTACATCGCCGAGACGACGGTCAACGAGGCCCGCCAGCGGGCCGACGCCATGCTCGCCGACGCCCAGAGCCGCTCGGAGAACCAGGTTCGCCAGGCTCAGGAGAAGGCCGAGATCCTCCAGGCCGACGCCGAGCGCAAGCACGCCGAGGTGATGAACAACATCAACCAGCAGCGCACCGTGCTGGAGGGCCGGCTCGAGCAGCTGCGCACCTTCGAGCGCGAGTACCGCACCAGGCTGAAGACCTACCTGGAGTCTCAGCTCGAGGAGCTCGGGCAGCGCGGTTCGGCGGCACCGACCGAGTCCGGCGATGCCGGATACCAGTACTGACAGCCTGATCCCCTCAATCACAGCTGAGATCAGACCCCGCAGGAGGCCGGCCGATGCTGATCGTGGCGCTCGTGCTCGCCGTCGTCGGGCTGTCAGCGCTGATCGCCGCGGTACTCACCGGCAATGAGTTGCTGGCCTGGATATGCATCGCGGCCAGCGCTGTCGGGGTCCTTCTGCTGGTGGCCGATGCCATCAGGGAACGTCAGAGCCGGCGGGACCAGGCTGTCACCGACGAGGCGGTGGCGGACGACACGGTCTCCGACGGGGCAGTGTCCGACGGGGCAGTAGCCGACGGGGCAGTGTCCGACGGGGCAGTGTCCGACGACGCCGTGGCCGACGGGGCGGTGACGGAAGTGCTCACCGCCGAGGAGAGCACCGAGGCCGAGTCGGCCGCCCAGGAGGCTGAGATCGCCGCCGAGGAGGCTGAGATCGCCGCCGAG
>CAYURT010000009.1:61541-78332 GCA_964447215.1 uncultured Mycobacterium sp.
GAGGCCGCCGAAGAGGCCCCGGATTCCTCCGACGACGACTCAGCGACCGGCCCTCGTTGATGACCCGGCCCGGAAGGGACCGCTGAGCACCGGTGGGTATCGAATACGCCAGCACCGTCGAGTATCCGATCGGCGAAGTGTGGGCCTGGCACACCCGGCCGGGGGCGATGCGCAGGCTGGTACCGCCATGGCAGCCCATGCGCGTGGTCAAGGAGACCGAGTCGCTGGCCGATGGCCGAGCCGTTCTGGGACTGCCCGGCGGTATGCGCTGGGTGGCCCAGCACGATCCGGCCGGCTATCACCCGCCGCATCAGTTCGTCGACGCACTGTCCTCCGCCGGGTTGATGACCCTGCCGCCCAGGATCATCGGCTGGTGGCGGCACACCCATCGGTTCAGCGAGGTGGGCTCTGAGGCCACCCGCGTCCACGACGAGGTCGACACCACCGTGCCCGGCGCGGCCCTGCGCTCGACGTTCGCCTACCGGCACCGGCAACTGGCCGAGGACCTCGCCGCACACCGCGATGCGCAACGGGCCGGTCTCGACCCGTTGACGGTGGCGGTGACCGGATCCTCCGGTCTGGTCGGCACCGCGCTGGCCGCCTTCCTGACCACCGGCGGCCACCGGGTCATCCGATTGGTTCGCCGGGACACCGGCAGTCCCGGCGAACGGGCCTGGGATCCGGCGGCACCCTCCGCCGGGCTGCTCGACGGGGTCGACGCGGTGGTGCACCTGGCCGGGGAGTCGATCGCCGGCCGGTTCACCGAGGCTCATCGACGCGCCATCCGCGACTCCCGGATCGAGCCGACCCGGCGGCTGGCCGACCTGGCCGCACGCACGCCCGGGGTGCGGGCCTTCGTCAGCGCCTCGGCGATCGGCTACTACGGTCACGACTGCGGCGACACGATCCTCGACGAGGACAGCCCGCGCGGCGAGGGCTTCCTGGCCGATGTCGTCGCGGACTGGGAGGCGGCTGCCGCCTCCGCCGCCGAGGACGGTCTGCGTGTGGTGACGGTGCGAACAGGGATCGTTCAGGCGGCCGCGGGGGGAACACTCAGACTGCTGCGCCCGCTGTTCGCCGCGGGCCTGGGAGGCAGGCTGGGCAGCGGCCGGCAGTGGCTGTCCTGGGTCGGTATCGACGACCTGCTCGACATCTACTACCGCGCTCTCTACGACGAGCGGCTGTCGGGCCCGGTCAACGCCGTCGGCCCGGCACCGGTGCGTAACGCCGACTACACCAAGGCTCTGGCCGCCGTGCTGCACCGCCCGGCGCTGATTCCGGTCCCGGCGATCGGACCCAGGATTCTGTTGGGCCGTCAGGGTGCTGAGGAACTCGCCGAGGCCGACCAGCGGGTGGTCCCGGCCAAGCTGGCCGCACTCGGCCACCGGTTCCGGCACGGCACCGTCGAGGACGCCCTGGCCCACCAACTGGGGCATGATCCCGCCACCGGTGTGATCTCCTGATCCGCCGGCACGGGGAATGTGACTCTAAGGCCCGGCGCCAGGCTCCCTTAGGGCCTGCCATCGGCGACGGGTTGGGGCACGATGGAGCCATGGCACCCGATGATCCGGTGGTGATCGACGCGGCGGGCCTGGGTGCGCTCATCGCCGAACTGCGCCGCCGAGGCCTGCGGGTGGTCGGCCCGGTGGTTCGGGGCGCGGCCATCGTCCTCGACGAGATCGAGAGCGCCGAGGACCTGCCGTACGGCTGGGGGGTCGACGTCGCCCCGGGAACCTACCGGCTGCGCCGCCGCGACGACGCGGCGGCCTTCGGGCACTCCGCGGGTCCGCAGTCCTGGAAACAGTTCCTGCATCCGCAACGGCAGCGGGTCTGGACCTCCGGTTCCGACGGCGCCGGGACGGGTGAGCCGTCGTCGAGGTACGCCTTCTTCGGGGTCCGCGGCTGCGACCTGTCGGCGATCGGCGTTCTGGACCGGGTGCTGGTCGGCGGCAGCCATCCCGACGGCAGCTACGCCCGGCGGCGCGACGGGGCTTTCCTGGTCGCGGTGAACTGCACCGAACCGGGCGGTCTGTGTTTCTGCGCGTCGATGGGCACCGGGCCGGGCTGCGGACCCGGCGCCGACCTGGTGCTCACCGAACGGGTGGACGGTCCGGTGGTCTCCTACCTGGCCGAGGCCGGCAGCGCCGAGGGCGCCGAGGTGCTCGCCGCCGTCCCGCACCGCCCTGCCGAACCCGCCGAGAGCACCGCCGCCGCCGAGTCCGTGCGGGCCGCCGAGACCATGATGGGGCGCGCCATGCCCGAGGGCGACCTGCGAACGCTGCTCATCGAGTCCCGGGAGTCACCGCACTGGGCCCAGGTCGCAAGCCGGTGTCTGACCTGTGGCAACTGCACCATGGTCTGCCCGACCTGCTTCTGCACCAGCACCTCCGACGTCACCGACCTGACCGGAGAGCACGCCGAACGGTGGACTGAGTGGGCGTCCTGCTTCGAGTTCGACTTCACCTTCATCCACGAAGGCCCGGTCCGCCAATCCGGGGCCTCGCGCTATCGGCATTGGCTGACTCACAAGCTGTCCAGCTGGCATGACCAGTTCGGCAGTTCCGGGTGCGTGGGGTGCGGGCGCTGTATCGCCTGGTGTCCCACCGGGATCGACATCACCGAGGAGATGTCGACACTGGCGGGGCTTACCGGGCAGGACGGGGACCGCGATGACTGAGACCGTGACGCGCCCGCCCGTCGAGCAGGCGGGCGCGATGGTCCCGCTGCCCTACCGGGTGACGTCGCGGGTGGTGGAGAACGCCGACTCGGTGACCCTGCGCCTGGAGCCGGAGCAGGCCGCCCTCGCCACGCCGGTGCCGGGCGAGTTCATGATGCTCTACGCCTTCGGCGTCGGCGAGGTGGCTATCTCGCTCAGTGGCATTCCCGGGGATGGATCCCTGATCCACACCATCCGCGCGGTGGGAGCGGTCAGCGCCGCGCTGTGCGCGGCCCAGCCGGAATCCACTGTCGGGGTGCGGGGTCCGTTCGGTACCGGCTGGGGACTGGAGGCGGCGGCCGGCCGTGATCTCGTCATCGTCGCCGGGGGTGTGGGCCTGGCACCCCTGCGCCCGGTACTGCTCGGGGCGCTGGCCGAACGCGAACGTTATGGACGCGTCGTGCTCATCGCGGGAGCACGCGCGCAGCGCGACTTCCTCTACGCCGGGGAAATCGATCGCTGGCGCCGTGATCCGCGGCTGGAAACCCATGTGACCGTCGATGTTCCGATTCAGGGATGGTCGGGGGAGACCGGCTTTGTCACGGAGCCGCTGCGCCGGCTGAGCCTCCAGCCGGAGCGGACCACCGGCTTCCTGTGCGGGCCGGAAGCGATGATGCGATTCGGGGCGCAGGCCCTACTCGCCAAAGGACTCGCGCCCGGGGACATCCGGGTTTCGCTGGAACGAAACATGCAGTGCGGTATCGGTTGGTGCGGGCACTGCCAACTCGGACCGCTGCTGCTGTGCCGGGATGGCCCAGTGGTGGGCTTCGACGTCGCAGCGCCCCTGCTGGAAGCGAAGGAGCTGTAGATGCCCAGCCTCGCGGTATGGAAGTTCGCCTCCTGTGACGGCTGCCAGTTGACCCTGCTGGACTGCGAGGACGAACTGCTCACCCTGGCCGAGCAGGTCCAGATCGCCGTCTTCGCCGAAGCCTCCAGCGCCATGGTGGGCGGACCCTACGACGTCTCCCTGGTCGAGGGGTCGATCACCACGCCAACCGACGAGCACCGCATCCGGGAGATCCGCGAGCAGTCCGGGACTCTGGTGGCCATCGGCGCCTGCGCGACCGCCGGCGGCATCCAGGCGCTGCGCAACTTCGCCGACGTGGCCGAGTTCACCTCGGTGGTCTACGCCCGCCCGGACTACATCAGCACGCTGGCCACCTCGACCCCCCCGTCGGCGCACGTCCCGGTCGACTACGAACTGCGCGGCTGCCCGATCGACCGCGGCCAGCTGCTCGACACCCTGGCCGCACTGCTGGTGGGGCGCAAGCCGCGGCTTCCCTCGGCGACGGTGTGCACCGAGTGCAAACGCTCCGGGGTGAGCTGCGTGACCGTCACCGAGGGGATCGCCTGCCTGGGCCCGGTCACCCACGCCGGCTGCGGTGCGCTGTGCCCGCGCCACCACCGCGGCTGCTACGGCTGTTTCGGCCCCGCCGCGACACCCAACATGGGCGCGATGATCCCGCTGCTGCGGCGCGACGGAATGTCCGGTGGCGACGTCGACCGGGCGTTCGCGACGTTCAACGTCGCTGACTTCCACGCCGACCGGGGCGCGCCATGACCGGCCCGGCCCGCAGCGCCCCGGGTACGGCCCGCACCATTCGGGTCGGTGCCCTGACCAGAGTCGAGGGTGAGGGCGCCCTGCACGTCGAATTGCGCGACGGAGTCCCTGAGGTCGTCGAGCTCAACATCTACGAACCGCCCCGCTTCTTCGAGGCCTTCCTGCGCGGCCGCGCCTACACCGAGCCGCCGGATCTGACCGCCCGGATCTGCGGGATCTGCCCGGTGGCCTACCAGGTCAGCGCCTGCAATGCCATCGAGTCGCTGTGCGGGGTGGCCCTCGACCCCGACCTGATGGCGCTGCGCCGGCTGCTGTACTGCGGCGAGTGGATCCACAGCCATGCGCTGCACATCTACATGCTGCACGCGCCGGACTTCCTCGGAGCGCCCGACATCATCACGGTGGCCCGCGAGCACCGCCGCGAGGTGGAGCGTGGTCTTGCGCTCAAGAAGGCCGGCAACCGGTTGATGGAACTGGTCGGCGGCCGCTCGATCCACCCGATCAACGTGCGGGTCGGCGGCTTCTACTCCGTCCCGTCCCGGGCAGACATGGCGCTGATGGCCGAGCAGCTGCGCGCCGCCCTCGACGACGCGCTCGCCACCGTCAGCTGGGTCGCCGGATTCGACTTCCCCGACCTGCGTGTCGATCATGAGATGCTGGCGCTGACCGGCGAGCGCTACGCCATCGAGGATGGCGCGATCGCCCGCAGCGCCGGGCCGGGGTTCGGCGTCGACCGTTTCAGCGAGCATGTCCGCGAAACCCAGGTGCCGCACTCCACCGCGCTGCACGCCACCCTCGACGGCCGCCCGCATCTCACCGGACCGCTGGCCCGCTACACCCTCAACCACCACCAGCTCTCTCCGCTGGCGCGGGAAGCCGCGCGGGCGGCGGGGCTCGGCACCGAATGTCGGAACCCGTTCCGCAGCATCATCGTTCGCGCGGTCGAAGTGGTCTACGCGGTCGAAGAGGCGCTGCGGATCCTCGACGAGTACCAACCGCCGCGCCGCCCGTTCGTCGACCTCGAACCGCGTGCGGGGGTGGGCCACGGAGTCAGCGAGGCCCCCCGCGGCCTGCTCTACCACCGCTACGAGATCGACTCGGACGGCCTGGTGACCGGTGCGACGATCGTCCCGCCCACCTCGCAGAACCAGGCCGCCATCGAGGGCGATCTGGGCAAGGTCGTGCTCGCCGGCGCCGGCCTCGATGATGGCGAGCTGACGTCGCTGTGCGAGCGGGCCATCCGCAACTACGACCCGTGCATCTCCTGCGCGACGCACTTCCTGACCCTCACGGTGCGCCGTCGTTGAACGCCGTGGTGATCGGCATCGGCAACCGCTTCCGGTGCGACGACGGTCTGGGACCGGCGGTGGCCGAGCGGGCCGGCGCGTCCGTCCGCCCCGGGGTACGGGTGGTGCCGGAGGTGACCGAATGCGCGGCCCTGCTGGAGGCCTGGGCCGGAGCGTCCCTGGCTGTCGTGGTCGACGCCGCCGTGGGTGGACGGCCGGGCCGGGTCCGGCGGTGGAGTCTGGACGAACTGACCGGGCCGGTGGTGCTGAGCTCTCACGATCTCGACCTGCAGCAGACCTTCGAGTTGGGGCGGGCGCTGGGCTGCGCACCGGAGAAGGTCGTGGTCGTCACGGTCGGAGCCGTCAGGACCGGGCACGGCGAGGGGTTGAGCCCGGCAGTGGTGGCGGCGTTACCGGAGGCGGTCCGGCTGGTGGAGACGGTCCTGGCCGAGCATGCCCAGGAAACCGCGGACCAGGTCTCGTAACCGCCGCGCAGCGCCGTCGAGTTCGGCCCCCGAACGCAACCGCAGGCCCTCGGCGGTCAACCCCAGCCGGGCGACGTCGGCATCGCCGTCGTCGGCGAGCCAGCGTTCCAGCAGGCCCCGATCCAGCTCGGGGTGGAACTGCAGAGCCAGCGCACTGCGGTAACCGAAGGCCTGGATCGCGTTGTCGTTGACGGCCAGGGCTCTGGCGCCCGGCGGCAGGGTGAACCGGTCGAAATGCCACTGGAACCACGGGCCGCCCGGCACCACGGCGGGATCGGTGGTGTGCACGTCGTGCCAGCCGATCTCGGGACGCGGCGAGGGCGCCACCGTCCCGCCGAGCGCAACCGCGAGCAATTGGCCCCCGAAGCAGACTCCCAGCACGCCGACGCCGGCGTCGATGGCCGTGCGAATCATCCCGGCCTCGCCGGCCACCCAGGTCCGGGCCAGCCGTTCGTCGTAGACCGCCCAGCGGGCGCCCAGTGGCACGACCGCGTCGTAGCGGGTCGGGTCGGGAAAGTCGACCTCGTGCGCCGGGTCGTCGACCCGGCCGGCGGCAACCACGTCGAAAGTGGCCACGTCGAAGCCGAATTCGGTGAACACCTCGCCGAGCAGCGCCTCCGGTGCCAGCGGGTCGTTACGGACGAAGAGCACCTGCGGGGCCACCCGGTCACGCTACGTCAGCGGGGCGGACCGCTGCGGCGGGCCCGGCGGTACTGTCGGGGCATGCGGCCGTTGTTCACCGCGCTGGTGTGGCTGGTGGCCGCGGTGCACTTCGCGTTCCTGGTCTACCTGCCGGTCGGCGGATTCCTCGCGCTGCGCTGGCGGCGCGGCATCTGGGCGCACATCGCGGCCGTGGTGTGGGGGGCGGGCAGCGTGTTCCTGCACTGGGGATGCCCGCTGACCGAACTGGAGCGGTGGGCGAGGTCCCGGGCCGGTATGCCGCCGTTGGACCCGGGCGGATTCATCGACCACTACCTCACCGGGGTGGTCTACCCCACCGCGGCGTCGGTTCCGGTGCAGGTGGTGGTTTTCCTGGCTGTGGTCTTGTCCTGGGCCGGTTACGCGCTCACCGCGCGGCGGGCTCGCACGTCCCGGGTGACCGGCGCCGTCTCACTCGGCTGACCCCGGGTGGGCTGGCGTCAGGATAATGGTGGCCATGGCCGTCTCCCTGCAGGTGTGGGTCATCACCTGTGTCGTGATCCTGGGGTTGTTCGTCTTCGACTTCTTCGCCCACGTCCGGGTCCCCCACGAACCGACGTTCCGGGAGTCGGCCGGCTGGTCGGCCTTCTACATCGGGCTGGCGATCGCGTTCGGCTTCGTGGTCTGGGGGTACTGGGGCGGGCAGTACGGCGCGGAGTACTTCGCCGGCTACGTCACCGAGAAGGCGCTGTCGGTGGACAACCTGTTCGTGTTCACGGTGATCATGGCCTCCTTCGCGGTGCCGCGGAAGTACCAGCAGAAGCTTCTGCTCCTGGGCATCGTGATGGCGCTGGTCATGCGGGCCGGCTTCATCGCCGTGGGCGCCGCCGCGATCAGCGCGTTCAGTTGGGTGTTCTACATCTTCGGAATCTTTCTCATCCTCACCGCCCTCAAGCTGGCCCGCGAGAGCGGACACGAACGGGAGGCCGAGGAGGAGCGGGAGAGCCGGCTGGTGAAGCTGGTTCGCCGGTTCGTTCCGGTCAGCGACGATTACGACGAGGACCGGTTCACCACCCGGCTCGGCGGCCGCCGGGCGGCCACTCCGATGCTGCTGGCGCTGGTGGCCATCGGGTTTACCGACCTGTTGTTCGCGCTGGACTCGATTCCTGCCATTTACGGCCTGACCGAAGAGCCCTACATCGTCTTCGCCGCCAACGCCTTCGCCCTGATGGGCCTGCGGCAGCTGTACTTCCTGATCGGCGGCCTGCTGGACCGGCTGGTCTACCTGTCGGCGGGATTGGCCATCATCCTGGGCTTCATCGGCGTCAAACTCGTGCTGCACGCGCTGCACAAGAATTCACTGCCTTTCGTCAACGGCGGCCGCTACGTCGACGTTCCGGAGATCTCCACCGGTTTGTCGATGGGGGTGATCGGGACGGTGCTGGTGGTCACGACGGTGGCGAGCCTGGTGCGCACCCGCTCCCGACGGGACTCAGCCGGGGAGCGCATCGAGTAGGGGAGAACCCCTGCGATCGCCGCGATGTGGTGTCCGAGGGGGGACTTGAACCCCCACGCCCGTTAATAGGGCACTAGCACCTCAAGCTAGCGCGTCTGCCATTCCGCCACTCGGACCAGGGCGCCCGGGAATCGGGCAGCTAAGGCTATCGGATGCTCGCGGGCTATCCCAAACCGCCGCCGGCGATCCGCGGCTCCGCTCAGGGAGCGGGGAGCCGGTCTCCGATCGCATGGGCGATCGCCGCCGCGGCGGCGGTGGGCCGGTCCAGGCTGCAGGCCTCCACATCGGCCGCGACGTTGCTGTGTACTCTCAACGCCCGCTGACACCACCACCGTTGCGGGCCGCGCTGGGACCGCGACACCGTGAGAACGTCGTTGTCGGTGCTCACCGGTCCGACCGACCACACCTGGTCGGGCGCCAGTTGCTGGGCGTAGGCCAGCTGCCGTTGGGCGCACCCGGCCCAACTCCGGCGCGCGGTGGCGTAGAAGTCCGCGGCCGCCTCCGCGGTGGGGAACAGCACCACCGCCTGGACCGCGAAATGCGACCACTCCGGCGCGTTCGGCGGCTCGCGGAGAATCTGGCCGCGCAGATCGGTCCAGCCCGCATCGGCGTAGACGTCCCGCTGCGCGGCGCCGACGATGGCCAGGCAGTCCAGCCGGGCGACGCCCGGCTCGTCGACCGACCGGGCCGCGAAACTGGCACCGTCGTCCCACGGGCTGTCGACTTCTCTGGTGACCACGAGGTCGTCGTCGCCGAGGGCCGCCCCCACCTCGGTGGCCGGCAGCAGCGCGGCGTCCAGCGACTCGGCGCCGACCAGGGGTGGCGTTGGCGCGGTCATCGCGGCGCCGCCGACGGTGGTCGAGCATCCGGCGACCAGGCAGGCCAGCGCCACCAGCGCGCTCGGGTGGCGGGTCATTGGACGATCAAACCGCATGATGTCGCTGTTGCCAATGGTGAAATTGGGAACAGCGGCACGCGCTGTCACCCACATCGGGCGGCCGGACCTCCGACAAGGTATGAAAGGAACAGCGTGCGAGGGCCACCGCGAGGATGCGCGAAGAGAGGACCTGACCCTGTGACGACCGCGGTCGACGAGGTGGTCGAACTCGTCAGTGCCCTCATCCGGTTCGACACCTCCAACACCGGTGATCCGGAGACCACCAAGGGGGAGGCGGAGTGCGCCCGGTGGGTCGCCGGGCAGCTCGCCGAGGTCGGCTATCAGCCCGAGTACCTCGAGTCCGGCGCCCCCGGCCGGGGCAATGTCTTCGTTCGGCTGCCCGGCGCCGACCCGTCCCGCGGTGCGCTGCTGATCCACGGCCACCTCGACGTGGTGCCCGCCCAGGCCGACGACTGGAGCGTCCACCCGTTCTCCGGCGCGGTCTCGGACGGCTACGTGTGGGGTCGCGGAGCGGTGGACATGAAGGACATGTGCGGGATGATGCTGGCGGTCGCCCGGGAGTTCAAACGAACCGGCGCCGTCCCGCCGCGGGACCTGATCTTCGCCTTCGTCGCCGACGAGGAGCACGGCGGCAACTACGGGGCGCACTGGCTTGTGGACAATCGGCCCGACCTCTTCGAGGGTGTCAGCGAGGCGGTCGGCGAAGTGGGCGGTTTCTCGATCACGCTGCCGCACAAGGACGGCGGAGAGCGGCGGCTCTATCTGATCGAAACGGCCGAGAAAGGTCTGCTGTGGATGCGGCTGACCGCGACCGGCCGAGCCGGGCACGGGTCGATGGTGCACGACGAGAATGCCGTCACCACCGTCGCGGAGGCGGTCGCCCGACTCGGGCGCCATCGGTTCCCGATGGTTCTGACCGACACCGTCGCGCAGTTCCTGACTGCGGTCTCCGAGGAGACGGGCTACGAGATCGACCTCCGCTCAGCGGATCTCGAAGGTCTCATCGCGAAGCTGGGGCCGATCTCCCGGGCGGTCGGGGCGACGTTGCGTGACACCGCGAACCCGACCATGCTCAAGGCCGGCTACAAGGCCAACGTCATCCCGGCCACCGCCGAGGCGGTGGTGGACTGCCGGGTGCTGCCGGGACGGCAGGCGGCTTTCGAGCGCGAGGTCGACGAGTTGATCGGACCCGGGGTGAGCCGGGAGTGGATCTCCGAACTCCCCTCCTATGAGACCAGCTTCGACGGTGAACTGGTTGATGCGATGAACGCCGCCCTGGTGGCGGTCGATCCTGAGGCGCGCACCGTGCCCTACATGATGTCCGGCGGCACCGATGCCAAGGCCTTTGCCAAGCTGGGCATCCGGTGCTTCGGCTTCGCGCCCCTGCGGCTGCCGCCCGACCTGGACTTCGCGGCCCTGTTCCACGGTGTCGACGAGCGGGTCCCGGTCGACGCGCTGAAGTTCGGCACCGAGGTGCTCGAGCACTTTCTGATGAACTGCTGATCCGGACCGGAGATGAACCAGGAGAGGAATTTCGACGATGGCGTTTCCCTACAACCCGTATGACTTCCTGCCGGCGTTACCGGGGTTCACCCTGAGCAGCGCCGACGTCACCGACGGCCAACCTCTCAACAGGGCCCAGGTCAGCGGGATCATGGGGGCCGGTGGCGAGGATCGCTCGCCGCAGTTGAGCTGGTCGGGGTTTCCCGAGCAGACCCGAAGCTTCGCCGTCACCGTCTTCGATCCGGACGCCCCGACCGCCTCGGGTTTCTGGCACTGGGCGGTGGCCAACCTGCCCGCGACGGTGACCGAACTTCCGGCCGGCGCCGGCGACGGTTCGCTGCTGCCCGGGGACGCGCTGACCCTGCCCAATGACGCCGGCCTGCGCCGCTACGTGGGCGCCGCCCCGCCGGCCGGGCACGGCTACCACCGGTACTTCATCGCCGTGCACGCGGTCAAGGTCGAACGGCTCGACATCGGCGCGGAGGCGACCCCGGCCTATCTGGGTTTCAACCTGTTCATGAACTCGATCGCCCGGGCGGTCATCCACGGAACATATGAACAGAACTGACCTCCGACCGCCTCGCTCAGGCTGAGGCCGAGCCGACCGCCTCGCTCAGGCTGAGGCCGAGCCGACCGCCTCGCTCAGGCTGCCGAAACCCGCCGCACGCAGGCGCAGGGCGAGTCCGTCGTGAATGTGCTTGGCCCACAGGCCGCCTCCGTAGACGAAGCCGGTGTAGCCCTGCAGCAGTGCGGCGCCCGCGGTGATCCGCTCCCAGGCGTCGTCGGCATCCTCGATGCCCCCGACGCTGATCAACACCAGCCGGCCGCCGACCCGGCTGGACAACCGGCGCAGTACCTGCAGCGATCGGGCGGCCAGTGGGGGTCCGGAAATCCCTCCCGGACCAAGGCTTTCGACGCCGGGTGTGCGCAGGTCCGCGCGGGAGACAGTGGTGTTGGTCGCCACGATCCCCGCCAGTCCGAGTTCGACGGCGAGATCGGCGACGGCGTCGATGTCGGAGTCGGTGAGGTCGGGGGCGATCTTGACCAGAACCGGGGTGGAGGTCTCGGCGAGCACCGCGGACAGAATCGGTCGCAGCGAGTCCACCGCCTGCAGATCCCGCAGCCCCGGAGTGTTCGGTGAGCTGACGTTGACCACCAGGTAGCAGGCCAGCGGCCCGAGCAGTCGGGCGCTGGCCGCGTAGTCCTGGGCGGCCTGATCCGGTGGTGTCACCTTGGACTTTCCGATGTTGACCCCGATCGGGATGTCGGCGGGATGCCGGGCCAGCCGCAGCGCCAGCCGTCCCGCGCCGGAGTTGTTGAATCCCATCCGGTTGAGCAGCGCGCGGTCGGCGGGCAGCCGGAACAGCCGCGGCGCCGGGTTGCCCGGCTGGGGCCGCGCGGTCACCGTCCCGACCTCGGCGTAGCCGAAGCCGAGCGCCCCCCAGGTGCGCAGCCCCAGCCCGTCCTTGTCGAAACCGGCGGCAAGTCCCAACGGCCCCGGAAACCGCACGCCGAAGACGGTGCTGGCCAGGACGGGGTCGGTGGGGGCCAGGGCGCGGCGCAACGCTGAGCGGGCCGGTGCCGCGGCGGTGGCGCCGCGCAGCGCGCCGAACACCAGATGGTGGATCCGCTCCGGCGGCGCCGCGAACAGGGCACGCCGCACCGCTTCGTACATCACGGTCCCGGCTGATCGGTCGGCGAGGCGTTCTCGCCCCGGGATTTCCTGCGCCGCAGCAAGACCCGGCGGCTGCCGTCGGTGTACAACCGAACCCTGGTCAGCTCCCAGCCGCGGTACTCGGCCTCGATCGCCAGCCGGGTGGACGCGCTGACCCTGGTCACGTCCGGCGGCAGTCGCAGCGGGATCCACTCGTACTCCTCGGACAGGTCCACCTGCCAGGCCGCCGGCAGGCCTGTCCGCCGCGCCCCGCTCATCGGCCGCCCCCGGCGCCGGTGATCACCTGGACACCGGCCCCCGAGCCCGACACCACGTACAGGGTGTCCGAGGCTTCATCGAAGGCCAGCGAGTTCGGTTGCTGCACGGTCGGGTATCGCACCTTTTCCACGGGTATTCCGGTAGCAAGATCGTAGCCAACGACGGCGTTCGCGGCGGTCTGGGAGACCCAGGTCCAGCGCTCCGAACCGGCGAGCCCGTACGGCGCCTCGCCAACCGGATACGCCTGCCGTTCGATCAGCGGATCGACGGTGAAGACCAGCAGTTGCCCGCCCCGGGTGTCGGCGACCAGCACCCGGCCGGCCGGGTCGGCCACCATCGTGGTGGCGCCCAGACCGGCTCGCAGCGCCTGCTCGGGCGCGCCATCGGCGCCCAGGGCGGTGACCGAGGTCTGGCCGCGGTCGAGGACCACGGCGGTGTCGCCCTGGGTGACGATCGCGTCGACGCGGGCGAAGACGTCGGCCTCTTCGGCCACCTCCAGTTCCGGGGTGAGGGTGTAGGCGGCGCCGGCGGCGCTGCCGAGTACGAGCCTGCCGTCGGCACGACGCGCCACAGCGGTGAAGTCGGTGTCACCGTGGCCGGGAATCTCCCTGCGGGTCGCGGTGCCGTCGGCCAGGTCCACCGTCACCACTGCGCCCCGGGCCGCCGCGTAGGCCGTGCCCCGGCCGTCGCCGGTGAGGGCCTCAACCGGGGCGGGCAGTCGCACGGTTCGGGGCGGCGCCGAGTCACCCAGGAGAACGACGGTGTCGGCCGCCGGCTGCGAACCGTCGGCGGAGTTCAGCACGGCCAGGGTCGCGGTGGCGGGGTCGAACAGCGCCGACCGGGCACGCCCGTCCAGTCGTAGGACCCGGCCGGCCGGGGCGCTCGCCGGAGGCGGCGACAGCGCCGGCCGGGCCGTCTCGATGGTCGGCGGCCGGACATCCAGGACGGACTCCGAGGAGCACCCGGCCGCCGCCGAAGCGGCCACCAGGAGTGCCGCCGCAGACGCCGTCACCGAGGCCGGTAACCCGGCGGGACCACGTCGGGCTCGAGAGGTGTGCTGGGGCAAGGATGACTCCCTGGGTGTGGTCCGACGCGGTGGGTCGAGTTTAGGGGGGCGCCGACCCGGCGGGCCTGGGCGGATCGGCCGCCCCAGGGCGTAACCGCCGTTATGGTGGTGGGTGATGTTGGAGGACGCGCGGGCATCCGGAGCGGACGAGTTCGTCATCGAGGATCTCACCACGGGCCTGTTCGCCAGCGGCTTCGGCCGGGTTGGCGACGGGCGCGCCTTCTCGTTCCACGTCCACCGCGGGCAGCTGGTCGTCGAGATCTACCGCCCGCGGCTGGCCGGTCCGGTCCCGCAGCCCGAGGACGTGGTGGCCACCGGGCAACGCCCCCTGACCGACCTCGACCTCGATGACCCGCGCAGCCTGGCCGCAGCCGTGCGCGACGCCGTCGCCGCGGCCGAGGAGACGCCCCGGCCGCCGCGCTGAGCCGGCGGCCCGACCCCGCCTAGTACGGTCGTCGGCGTGGAAGCGGCGTCGATGTCCTGGCTGCAGGTCATCGTCCTGTCCGTGGTCCAGGGGCTCACCGAGTTCCTGCCGATCTCCTCCTCGGGCCACCTGGCGATCGTCTCGCGGCTGTTCTTCGACGGTGACGCCGGCGCATCCTTCACCGCGGTGTCCCAGCTGGGCACGGAGGCCGCCGTACTGGTCTACTTCGCCCGGGACATCGCCCGGATCGCCAGAGCCTGGTTCCGCGGTCTGTTCGCCCCGGCTCACCGCGACGACGTCGACTACCGGATGGGCTGGTACGTGATCATCGGCACGATCCCCATCGGCGTGATCGGGTTCGTCTTCCGGGACACCATCCGCTCCGAGGCCCGCAACCTGTGGCTGATCGCGACCGCGATGCTGGTGTTCTCCGCGGTCATCGCCGCCGCGGAGTACTTCAGCCGGCAGAACCGCCACGCCGGCCAGCTGACGTGGCGTGACGGTCTGCTGGTAGGCCTGGCCCAGTGTCTGGCCCTGGTGCCCGGGGTGTCACGGTCGGGGGCGACGATCAGCGCCGGGTTGTTCCTGGGCATGGACCGGCCGCTGGCGGCGCGGTTCGGCTTCCTGCTGGCGATCCCGGCGGTCTTCGCCTCCGGTCTGTTCTCCCTGCCCGACGCCTTCCACCCGGTGCTGGAGGGTATGAGCGCCACCGGCGCGCAGTTGCTGGTGTCGGTGCTGATCACGTTCGTCGTCGGCTACGCCGCCATCGCCTGGCTGTTGCGCTTCCTGGCCCATCACGCCATGTACTGGTTCGTCGGCTACCGCGTGGCCCTGTCGCTGGTGGTGCTCGGACTGCTGAGCGCTGGGGTGGTGGCCCCCGCATGAGGGCCGGCATGAGGGCCGGCATGAGGAGGTTCCGGTGACCGTCATCCTGCTGCGACACGGACGGTCGACGTCCAACACCGCCAAGACTCTCGCAGGCCGCGCCGAGGGTGTCGAACTCGACGAGAAGGGCCGCCTCCAGGCCGCCGAACTTGTCGAGCGGCTCGATGGTCTGCAGATCCGGGCACTGGTGCGTTCGCCGATGCTGCGCTGCCGGCTCACCCTGGAACCGGTGGCCGGGGCGCTGGGCCTGACCCCGCTGGTCGACGAGCGCCTCGCCGAGGTCGACTACGGCCAGTGGACCGGCCGGGAGCTGGGTGAACTGGTCAAGGAGCCGCTCTGGAACGTCGTCCAGCAGCAACCCAGCGCGGCGGTCTTCCCGGGCGGGGAGGGGCTGGCCGAGGTTCAGGCCCGTGCCGTGGCCGCCATCCGTGACCACGACCGCCGGCTGGCCGAGGAGCACGGCGGGGATGCGCTGTGGTTGGCCTGCACCCACGGCGACGTGATCAAAGCCGTCGTCGCCGACGCCCTCGGCGCCCACCTGGACAGCTTCCAGCGGATCACCGCCGACCCGGCCTCGATGAGCGTGATCCGCTACACCCCGCTGCGGCCGTTCGTCTTGCACGTCAACCACACCGGCGCACGGTTGGCATCGTCGCTCACCGCGCCCCCGCCGGGCCCGACCGGGGGAGCGACCGACGCGGTGGTGGGCGGTTCGACCGACTGATCCGGCGACCCGGCCCCGCCCCGGTATTTTGGAGGAGACCATGGCCCGCGCAATCCACGTCTTCCGCACCCCCGACCGGTTCGTCGCCGGGACGGTGGGTCAGCCCGGTAACCGCACGTTCTATCTGCAGGCGGCGCACGACAAGCGGGTGATCTCGGTGATGTGCGAGAAGCAGCAGGTCGCCATGTTGGCCGACCGGATCGGCGCCCTGCTCACCGAGGTCAACCGGCGGTTCGGCACCCCGCTGCCGCCGGAGGCCGACGTCGATGACACCGATCCGCTGATCACGCCGGTGGACGCCGAGTTCCGGGTGGGCACGATGGGCCTGGGCTGGGACGCCGAGGCCCAGAGTGTGGTGGTCGAGCTGCTGGCGGTCTCCGACACCGAGTTCGACGCCTCGGTGATCCTCGACGACGCCGAGGAGGGCCCCGACGCGGTGCGGGTGTTCCTCTCGCCGGAGTCCGCCCAGCAGTTCGCCGCGCGGTCCCAACAGGTCATCTCGGCGGGCCGGCCGCCGTGCCCGCTGTGCGAGGAACCCCTGGACCCCGAGGGCCATCTTTGTCCGCGCAGCAACGGATACCGCCGGGGCGGGCTGCTGGGCTCCGGCGACGATCTCGAACCGTGACCGCGGCCGACGCCCGGCTCGACGCCCTGCGCGCCGGTGACCTGCAGGTCGTGGGCCGGATCCGCTCGGCGAGCAACGCCACCTACCTGTGCGAGGCCCGGCTGGGGCAGGACGAGGACGGCGAGGAGGGTGTCACGGTCCGGTGCGTGTACAAACCGGTCGCCGGTGAGCAGCCGCTGTGGGACTTTCCCGACGGCACGCTCGCCGGCCGGGAGTACGGTTCCTATCTGATCTCGGCATCCCTGGGTTGGGATATCGTGCCGCACACCATTATTCGTGACGGACCGGCGGGCTCGGGCATGGTGCAGCTGTGGGTCGACCAGAAGGACGGGGAGGACGGCGGCGGCCCGGGGCTTGTCGAGCTGTGCCCGTCCGACGCCGTTCCGGCGGAATACCTGTGCGTGCTCACCGCCTACGACTACTCCGGCGGCGAGGTCGCTCTGGTCCACGCCGACGACCCGGGGTTGCGCCGGATGGCGGTGTTCGACGTGATCGTCAACAACGCCGACCGCAAGGGCGGCCACATCCTG
>CAYURT010000010.1:0-1670 GCA_964447215.1 uncultured Mycobacterium sp.
AGCTGGGCCTGCCGGCGCCCGAGTTCGACCGACTCGGCGGTGCCCAGCCAGAACAGGTCCTCGGCGCCGGGCCGAACCAGTGCCGAGGCGGTGGAGCCGTCGTCGGGCAGTCGCAGGCCGCGCACGACAGCCGCCGGGATCCCGGTCAGCTTGCCTTTCACCAGGTCGGCCGCCGCGGCGATCTCGTCGGCGACCGCGATCTCGGTCACCAGCAGCTCGTTGCCGTGCCGGTCGCGGCGACCGGCGTAGCCGTGCAGCACCGACAGCCCCGCCGACCCGATCGCGACGTCGGTCTGCCCGGTGCGCCAGGCCCGGCCCATGGTGTCGGTGATCAGCACAGCCACATCGACGCCCGGGACATCCCTGAGTGCCGAGCGGATGGCGGCCGCGCTGGCGTCGGGGTTCTCGGGCAGCAGGGCCAGTTCGGTGGTCTCCACATTGGAGCCGTCCACCCCGGCCGCCGCCTGGACAAGGCCGAGGCGGTTCTCGGTGATCAGTGTGCGGCCCTTGCGCGCCAGGACGCGCACGGCCTCTCGGTCGATCAGCCCGCGGCGCAGCGCATCCCGCCGCTCGGCATCGGCCGGGGCGGCCACGATGCGGCCCTCGCACTTGGAGATCACCTTGGAGGTCAGCACCACCGCGTCGCCGTCGCGCAGCCACGGTGCGGCAGCGGCGATCGCGGCGGCCGGGTCGTCGCCGGGGCGGAATTCCGGCAGACCGGTGATCGGAAGGATTTCCACCGGCGCGGCGGTTCCGTGATCGGTCACGGCTTCACCCCTGCCACGTCGATGCCGGCGATGGTCATCCCGGCCCGGACCATCTCGGCGCTGGCCTGCGGGTCCGACATGACAAGCGGCACCGCCGCGACGGCCACGCCGGGAACGTCGGCCTGTTCCCCCTCATGGACCAGCCAGTAGTCGAGCAGGCCGGTCGCGCTGCGGGCGCCGTAGTGCCGGCCGACCGCCTCCGAACTCGTCTCGACCCCGATGGTGCGCAGACATTCGTCGGCCATGCCGCGCAGTGGTTTTCCGCCGATGATGGGGGAGTAGCCGATGACCGGGGCCGAGGTCGAGCGCAACGCGGCACGGATTCCGCCGACGGCGAGGATGGCGCCGATACTGACCACCGGATTCGACGGCGCCAGCAACACGACATCGGCGTCGTTGATCGCGTTCGCGACTCCCGCACCGGCAGTGGCCTTTTCGGATCCGATAAAGGCGAAACTGTGGGTGGGGATCTTGGCGCGGTAGCGCACCCACCACTCCTGGAAGTGAATCGCCTTGCGATCGCCGGACTCCGGGTCGGTCACCACGACATGGGTCTCGCAGCGGTCGTCGCTGGCCGGCAGCAGGGTGGCCCCGGGTGACCATCGCCGGCACAGCGCGGCGGTGACCGCCGAGAGCGGATAGCCCGCCCGCAGCATCTGGCTGCGCACCAAGTGGGTGGCGAGATCCCGGTCACCCAGCCCGAACCAGTCCGGTGCCACCCCGTAGGCGGCCAATTCCTCCTTGGCATGCCAGGTTTCGTCTCGGTGGCCCCAACCCCGATCCGGGTCGATACCGCCGCCGAGGGTGTACATGCAGGTGTCGAGGTCCGGGCAGATGCGGACCCCGTACATCCAGGCGTCGTCCCCGACGTTGACGACGGCGGTCAGTTCGTGGCCGCCATCG
>CAYURT010000010.1:1770-53974 GCA_964447215.1 uncultured Mycobacterium sp.
GGCGGTCAGTTCGTGGCCGCCATCGACGCCAGCGGTCAGTTCGTGGCCGCCATCGACGCCAGCGGTCAGTTCGTGGCCGCCATCGGCGCCGGCGGTCGCGAACTGTCCCAAACCGAGCAGGCGTTGCACTCCGAGAAGGAACCGGGCGCCGCCGATTCCGCCCACCAGAACGGTGACCTTCACACCGTTGGACACTAGGCCCTCCGCCATTCGGGCGCGCAGCCGGTCACGCGGGCGTCACCGGCTGGACACGCCGCCATTGCGACACGCCGTGATTCGCAAAGAAAGTGGTATGGAAATCGCTCGATCTGCTTGACCGGGCCAGCGCGGCACTGTCTAATCACATCAGTGTCATTTCCCGGTCAACCAGCCGCTTTCGCTGCCGCAGACCGTGATTCGACCAGATGTTCGAATAGTTCGACATTACCAATACCGCCGCACACAAAAACCAGGGAGGGCGGAATGTCCTACGAGAACTACCTCGGTGCGCTCGGCGCGCCACTCGGCGTCAGCGAAGCGGGCCTGGCGGCTCCGGGTCGGGCTCACCTGAGCCTGGTGCCCGAGCCGGCCGAGCCGATGCTGACCCCGGCCGATGACCTTTGGCAGGAGCGCGCACTGTGCGCGCAGACCGATCCCGAGGCCTTCTTCCCGGAGAAGGGTGGCTCCACCCGCGAGGCCAAGCGGATCTGCCTGGGCTGCGAGGTGCGCGACGCCTGCCTGGAGTACGCGCTGGCCAACGACGAGCGCTTCGGCATCTGGGGCGGTCTGTCCGAACGGGAGCGCCGCCGCCTCAAGCGCGGCATCATCTAGCCGCGCCGCCGGCGCCTTTCCTCATTCTTCGTCGTCGCCCAGACTCGGGTCGATGACCGAGGGTTCCACGCCGAGGTAGGTGGCAACCTGGGCCACCAGTATCTCGTGGAGCAAATCGGCCAGATCATCGGAGTCCTTGGCTCGGCGCTCAATGGGCTTGCGGAACAGAACGATCCGGGCCCGGGTCGATGCCCCGCGAACGTCCACGCCGGCCGGGATCAGCCGGGCCAGCGGAACCGGCCCGTCGGCGACCACCTCCGGCGGCCAGCTCACGGCCTCCGGATCGCGGGGCTGAATCCGCGGAATCTCGTCGACGGCGATGTCCAGCCCGCTCAGCCGCTGGCGCCAGCGTCGCTCGACCGGCTCATAGGCCTCCAGCACGGCCATATCGAACCGTTCGGCGCGAGTGCGCCACCCCGGAACGGAGGGCGGCAGCAGCGGACCGCGCATCTCGCGCCCGCGCCGCGAGCCGCCCGCGGGTCCACCCCCGCGCCGGGAACTGCGGGAGTCTGGCACGAAGCGAGATCGTAACGGTTCCACATCGGCGGTGCGGTGGCCGCGCGTGTCCGGCGCCACACCCCGAATCGCCCGCGATAGCCTCGCTGGCGTGAATGTTCCCCGCCGCTGCAACCGTCCCGGGTGCCCCCACTATGCGGTGGCGACGTTGACCTACGTCTATTCGGACTCCACGGCCGTGGTCGGGCCGCTGGCCACCGCGCGTGAGCCGCACTCCTGGGATCTGTGCATCGGGCATGCCGGCCGAATCACCGCGCCGCGCGGCTGGGAACTGGTCCGCCACGCCGCCCCGCTGCCGGTCAACCCCGATGAAGACGATCTCGTCGCCCTGGCCGACGCCGTCCGGGAGGGCCGTGCCATGCCCCCGGTGCACGGGTTCTCCGACCCGACCGGGGCCGCCCGGATGGCCGCCGCCGCGCAACCGGCCCCCGCCGGACGTCGCCGCGGACACCTCCGGGTGCTGCCCGACCCCGGCTAGGCTGACGCCAAGGAAGTCCGCTCGGCACAGGAGTACCGCCATGCCCAGGCCCGCCGCGATGGTGAGTCGTGTCATCAAGGCCTACGACGTGCGCGGGCTGGTGGGCTCGGAGATCGACGAGGCCTTCGCCGCCGAGGTGGGTGCGGCCTTCGCCCGGCTGGTGCGCGCCGAGCATCCCGGCGCGGCCCCGCAGGTGGTGATCGGGTACGACATGCGGGAGAGTTCCCCATCGCTAGCCGGTGCATTCGCCGGCGGTGTCACCGCCCAGGGTGTCGACGTTGTCCGCATCGGGCTGGCCTCCACCGACGAGCTGTACTTCGCCTCCGGGCTGCTGGACTGCCCGGGGGCGATGTTCACCGCCAGCCACAATCCGGCCACCTACAACGGGATCAAGCTGTGCCGGGCGGCGGCCAAGCCGGTCGGCGAGGACACCGGCCTGGCGCTGATCCGCGCCGAGGTCATCGACGGCGTGCCCGGCTACGACGGGCCGCCCGGCACCGTCCGCGACGCCGACGTGCTCGACGACTACGGGCGGTTCCTGCGCTCGCTGGTCGACGTCGCCGACCTGCGGCCGCTGCGGGTCGCTGTCGACGCCGGCAACGGGATGGCCGGTCACACCGCCCCGGCGGTGCTCGGCGGAATCGGGTCGCTGACCCTGCTGCCGCTGTTCTTCGAACTCGACGGGACCTTCCCCAACCACGAGGCCAATCCGCTGGACCCCGCCAATCTGGTCGACCTGCAGCGTCACGTGGTGGCGACCGGCGCCGACATCGGGCTGGCCTTCGACGGCGACGCCGACCGCTGCTTCGTCGTCGACGAGCGCGGTGAACCGGTCTCGCCCTCGGCCGTCACCGCACTGGTCGCCGCCCGCGAACTGGCCCGCGAGCCGGGCGCGAAGGTGATCCACAACCTGATCACCTCCCGCGCGGTGCCCGAACTGATCGCCGAGCTCGGCGGGGACCCGGTTCGGTCGCGGGTCGGCCACTCCTATATCAAGGCGCTGATGGCCCAGACCGGCGCGGTCTTCGGCGGCGAGCACTCCGCGCACTACTACTTCCGCGATTTCTGGGGCGCCGACTCCGGAATGCTGGCCGCCCTGCACGTCCTGTCGGCGCTGGGCGGCCAGGACCGGCCGCTGTCGGAATTGATGGGCGACTTCCAGCGCTACGCCGCCTCCGGCGAGATCAACTTCCGGGTCGCCGACGCCCCCGGATGCGTCGATGCCGTGCTGGATTCCTTTGCCGCCCAGACGGTGTCCGCCGACAGGCTCGACGGTGTCACCGTGGACCTCGGCGACGGGGCGTGGTTCAACCTGCGGACGTCCAATACCGAGCCGCTGTTGCGGCTCAACGTGGAGGCCCGCACACCCGGTGAGGTGGAGAGCATCGTCAAACAGGCCGCGGCGCAGATCGAGGCCACCGGCGGGGCCGGCGGATGAACGCCGCACGCACCGCGGTGGACCTCGACGATCCCGACGGTCTGCTGGAGGCCGACCATGAGGGCCTGCTGCGGTTCGCGGCGATGGCCGGAGCCCAGGTTCGGGCCACCGGGACCGCGGTCGACGAGGGCGCGCTGGAGCCCATCGCCGGCGGGGCGCGTCCCCGCACGGTGATCTGGCTGGCCGGCCGCGGCCCGGCCGAGGCCGCCGGCGCGATGCTGGCCGCCGCGCTCGGCGGCAGTGCCGCCCAGCCGCTGGTGACCGCGGCGGCGTCGCCGCCGTGGATCGGGCCGCTGGACGTTCTGGTGGTCGCCGGCGACGACCCGGGCGATCCGGCGCTGGTCACCGCGGCGGGAACCGCGGCGCGCCGTGGGGCGCGGGTGGTGGTCGCCGCTCCCTACGAGGGCCCGTTGCGCGAGGCCACCGCGGGCCGGGCGGCGGTGCTCGACCCCCGGCTGTTCGTGCCCGACGAGTTCGGCCTGTGCCGTTACCTGGCCGTCGGCCTGGCGGTCGGCGCGGCCGTCGACCCCGGGCTGCCGGCGGATCTGGTGACCCTGGCCGACGACCTCGATGCCGAGGCGTTGCGTAACAGCCCGGCCCGGGAGGTCTTCACCAACCCGGCCAAGGCGCTGGCCGATCGGCTCTCGGGCCGGCCGGGCGTGCTCGCCGGCGACGGCCCGGCCACTGTCGCGCTGGCCCGGCACGCCGCAGCGGTGCTGCTGCGTGTCGCCGGACACACGGTCACCCCGGCCGGGCTGGGCGACCTGCTGACGGCCGTGCGGGCCGGCCGGTTCGGCGCCGCGGTCGACGATCTGTTCCACGACGAGGAGATCGACGGCCCGCGAACCGGGCGGCCGCGCCTCATCGCGCTCGCGCTGGCCGCTGAGCGTACGCTGCTCGAGGCACGGCTGGCCGGCGCCGGCGACGTCGAACTGCTCGGGGCGCAGGACGTCGGCGACACCGGATCGGTTCCGACCGCGGCCGCGGGCGCGGAGCACCAGTTGGCCGTGCTGGCGCTGCGGTTCGAGATGACCGCGGTGTACCTACGTTTGGCCGCCGGGGTCGGCGGATAAAGGGGACAGGGAAGTTCGTGCACCTGCTATACGGAGCGATCCGGAACTACGCCTGGGGGTCGCGGACGGCGATCGCCGAGTTCACCGGACGTCCCGCCCCGGCACCGCATCCCGAGGCCGAACTGTGGCTGGGTGCCCACCCCGGCGATCCCGCGATACTGGAGGACTCCGAGGGCCGAACCTCGCTGCTCGAGGCCATCGCCGCTGACCCCGACGGGCAGTTGGGCCCGTCGGTCAGCGAGCGTTTCGGTGGGGCGTTGCCCTTCCTGGTCAAGGTGCTCGCCGCCGACGAACCGCTCTCCCTGCAGGCGCATCCGAGTGCGACGCAGGCCATTGAGGGGTACCGCGCCGAGGACCACCAGGGGGTTCCGCTGAACTCCCCGGAGCGCAACTACCGCGATCGCAGCCACAAACCCGAACTGCTGCTGGCGCTGAGCGACTTCGAGGCCCTGGTGGGCTTCCGGCCCGCCGCCCGCTCGGTGGATCTGATGCGCGCACTGGCTGTTCCGCGCCTGGAGCCCTACATCGCGCTGCTGGCCGGACAATCCGACGCATCCGGTCTGCGTGCCCTGTTCACCACGTGGATCACCGCTCCGCAGTCCGACCTCGACGAGCTCATCCCCGCCGTGCTGGAAGGTGCGGTCGGCTACATCCGTTCCGGCGCTGAGGAATTCGCTGCCGAGGCCAGGACAGTCCTCGAACTCGGGGAGCGCTATCCCGGCGACGCGGGGGTGCTGGCCGCCCTGCTGCTCAACCGGATCAGCCTCAGACCCGGCGAGGGCATCTTCCTGCCCGCCGGGAACCTGCACAGCTATCTGCACGGGATGGCGATGGAGACGATGGCCAACTCCGACAACGTCTTACGCGGTGGGCTGACTCCCAAACACGTCGACGTCCCGGAGCTGCTGCGGGTGCTCGACTTCACGCCCGTCCCCGACCCCCGGGTCGGAACCCGCCGGGACGGTATCGAGATGGTCTACCAGACACCGGCCGAAGAGTTCGCCGCCTCGGTGTTGACTCTCGACGGCGAGAACCTCGGCCACGAGGTCGACGCCCCCGCGCGTCACGACGGGCCGCAGATCCTGGTGTGCACCTCCGGGGCGGTCACGGTGCGGTCCAAGTCCGGCGAAGTGCACATGCAGCGCGGGACCGCGGCGTGGGTCGCCGCCGACGACGGCCCGATCCGGCTGGAATCCCGCCAACCGAGCAGCCTGTTCCGCGCTACGGTGGGCCTCTAGCCGAGCGGCGGCCTCGGCGCGGGAGGCAGGGATGTCGGCGTCGGGGAGCACCAAGGCGATTCTCGCTGCGCTGGCGGCCAACGCCGGGATCGCGGTGGCCAAGTTCATCGGTTTCCTCATCACCCGCAGCTCCTCGATGCTCGCCGAGTCCCTGCACTCCCTGGCTGACACCTCCAACCAGGCGCTGCTGCTGTTCGGGCAGCGCCAAGCCCGCAAGGAGGCCGACAGCCTGCACCCGTTCGGCTTCGGCCGAAGCCGGTTCTTCTACTCCTTCGTCGTCGCGCTGGTGCTGTTCTCCCTCGGGTCGCTGTTCGCCATCATCGAGGGCATCCACAAGATCTCCCACCCCGAACCGCTGCGCTCGGCGGTGGTGGCCATCGTCATCCTTCTGGTGGCGATGGCGCTGGAGGGTTTCAGCCTGCGCACCGCGGTCTCGGAGTCCGCATCGCTGAAGGGCGACGGCACCTGGTGGCAGTTCATCCGCCGGTCGCGCAACCCGGAACTGCCCGTGGTGATCCTGGAGGACACCGGGGCACTCCTGGGTCTGGTGTTCGCGCTGCTCGGCGTCGGCCTGACCATCGTGACCGGCAACCCGGTCTGGGACGGGGTGGGCACCTTGCTGATCGGTCTGCTGCTGGGTGTCATCGCGGTGATCCTGATGGTGGAGATGCACAGCCTGCTGATCGGTGAGGGCGCCAGCGCGGAAGATCTGCTGGCCATCCAGGCCGCGATCGAACAGACGCCCGGAGTGGAGCGGGTGATTCACCTGCGCACCGAGTACATGGGCCCGGAGGAGATGCTGGTGGCCGCCAAGATCGCGCTGCCGGCCGGCATCGACCTGGCCGCGGTGGCCGCGGCGATCAACGCCGCCGAGTCGGCGGTGCGCGCGAAGGTGCCGGCCGCGCGGCTGATCTACCTCGAGCCCGACCTCGACCGGGCGTTGCGACGGTGACCGCCCTCCCGCCCAACCGGCGCCGCGTCAAATCCGTCGAGCAGTCCATCCGCGACACCGACGAGCCCGGCTCGCGGCTCCGCAAGGACCTCGGCTGGTGGGATCTCGTCGTCTTCGGGGTCTCGGTGGTGGTGGGCGCCGGTATCTTCACCGTCACCGCGAGCACCTTCGCCAACATCACCGGCCCGGCGCTGTCGGTGTCCTTCGTCATCGCCGCCGTCACGTGCGGGCTGGCCGCGCTGTGCTACGCCGAGTTCGCCTCGACCCTGCCGGTCGCCGGCAGCGCCTACACCTTCTCCTACGCGACATTCGGAGAGTTCGTCGCCTGGATCATCGGCTGGGACCTGATCCTGGAACTCGCCGTCGGGGCGGCCGTGGTGGCCAAGGGCTGGTCGAGCTATCTGGCAACGGTCTTCGGATTCGCCAGCGGCACAGTGTCGTTCGGCTCGTTCGTCTTCGACTGGGGCGCGGTGCTGATCATCGCGGCGGTCTCGACCATGCTGGCCCTGGGCACCAAACTGTCATCGAACTTCTCGGCGGCGGTCACCGCGGTCAAGGTCGCGGTGGTGCTGCTCGTCGTCGTCGTCGGCGCGGGTTTCATCAAGGCCGCCAACTTCACCCCGTTCATCCCGCCGCTGCAGACCGGTTCCGGTGATGCCGGTACCGGGGTCGACCAGTCGGTGTTCTCGCTGCTGACCGGAGCCGGCGGCAGCCACTACGGCTGGTACGGAGTCCTGGCCGGGGCGTCGATCGTGTTCTTCGCCTTCATCGGCTTCGACATCGTGGCCACCACCGCCGAGGAGACCCGCAACCCGCAGCGCGACATCCCCCGCGGCATCCTCGGTTCGCTGGCCATCGTGACCGTCCTCTACGTGGCGGTGTCGGTGGTGCTGTCCGGGATGGTCAGCTACACCGAACTGCGCGAGGCCTCCAGCCACCCCAACCTGGCCACCGCCTTCGCCCTCAACGGGGTGGGCTGGGCCGCCGCGGTGATCTCGGTCGGTGCGCTGGCCGGCCTGACCACGGTGGTGATGGTGATCATGCTGGGGCTGTCCCGGGTGCTGTTCGCGATGTCGCGCGACGGGCTGCTGCCCCGCGGCCTGGCCCGCACCGGCTCCCGCGGCACTCCGGTGCGGATCACCGTCCTGATCGCGGTGCTGATCTCGCTGGCCGCCACGGCCTTCCCGATGGCCAAGCTGGAGGAGATGGTCAACGTCGGCACCCTGTTCGCCTTCGTGCTGGTCTCCGCCGGGGTCATGGTGCTGCGCCGGACCCGGCCGGACCTGCCGCGCGGATTCCGGACTCCGCTGGTGCCGCTGCTGCCGATCGCCTCCATCGCGGCCTGCCTGTGGCTGATGCTCAACCTGACCGCGCTGACCTGGATCCGGTTCGCGGTCTGGATGGCGCTGGGCGTCGCGCTGTACGCCGCCTACGGGTATCGCAAGTCGCAGCTGGGCCGCACCCTGCAACCGTCGTGAGCAGGCAGAGGACGCTGCGCGACGACATCCTCGACGCCATGCGCGAGCAGTTGCACGACAAGGATTGGTCGGCGGTCACCCTCGCCGACGTGGCCGGCACCGCGGGGGTCAGCCGCCAGACGGTCTACAACGAGTTCGGCTCCCGCAAGGGCCTGGCACAGGGCTACGCGCTGCGCCTGGCCGACCGGCTGGTCGACTCGGTCGCCGGGTCCATCGAGGGCAACCGCGGCGACGTCCACGCCGCCTTCCTGCAGGGGTTCCGGCGGTTCTTCGCCGAGTCCGCGGCCGACCCGCTTGTGGTATCGCTGCTGTCCGGTTCGGCTAAGCCCGACCTGCTGGCCATCATCACCACCGACAGCGGCCCGATCATCACGCACTGCTCGGGCCGGCTGACCGAGGTGTTCGCCGCGAGCTGGGCCCACCCCGGGGCCGAGGACGCCGGGGTGCTGGCCAGGGCGATCGTCCGGCTGGCGCTCAGCTACGTGTCGATGCCACCCGAGGCTGACCACGACGTCGCCGCCGATCTGGCCCGGCTGATGACGCCGTTCGCCGAGCGGCACGAGACCGGCGAACCCCGGTGAGGCCCGGCCGACCGGCCGGGATACCGTGTTCGCCATGACTTCTGCTCTCTCCATGACCGCCGACTCCCGCAACGGGATCGACTTTAAGGTCGCCGACCTGTCGCTGGCCGAGTACGGCCGCAAAGAGATCCGGCTCGCCGAACACGAGATGCCCGGCCTGATGGCGCTGCGCCGCGAGTACGCCGACGTGCTGCCGCTCAAGGGCGCCCGGATCTCCGGGTCGCTGCACATGACCGTGCAGACCGCGGTGCTCATCGAGACCCTGGTCGCCCTCGGCGCCGAGGTCCGCTGGGCCAGCTGCAACATCTTCTCCACCCAGGACCATGCCGCCGCGGCCTGCGTCGTCGGCCCCAACGGAACCCCCGAGGAGCCGCTCGGGGTGCCGATCTTCGCCTGGAAGGGCGAGACGCTGGAGGAGTACTGGTGGGCGGCCGAGCAGATGCTCACCTGGCCCGGTGAACCGGTCAACATGATCCTCGACGACGGCGGCGACGCCACCATGCTGGTGCTGCGCGGTGCTCAGTTCGAGCGCGCCGGGGTGGTTCCGCCCGAAGAGGACGACCACTCCACCGAGTACAAGGTGTTCCTCAACCTGCTCCGGGAAAGTCTGGAGAATGACCCGCACAAGTGGGTGCGGATCGCCGACTCGGTCAAGGGCGTCACCGAGGAGACCACCACCGGGGTGCTGCGGCTCTACCAGTTCGCCGCCGCCGGGGAGCTGGCCTTCCCGGCGATCAACGTCAACGACTCGGTCACCAAGAGCAAGTTCGACAACAAGTACGGCACCCGGCACTCGCTGATCGACGGCATCAACCGCGGCACCGATGTGCTCATCGGCGGCAAGGCCGCCCTGGTCTGCGGATACGGCGACGTCGGCAAGGGCTGCGCCGAGGCGCTCAAGGCCCAGGGTGCGCGGGTGGCAGTCACCGAGATCGACCCCATCAACGCGCTGCAGGCGATGATGGATGGTTTCGAGGTCAAGACCGTCGAGCAGGCGATCGGCTGGGCCGACATCGTCATCACCGCCACCGGCAACAAGGACATCATCACCCTCGAGCACATGCGGGCGATGAAGGACAAGGCGATCCTGGGCAATATCGGTCACTTCGACAACGAGATCGAGATGGCCCTTCTGGAGCGCGACGCGTCCATTCGCCGGATCAACATCAAGCCCCAGGTCGACGAGTTCGTCTTCCCCGACGGGCACTCGATCATCGTCCTCAGCGAGGGCCGGCTGCTCAACCTCGGCAACGCCACCGGCCACCCGTCGTTCGTGATGAGCAACAGCTTCTCCAACCAGGTGATCGCCCAGATCGAACTGTGGACCAAGAACGACGAGTACGACAACGAGGTCTATCGGCTGCCCAAGCATCTCGACGAGAAGGTCGCCAAGATCCACGTCGAGGCACTGGGCGGCACGCTGACCAAGCTGACCAAGGACCAGGCCGAGTACATCGGCGTCGACGTCGAGGGCCCGTACAAGCCGGAGCACTACCGGTACTAGGCCGACCCCCCGTCGAGAGTGGGCGCTATGGACGAAAATCCGCCCGAATCTGTCCATAGAGCCCACGCTCGGGTTGGGATGCTGATCGTCATCGAGGGCCTCGACGGGGCCGGCAAGCGGACCCTCACCGAGGGGCTGCGCCGGGCATTGGAGTCCGCCGGCGCGTCGGTGGCGTCGATGGCGTTCCCCCGCTACGGGCAGTCGGTGACCGCCGACCTCGCCCATGAGGCCCTGCACGGCGCGCATGGGGACCTGGCGTCCTCGGCGCATGCGATGGCGGTGCTGTTCGCGCTGGACCGGGCCGGGGCGAAGGAGCGGCTCGCGGCGCTTCGCGCCGGCCACGACGTCGTCATCCTGGACCGCTACGTCGCCTCGAACGCCGCCTACAGCGCAGCCCGGCTGCACCAGGACGCCGGCGGACCCATGGTGACCTGGGTGGGGGAGTTGGAGTACGGCCGGCTTGGGCTGCCGCAGCCGCAGCGCCAGATGCTGCTCGAGGTGCCGGTGGAACTGGCCGCCGGGCGGGCCCGGCGCCGGGCCGAACAGGACATCGGCCGGGCCCGTGACGCTTATGAGCGCGACGACGGCCTGCAGCAGCGGACCGCCGCGGTGTACGCCGGGCTGGCCGCGATGTCCTGGTACGGCAGGTGGTCGGTGGTGCCGCCGGAGGTCGACGCGGCCGCGCTGGCGGCCGACCTGCTCGGTTAGCTCGCGACATTCAGCGCGTGGCAGCCGCTAAATGTCGCGATTCGGTGACACCATGGGGGCCATGAGGCAACGGATTCTTGTCGTCGACGACGACGCGTCGCTGGCGGAGATGCTCACCATCGTCCTGCGCAACGAGGGTTTCGACACTGCGGTCGTGGGTGACGGCTCGCAGGCGCTGACGGCGGTTCGCGAACTGCGCCCCGACCTGGTGCTGCTCGACCTCATGCTGCCCGGGATGAACGGTATCGACGTGTGCCGGGTGTTGCGGGCGGACTCGGGGGTGCCGATCGTCATGCTGACCGCCAAGACCGACACCGTCGACGTGGTGCTGGGACTGGAGTCCGGCGCCGACGACTACGTGATGAAGCCGTTCAAGCCCAAGGAACTGGTGGCGCGGGTCCGGGCCCGGCTGCGGCGCAACGAGGACGAACCGGCCGAGATGCTGTCCATCGGCGATATCGAGATCGACGTTCCAGCCCACAAGGTGACCCGCGACGGCGAGCAGATCTCGCTGACCCCCCTGGAGTTCGACCTGCTGGTCGCGTTGGCGCGCAAACCGCGTCAGGTGTTTACTCGAGATGTGCTGCTCGAACAGGTGTGGGGATACCGCCATCCCGCCGACACCCGTTTGGTGAACGTGCATGTCCAGCGGCTGCGGGCCAAGGTGGAGAAGGACCCGGAGAACCCGCAGGTGGTGTTGACCGTTCGAGGAGTGGGATACAAGGCCGGCCCTCCGTGACCGGCCCGCGGCGCGGGGTGCGCTGATGTGGTCCTCCAGGCGGCGCGTCCGGTCGGGGCCCCTGTTGCGCGGGACCAGCGCCGTGAGCCGGGGGGTGGCCCAGGTCTGGCGGCGCTCCCTGCAGTTGAGGGTCGTGGTGCTGACCCTGGGGTTGTCGGCCGCGGTGATCCTCGCCCTGGGCTTCGTGCTGACCAGCCAGATCACCAACCGTGTGCTCGACGTGAAGGTCCGGGCGGCTACCGAGGAGGCCAACCGGGCCCGCGGCACCGTCAGCGGCATCGTCAGCGGTGAGGAGACCCGGTCGGTGGACTCCAGCCTGCAGCTGGCCCGCAACACACTGATCTCCAAGACCGGCCAGTCCTCCGGTGCGGGGCTGGCGGGCACCTTCGACGTGGTGCTCATGGTTCCCGGCGATGGACCGCGGGATGCCACCGCGGCCGGGCCGGTCGACCAGATACCGCGTTCGCTGCGCGACTTCGTGCAGGCCGGGCAGGTCAGCTACCAGTACGCCTCCGTGCGCACCGAGGGATTCTCCGGCCCGGCCCTGCTGGTCGGCACCCCGGCGCCGTCGCGGATCAGCAACCTGGAGCTGTATCTGGTCTTCCCTCTCAGCAGCGAGGAACGCACCATCGCCCTGGTCCGCGGCACCATGGCCACCGGCGGGGCGGTGCTGCTGGTGCTGCTGGCCGGGATCGCCCTGCTGGTCTCCCGCCAGGTGGTGCTGCCGGTGCGGTCGGCATCCCGGATCGCCGAGCGGTTCGCCGAGGGCCACCTCTCCGAGCGGATGCCGGTCCGTGGCGAGGACGACATGGCCCGGCTGGCGCTGTCGTTCAACGACATGGCCGAGAGCCTGCAGCGCCAGATCACCAACCTCGAGGAGTTCGGCAACCTGCAGCGGCGATTCACCTCCGATGTCAGCCACGAGCTGCGCACCCCGCTGACCACGGTGCGGATGGCGGCCGACCTGATCTACGACCACGCCGAGGACCTCGACCCCGCGCTGCGGCGCTCCACCGAGCTGCTGGTCAGCGAACTGGATCGGTTCGAGACCCTGTTGGGTGACCTGCTGGAGATCTCCCGCCACGACGCCGGCGTCGCCGAGCTGTCGGTGGAGGCCGTCGACCTGCGCGCCATCGTCGGTAGCGCCCTGACCGCCGTCGGACACCTCGCCCGGGACACCGGCATCGACCTGCTCGTCGACCTGCCCGACCACGAGGTGATCGCCGAGGTCGACGCCCGGCGGGTCGAGCGGATCCTGCGCAACCTGATCGCCAACGCCATCGACCACGCCGAGCACAAACCGGTCCGCATCAAGATGGCGGCCGACGAGGACACCGTTGCGGTCACGGTCCGCGACTACGGGGTCGGTCTGCGGCCCGGCGAGGAGAAGCTGGTGTTCAGCCGGTTCTGGCGTTCCGATCCCTCCCGGGTCCGGCGCTCCGGGGGCACCGGGCTCGGACTGGCGATCAGTATTGAGGACGCCCGCCTGCACCAGGGCCGGCTGGAGGCCTGGGGCGAGCCGGGCAAGGGCGCCTGCTTCCGGCTGACTCTGCCGCTGGTGCGCGGCCACAAGGTGACCACCAGCCCGCTGCCGCTGAAGCCGGTCGGCCGCGAACCGGCGACCGACGAGTTGCGCCAGATCCGGGTCGAAGGACAGCGGGTGTGAGGCGTCTGAAGCGCCTGAGACGCCACGGCCTGGCCGCGATCCTCGCCCTCGCCGCCGGGGTCGCGATGGTGGCCGGATGTGCGGGGGTGCCGAACTCCTCGGCGCCGCAGGCGATCGGCACGGTCGAGATGCCCGCGCCCAAACAGCTGCCCGAGCCGGGCGCCGGGATGGACCCCGAACAGACGCTGCGAGAGTTCCTCAAGGCCACCGCCGACCCGGCCGACCGCCATCTGGCGGCCCGGCAGTTCCTCACCGAATCGGCCTCCGGCGACTGGGACGACGAAGGCAGCGCACTGCTGGTCGACAAGGTGGTGTTCACCGAGACCCGGTCCGCCGACCGGATCTCGGTGACCATGCAGGCCGAGATCATCGGCACGCTGTCCGACATCGGGGTGTTCGAGACCGCCGCGGGCAGGCTGCCTGACCCGGGTCCCATCGAGCTGGTGCAAACGCCGCAAGGCTGGCGTATCGACAAGCTTCCCAACGGGGTTTTCCTGGACTGGCAGCAGTTCCAGTCCGCCTACAAGCGCAGCACGCTGTACTTCGTCGACCCGACCGGCACCACGGTGGTACCCGACCCGCGCTACCTCGCGGTCTCCGACCCCGACCTGCTGGCCACCGAACTGGTCTCCAAGCTCATCGCCGGGCCGCGGCCGGAACTGGCCGGCTCGGTGCGCAACCTGCTGGAAGCGCCGCTGACGCTGGTGCAACCGGTGACCCGGGCCGACGGCGGTAAGACCGGAGTGGGCCGCGGCTACGGCGGCGCCCGGATCGAGCTGGACAACCTGACCACCACCGACCCCGCCAGCCGCACCCTGCTGGCCGCGCAGCTGATCTGGACGATGGCGCGCGCCGACATCAAGGGTCCGTACCGCATCGACGCCGACGGTGCGCCACTGGACGACCGCTTCGCCGAGGGCTGGAAGACCACCGACGTCGCGGCCACCGACCCGGGCGCCACTGACGGAGCCGCGGCCGGAGTGCACGCCCTGATCGACGGCACCATGGTGCTGCTCGACGGCACCCGAACGACCCCGGTCACCGGGTCGTTCGGCGACCTGCCGGGCCAGGTCGCGGCGGCCTTCTCCCGCACCGGGCGCTCGATCGCGTCGGTGGCCCGGCCCGGACCCGACACCGGGTCGACGCTGTGGATCGGCCCCAACGGCGGGCAGGCGGCGCGGGCCACCGACAGCCGGACGCTGTCCCGGCCGTCCTGGGCCCTCGACGACGCGGTCTGGGTGGTCACCGACGGCAACAGCGTGATCAGGGTGATCCGCGCCGAGGCCACCGGAGAGCCGGCCCAGATCCCGGTCGACACCGCGGCGGTGACCTCGCTGTTCCCCGGGGCGATCACCGAGCTGCAGCTGTCCCGCGACAGCACCCGGGCGGCGATGATCGTCGACGGCAGAGTGGTTCTCGCCGGGGTGGAAGAGAGTGAGGCCGGGGAGTTCGCGCTGACCTTCCCGCGGCGGATCGGCTTCGGACTGGGCAACTCCGCGGTCGCCCTGTCCTGGCGCACCGGTGACGACATCGTGGTGACCCGCGACGACGCGGCCAACCCGGTCGCCTACGTCAACATCGACGGGGTCAACTCCGACGGCCCGAGTGCCAACCTGGTGATGCCGGTGACCGCGGTGGCCGCCAACCCCTCGGCGGTCTACGTCGCCGACGCCCGGGGCGTCCTGCAACTGCTGTCCGGCGGCGCCGAGAACGATCAGACCTGGACCGAGGTGCGGCCCTTCATGACCGCCGGCGCGGTGCCGGTGCTGCCGGGCTGAGCCCGGCCCGTTCGTCACACCCCGCGGCCATACTGACCGGGTGCTCGGCGCTGTGCTCGACCTGGTGCTGCCGGCGCACTGCGGCGGCTGCGGTGCGCCGGCCACCCGCTGGTGCCCGGCCTGCGCGGCGGCGCTGGGGGTGCGGGCCGATGAACCCCACCTGGTCACCCCCCGACTGGACCCCGGCGTGCCGGTGTTCGCCCTGGGCCGCTACGCCGGACCGCGCCGGCGGGCCGTCGTGGCGATCAAGGAGCACGGCCGCCGCGATCTGGCCGCCCCGCTGGCCGAGGCGCTGGCCGCGGGTCTGGAGCGGATGCTGGCCTGGGGGGTGCTGGGCCGGCCGATCGCCGTGGTCCCCGCGCCCACCCGCCGGGCGGCAGCCCGGCGCCGGGGCGGTGATCCGGTCGCCCGGATCGCCGCCGCCGCGGCCCGGGCCACCGGGATCGGGTTCGCCCCGGCGCTGCGGACCGCCGGCCCGGCCCGCGACTCGGTGGGGCTCGGGGTGGCCGGCCGGGAGCGCAACATCGCCGGCCGGGTTCGGATGGCGGGGCCGCTGATCGGCGAGGTGGTGCTGGTCGACGACATCGTCACTACCGGCGCGACCGCCCGCGAGGCCGTCCGGGCGCTGGCCCGGGGAGGGGCGTCGGTGAGCGCGGTGCTGACCGTGGCGCACGCCTGAACAGGGATGTGACCAGTCTGTGTCCCGCAATAGGCCCGGAAATCTTTCCCGTCGCGCCGACGGGTACTACGGTCGTTGCAACACCGTCCGACCGCCGCAGGAGGTGATTTCCGCACCACTGGGCGCTCCGTCGCCTATCGGGCACGCCGACGCGCGTGCGAAGCCGCAGAGAAACGAGTTGTCAAGTATGTCAACAGAATCCGTGAACTCCGACCGATTCACCGCCGCCGACGAATCACCCGAATCGTCCGGGCCGTCCTCGAACGTGCAGGTGACCGGCCGTAACGTGGAGGTTCCCGACCACTACCGCATCTACGTGGGCCAGAAGCTGTCCCGCGCCGAGCGGATCGACGGCTCGATCCACCGATTCGACGTCGAGCTGACCCACGAGAACAACCGGCGGCAGCGCAAGAACTGCCAGCGGGTGGAGATCACCGCCCACTCCGGGCGCGGACCGGTGGTTCGCGGCGAGGGCCGCGCCGACACCTTCTACGGCGCCTTCGAGGCCGCCGTCCACAAACTGGAGAGCCGGCTGCGCCGCGGCAAAGACCGCCGCAAGGTGCACTACGGCGACAAGACCCCGGTGTCGTTGCACCAGGTGGCCGCCACCGCCGCGCCGCTGGACCTGGAGGAGGCGTTCACGCCCATCCCGCCCGGGACCGACGCGTCCGACGGCCACGTTCCCGACGAGCCGGCCGTCGAGGAACATGAGCCCGGCCACATCGTGCGGGTCAAGGAGCATCCGGCCAAGCCCATGACCGTCGACGACGCGTTGTACGAGATGGAACTGGTCGGCCACGACTTCTTCCTGTTCCACGACCGGGAGACCGACCGCCCGTCGGTGGTCTACCGGCGGCACGCCTACGACTATGGTTTGATCCGGCTGGCCTGATCCGGCTGGCCTGATCAGGCCGTTTCGTCCCGTCGCCTAGGATGGGGGCGCTCTCGTCGTCGATCCGCAAGGGATAACACTGTGCTGTCGAAGTTGCTGCGCCTCGGTGAAGGTCGCATGGTCAAGCGCCTCCGGGGGGTGGCCGACTACGTCAACACCCTGGCCGACGACACCGAGAAGCTGACCGACGGCGAGTTGCGGGCCAAGACCGCGGAGTTCAAGAAGCGGGCGGCCAACGGCGAGAAGCTCGACGACCTGCTGCCCGAGGCGTTCGCGGTGGCCCGGGAGGGCGCCTGGCGGGTGCTGTCCCAGCGCCACTTCGACGTGCAGGTGATGGGCGGGGCGGCCCTGCACTTCGGCAACGTCGCCGAGATGAAGACCGGCGAGGGCAAGACCCTGACCTCGGTGTTGCCGGCCTACCTGAACGCCCTCGGCGGCGACGGCGTGCACATGGTCACGGTCAACGAGTATCTGGCCAAGCGCGACGCGGAGTGGATGGGCCGGGTGCACCGCTTCCTGGGGCTGGACGTCGACGTCATCCTCAGCGCGCTCAACCCCGAGCAGCGCCGGGCGGCCTACAACGCCGACATCACCTACGCCACCAGCAGCGAACTGGGGTTCGACTACCTGCGCGACAATATGACCCACTCGCTGGCCGATCTGGTCCAGCAGCGGGGCCACAACTTCGCCATCGTCGACGAGGTCGACTCCATCCTCATCGACGAGGCCCGCACCCCGCTGATCATCAACGGCATCGCCGACGACGCCTCCGGTTGGTACACGGAGTTCGCCCGGCTGGCACCGCTGATGGAGAAGGACGTCCACTACGAGGTCGACCTGCGCAAGCGCACCGTGGGCGTGCACGAGCTCGGGGTGGAGTTCGTCGAGGATCAGCTGGGCATCGAGAACCTCTTCGAGGCGGTGAACTCCCCGCTGGTCAGCTACCTCAACAATGCGCTGAAGGCCAAGGAGCTCTTCACCAAGGACAAGGACTACCTCGTGCGCGACGGCGAGGTGTTCATCGTCGACGAGTTCAGCGGCCGGCTGCTGATCGGGCGCCGCTACAACGAGGGCATGCACCAGGCCATCGAGGCCAAGGAAGGCGTGGAGATCAAGCCGGAGACCCAGACCCTGGCCTCGATCACGCTGCAGAACTTCTTCCGGCTCTACAAGAAGCTGTCCGGGATGACCGGCACCGCCGAGACCGAGGCCGCCGAGCTCCACGAGATCTACAAGCTCGGGGTGGTTCCCATTCCCACCAACAAGCCGATGGTCCGCCAGGACCAGGGCGACCTGATCTACAAGACCCAGGAGGCCAAGTTCCTGGCCGTGGTCGACGACATCGCCGAGCGCTACGAGAACCGTCAGCCGGTCCTGATCGGCACCACCAGCGTGGAGCGCTCGGAGTACCTGTCCAAGATGCTGCAGAAGCGCCGGATCCCGCACAACGTGCTCAACGCCAAGAACCACGAGCAGGAGGCGGCGATCGTCGCCGAGGCCGGTCGGCTGGGCGCGATCACGGTGGCCACCAACATGGCCGGCCGCGGCACCGACATCGTGCTGGGCGGCAACCTCGACATGCTGACCGACGAGCATCTGCGTGCCCGCGGCCTGGACCCGGTCGAGACCCCCGAGGAGTACGAGGCGGCCTGGCATGAGGAACTGCCCAAGGTCAAGGCCAAGGCCGCCGCGGAGGCCGACGAGGTGATGGCCGTCGGCGGTCTGTACGTGCTGGGCACCGAGCGCCACGAGTCACGCCGCATCGACAACCAGTTGCGCGGCCGGTCCGGCCGCCAGGGCAACCCGGGGGAGTCGCGGTTCTATCTGTCACTGGACGACGAACTGATGCGCCGGTTCAATGGCGCGGCGCTGGAGACGCTGCTGACCCGCCTCAACCTGCCCGACGACGTGCCCATCGAGGCCAAGATGGTCACCCGGGCCATCAAGAGCGCCCAGACCCAGGTCGAGCAGCAGAACTTCGAGATCCGCAAGAACGTCCTGAAGTACGACGAGGTGATGAACAAGCAGCGCCTGGTGATCTACGACGAGCGCCGCCGCATCCTCGAGGGCGAGAATCTGCGTGAGCAGGTGCACGAGATGCTGACCGACGTGGTCACCGCCTACGTCAACGGAGCTACCGCGGAGGGCTACGTCGAGGACTGGGACCTCGAACAGCTCTGGGGAGCGCTGAAGACGCTCTACCCGGTCGAGGTGGACTACCACGACCTGGTCGACTCCGAGGCGGTCGGCGAGCCCGGCGAGCTGTCCCGGGAGGAGTTGCTCGAACTCCTCGTCGCCGACGCCCAGAATGCCTACGCCAAGCGGGAGGCCGAAGTCGAGGAGCTGGCCGGGCCGGAGGCCATGCGGCAGCTGGAGCGCAACGTGCTGCTCAACGTGCTGGACCGCAAGTGGCGCGAGCACCTCTACGAGATGGACTACCTCAAGGAGGGCATCGGACTGCGCGCCATGGCGCAGCGTGACCCCTTGGTGGAATACCAGCGGGAGGGTTACGACATGTTCATCGCCATGCTCGACGCCCTCAAAGAGGAGTCGATCGGCTTCCTGTTCAACGTGACCGTTGAACCGGTCGCCCAGCCGACGGTGGCACCGGTCGCCGCGCCGGCCGGGCTGGCCGGGCTCGGCGGCGAGCAACCGCGCCAGATGACCTATGTCGGCCCGGACGAGGAGGGTAACGCCGAGATCAAGCAGTCCGGCGGCGCGCCGCCGGGGGCCGACGGCTCCACCCGCCGCGAGCGCCGGGAGGCAAAGCGCGCGCGCAACAAGGAACGGAAGGCTGTGCGCCGGGGCTGATTCCGGTCCCTCACCCCAGGTGCAGGGCCACCAGCTGCCACCGCCCATCCGGGCCGTCCCGCTCGATCCGGCAGGCGATCACGTGCACCTGATCCCCGCGCGTGTAGCTGGCCGCCACCTCCGCGGTGCCGTCGCCGACCGGTTGGGTGTGCACCCGGCGCAGCCGCGCGGGCATCCGACGGTCGCCGTGCCGTTCGGCGGCGGCCAGCAGCGAGTCCACCAGACCCGCGGCGAGCAGGGGCCGCAACTGGGCCAGTGGCCGGCGCCGGTCGATCACCTCCAGCACACCCCGCAGCGCTGCGTCGGCGAAGGCCGCCGCGGCGGGATCGACGGGCCGCGGGGCCGGCGGGGGCCGATCGGGACCGCGTCGGGCCCCTCCGAGGGGCTGGGGTCGTGGCGGTGCAGGCGGCCCGCTCCGCGCAGGTGGCTCGTAGTCGACGACGGGCGTGACGGCGGGCGGGGTCAGGGACGCAACGGCGTCGGCGGTCATGGGCACTCCCCGGGCGATGGAGCCGCCAGAATGGCACAGGCCCGGCCCGGCCGGTATTCACCCGGCCCGCAGCACGGGCATAGTGGTCACCGGGCGCACAGCGAAGGGAGGTAGTCGCGGCGATGATCACTCGGCTGTCCCCGCCGGATGCCGCGTTCTACCGGCGGGAGAACACCTCGACCCCGATGTACGTCGGTTCGCTGTCCATCCTGCGGCGCCCCCGGGGCGGTCTGAGCTACGAGGCGCTGCTGAGGACGGTGGAGCGCCGGCTGCCGCAGATTCCCCGGTACCGGCAGAAGGTGCGGGAGGTGGCGCTGGCCATCGCCAGACCGGTCTGGGTTGATGACCCCGACTTCGACATCACCTACCACGTGCGCCGCTCGGCGCTGCCGTCGCCGGGCAGCGACCACCAGCTGCACGAACTGATCTCGCGGCTGGCCGGCCGCCCGCTGGACCGGACCCGGCCGCTGTGGGAGATGTACCTCATCGAGGGGCTGTCGGGTAACCGGCTGGCACTGTTCATCAAATCCCACCAGGCGCTGGTCAACGGGATGGCAGCGGTGGAGATCGGGCACGTCATCGCCGATCGCCGCCGGCGGCCGGCCGCCGCCCCGGAGGACATCTGGCTGCCCGGCCGCGAACCCACCGCCGGCCGGCTGATCCTGGATGCGGTCGGTGACTGGCTGGCCCGGCCCGGCCAGCAGCTGGGGGCGATGCGCTCGGCGGTGGCCCAGCTGGCCGGCGACAGCGGCGAGGTGGCCCACCTGGTGCGGCGGGCCGGCGAGGTGGCCCAGACCCTGGTGCGCGGCAGCGCCCCGGACAGCCCGCTGAACACGACCGTCTCGCGGCACCGCAGGTTCACCGTCGCCTCCGCGGAACTGGCCGACTACCAGGCGATCCGGTCCCGGTATGACTGCGACGTCAACGATGTGGTGCTGACGGTGATCACCGGCGCGCTGCGCAACTGGCTGCTCTCCCGCGGCGAGCCGGTCGGCTCCAGCACCACCATCCGGGCGATGGCGCCGACGTCGGTCTACCCCGACGACGAAACCCCGGCCGGGCCGGGGCAGGCCATCAGCGAAGTGGCGCCGTTCCTGATCGACCTCCCGGTCGGCGAATCCAACCCGGTGGTGCGGCTGTCGCAGATCGCGCATGCCACCGAGTCGCACTCGGCCTCGGCCAGCCTGGTCGACGCCCGCACCATCGTCACACTGTCGGGGTTCGCCCCGCCCACGCTGCACGCGATGGGCACCCGGGTGGCCACCCAGTTCCCGGCCCGCCAGTTCAACATGCTGATCACCAATGTGCCCGGGCCGCAAACCCAGATGTACGTCGCCGGGGCCGCCCTGCTGCAGACCTACGCGGTGCCGCCGCTGCTGCACGACCAGGTGCTGGCGATCGGGGTGACGTCCTACTGCGGGATGCTGTACTTCGGCATCAACGCCGACCGCGACGCGATGACCGATGTGGAGATGATGCCCGAACTGCTCGCCGAGTCCCTTGAGGAGATTCGGGACGGCGCGCGCTGAGGCGCCGTCGTACGATGCGGCGATGGGTAAGTCAGGTCGGGGCAAGCCGCGCAGGATTTCCAATGACGTCTACGAGGCGGAGCTGTATCGCCTGCAGACCGAACTGGTCAAGCTCCAGGAGTGGACCAGGGTCACCGGAGCCCGGATCGTCGTGCTCTTCGAGGGCCGCGACGCCGCCGGCAAGGGCGGCACCATCAAGCGCATCACCGAGTACCTCAGCCCGCGCACCGTGCGCATCGCCGCGCTGCCCGCGCCCACCGAACGCGAACGCGGCCAATGGTATTTCCAGCGCTACATCGAACATCTGCCCACCCGCGGGGAGATCGTGCTCTTCGACCGCTCCTGGTACAACCGGGCCGGTGTGGAGCGGGTGATGGGTTTCTGCACCCCCCAGGAGGAGGCATTGTTCCTGCGGCAGTGCCCCATCTTCGAGCAGATGCTCATCGACGACGGAATCCTGTTGCGCAAGTACTGGTTCTCGGTCTCCGAGGATGAGCAGCTCAAGCGGTTCAAGGCCCGGATGAGCGATCCGCTGCGGCGCTGGAAGCTCTCCCCGATGGACCTGGAGTCGGTGTACCGCTGGGAGGACTACTCGCGGGCCAAGGACGACATGATGGTGCACACCGACACCCCGGCCAGCCCGTGGTTCGTGGTGGAGTCGGCGATCAAGAAGCACGCCCGGCTCAACATGATGTCTCACCTGCTGTGCTCGATCCCCTACACCGAGGTCGAGCCGGAGAAGGTCGAACTGCCCAAACGGCCGGTGATCGGCAACTACCGGCGTCCGCCGCGCGAACTGGCCACCTACGTCGAGGACTACGCCGCAACGCTGCTGGGGGACCGTGAATAACGCCGTACCGACGCGGGTCTACATCCCGGTCACGCTGCCGATGCTGACCGAACTGGTCGGCGACGGCTACCTGCAGCCCCGGGCCGGCACGGCGTTCGCCGTGACCCCCACCCTGCGCGAGTCCTACACCGAGGGCGACGACGAGGAACTGGCCGAGGTGGCGATCCGGGAGGCGGCGCTGGCCTCGCTGCGGTTGCTCAGCGTCGAGCCGCCCGACGGCCCGCCGCTGCGCCGGGCGGTGCTGGTCGCCGACGTCCCCGGCGAGGTCGTGACCCTGCGCCCGGACCTCGACGACGCCGTGGTCCGGGTCAGCGGGCGGGTCGGGATGGATCAGGTGGTCGCCGCCTACGTCGACAATCCGGCCGCCGAACCGGCGCTGCGCGCCGCGGTCGAGGTGATCGACTCCGCCGATCTGGGCGACGAGGACGCCGAGCTGACGGTGGGTGACGCCCAGGACCACGACCTGGCCTGGTACGCCGCCCAGGAACTGCCCTTTCTGCTTGAATTGCTGTGATGGGCAGGGTCGTCACCGTGGCGCGGGCGCTCGCATCGCGGGCGACCACTCCGCTGCTGCCCGACGACTACCTGGCTCTGATCAACCCGCTGTGGTCGGCGCGGGAACTACGCGGCCGGGTGGTCTCGGTGCGCCCCGAGACCACCGACTCGGCGACGCTGGTGATCCGGCCCGGGTGGGGATTCAACCTCGACTACCAGCCCGGCCAGTACGTCGGGATCGGCCTGCTTATCGACGGCCGCTGGCGGTGGCGGTCCTACTCGCTGACCTCGGCGCCCCGCGCGGCGGCGCGCACGCTGAGCATCACCGTCAAGGCGATGCCCGAGGGCGTGGTCTCCGGCCATCTCGTGGGTGGGGTCCGGCCCGGCACCGTGGTCCGGTTGGCGGCGCCGCGCGGCAACTTCGTCATGCCCGACCCGCCGCCGCCGAAGACGCTGTTCCTGACCGCGGGCTCCGGTATCACCCCGATCATGTCGATGCTGCGAACTCTTCAGCGGCGCAACCAGATCGGTGGAGACACCGATATCGTCCACCTGCACTCGGCGCCCACCGGCGACGAGGTGATGTTCGCCGCGGAACTGGCCGCCCTGGGTGCCGCCGAGCCGGGATACCGGCTCATCATCCGCACGACGCGGACCATGGGCCGGCTCGACCTGGAACGGTTGTCCGAATCCGTCGGCGACTGGCGGGAACGTCAGACCTGGGTCTGCGGCCCGGCCGGTCTGATCGCCGGCGCCGAGAAGCTGTGGGCGGGCGAGGGCCGAACCGATCGGCTGCACGTCGAACGGTACGCCGTGCCGCGCGGCCCCGCCGGCCGCGGCGGAACCGTCAGTTTCGCCCGCAGCGGCCGCACCCGGTTCGCCGACGCCGCCACCACCTTGCTCGACGCCGGTGAGCAAGCCGGTGTTCTGATGCCGTTCGGCTGCCGGATGGGCATCTGTCATACCTGTATGGTCGGGTTGACGGCGGGACGGGCCCGCGACCTGCGGACCGGCGCCGATCACGAGCCGGGAACCCGGGTGCAGACCTGCGTCTCGGTGGCCGACGGGGACTGCGAGCTGGACATCTGATGGCGATCACCCACATCGAGGAATTCGCGCACCTCACCGATGCCGACATCGAGAACCTGGCCGTCGAACTCGACGCCATCCGCCGCGACGTCGAGGATTCCCTGGGCGAGCGCGACGCCCGCTATATCCGGCGCACCATCGCCGCCCAGCGCGGACTGGAGGTCACCGGCCGGCTGCTGCTCGCGTTCGGCTCGCGGCGCACCGCCCGCTGGGCCGGCACCGCCGTGCTGGCGCTGGCCAAGATCATCGAGAACATGGAGATCAGCCACAACGTCCTGCACGGGCAGTGGGACTGGATGAACGATCCCGAGATCCACTCCGCCACCTGGGAGTGGGACATGGTCGGGGTGGCCAAGCACTGGCGGATCACCCATAACGTCGCCCACCACGACTACACCAACGTGCTCGGTATGGACGACGACGTCGGCTACGGGGTGCTGCGGGTCACCCGCGATGAGCCGTGGTCCCCGGCCAACGTGCTGAACCTTCCGATCAACACCGTGCTGGCGCTGGGCTTCGAGTGGGGCATCGGCATGCAGCACCTGGAGACCCGCAAGATCCTCAAGCCCGACACCCGGGCGGCCACGATCGTCCGGCTGCGCGAGTTCGCCGGTAAAGCGGCCCGCCAGTTGGCCAAGGATTACGTGGTGTTCCCGGCCCTGACGGCGCTCTCACCCCGGCAGTGGGGCCGGGCCGGTTTCGTCTCCACCGTCAAGGCCAACCTGGCGGCCAACGTGATCCGCAACCTGTGGGCCAACGCCGTCATCTTCTGCGGGCACTTCCCCGACGGCGCCGAGAAGTTCACCGCCGGCGACATGGCCGGGGAGAGCCGCGGCCAGTGGTACCTGCGCCAGATGCTGGGCAGCGCCAACATCGAGGCCGGCCCGGCGCTGGGGTTCCTCACCGGCAACCTCGCCTACCAGATCGAGCACCACCTGTACCCGGACCTGCCCAGCTACCGGCTGCCCGAGATCTCGGTGCGGGTGCGCGCGCTGTGCGACAAATACGACCTGCCCTACACCACCGGGCCGCTGCTGGTCCAGTACGGCAAGGCGTGGCGCACCATTGCCAAGTTGTCGCTGCCCGACCGGTTCCTCCGTGACACCGCTGATGACGCCCCGGAGACCCGCAGCGAGCGGATGTTCTCGGTGCTGGCCCCGGCCGACCGGCGCGGCGGGCTCAAGACGGCGATCGCCGCGGTGCGCGCCGGCCGGCGGGCTAAGAAGGCCTAACCGATCCGGTCGAAGGTGTCCGGGTCGGGGCCGGTGCGGCCGTCGGCGCCGCGGTCCAGTTCGGTCAGCGCCTGCAGTTCCTCGTCGGTGATCTCGAAGTCGAAGATCTCGAAGTTCTCCCGCATCCGGGCCGGGTTGACCGACTTGGGGAAGACCACGTCGCCGCGCTCGATGTGCCAGCGCAGCACCACCTGCGCCGGATGCACCCCGGCCGCCCGGGCGACCCGCAGCACGGTCGGCTCTCTGAGCACGGTGCCCCTGGCGATCGGCGACCACGCCTCGGTGACGATGTCGTGCTCGGTGTTGTAGGCCCGCACGGTGTCGTTGGTGAAGTAGGGGTGGGCCTCGATCTGGTTGACCGCCGGGGTCGTGGCGGTCTCCCGGGCGAGTTCCTGGAGATGGTGGATCTGGAAGTTGGACACCCCGATGCTGCGTGCCCGGCGGTCGGCCTTGAAGTCCTCCAGGGTGGTCCAGGTGGACACGAAGTCGCCGTCGTAGCAGGTTGGCAGCGGCCAGTGGATGAGGAACAGGTCGACGTAGTCGGAGCCGAGCCGTTCCAGGGTCTGCCCAAAGGCCCGGCGGGCGTCGTCGGGGCGGTGGGCGCTGTTGCCCAGTTTGCTGGTGACGAACACCTCCGACCGGTCCAGCCCGGCGTCCCGGATGCCCTGGGCCACTTCGCGTTCGTTGCCGTAGCCCTGGGCGGTGTCGATGTGGCGGTAGCCGATCTCCAGGGCCGCCCGAACCGCTTCGGCGGTCTCCTGCGGAGGGATCTTGAACACCCCGAAACCCAGTTGCGGGATGTGGTTGCCGTCGTTGAGGGTGATCAGCGGGACGTTGCCGATGGTGGTGTTCACGTGCCTCTCCTCTGTTCGGCCAGCGCCTGAAGCAGGCGCCGGGCGGCGCCCACCCGCCGGGCCGGCGGCCCGGTGAGTCCGTCCAGCGCGCACTCCGGATCCGCCGGGGGGCCCATATGCCCGCAGCCCCGCGGGCACTCGGTGATCGTCTCACCGAGGTCGGAGAAGGCAGCGATGACATCGTCGGGCCGGATGTGGGCCAGGCCGAAGGACCGCACCCCGGGGGTGTCGACGACCCAGCCGCGGCCGGGCAGCGGCAGCGCCACCGACTGGGTGGAGGTGTGCCGGCCCTTACCGACGCCGGACACCTCGCCGATGGCCCGGTCGGCCTCTGGCACAAGGCGATTGACCATCGTCGACTTCCCGACCCCGGAGTGGCCCAGCAGCACCGTGACGTGACCGTCCAGCAGGCCTTCGACCCGTCCCAGCGGTTCGTCGCGCCCCGCGGTGACCACGGTCAGATCCAGGTCGGCGAACTGCTCGGCGAAGGGTGCCGCCGGCGCGAGGTCGGTTTTGGTCAGGCACAGGATCGGGCGCAGCCCCCCGGTGTAGGCGGCGATCAGGGCACGATCCACCAGCCCGGTGCGCGGTGGGGGGTCGGCCAGCGCCACCACCACCATCATCTGGTCGGCGTTGGCCACCACCACCCGCTCGGTCGGGTCGGTGTCGTCGGCGGTGCGGCGCAGCACCGTGCGGCGCGGGCCGCGGCGAACGATGCGGGCCAGGGTGTCGGGCCGGCCGGACAGGTCGCCGACCACGTCGACGTCGTCGCCCACCACGATGGGGGTGCGGCCCAGTTCCCGGGCGCGCATCGCCGTCACCCGCCGGTGTGGGTCGCCGCCGATCACGCAGCCCCATCGGCCGCGGTCCACGGTGACGACCATCGCCGACTCGGCGTCGGCGTGTTCGGGGCGGGTCTTGGTCCTGGGCCGGGAGCCCCGCCCGGACCGGATCTTGACGTCGGACTCGTCGTAGTCCAGCCGGCTCAACGGCGCTCCCCGGCCAGCATCGCCGCCCACATGGCGGGGAACTGCGGCAGCGTCTTGGCGGTGGTGGCGATGTCCTCGACGGCCACACCGGGCACCGTCAGCCCGATGATCGCCCCGGCCATCGCCATCCGGTGGTCGGCGTAGGAGTGCCACAGCCCGCCGTGCAGTGGCCGGGCGCCGATCACCAGGCCGTCGGAGGTCTGCTCGCAGTCCCCGCCGAGGGCGTTGATCTCGGTGCTCAGCGCCGCCAGCCGGTCGGTCTCGTGGCCGCGCAGATGGGCGATGCCGGTGAGCCGGGACACCGAGCCGGGCCGGGCCAGGGCGGCCAGGGCGGCCACCGACGGGGTCAGCTCACCGACCTCGTTGAGGTCCATGTCGAACCCCGGGTAGTCCTGTGGTCCGCGGGCCACCAGCGTCGAATCCTCATGGGTGACTTCTGATCCCAGCAGCCGCAGGATGGCCAGGATGATCGGGGCGGGCTGGACTCCGACCACCGGCCAGCCGGTGATCCCCACCGTGCCGCCGGTGACGATCGCCGCCGCCAGGAACGGCACCGCGTTGGACAGGTCGGGCTCGATCCGCCAGTCCCGGGCGGTGACCGCCCCGGGCCGCACCGTCCACCGGTTGGGCGTGGTGTCCTCGACGTCGACCCCGGCCTGGCGCAGCATCGCCACCGTCATCTCGATATGCGGCGCCGAGGGCACGGTGTGGCCGGTGTGCACCACGGTCAGCCCGTCGGTGAACGCCGCCGCGCACAGCAGCAGCCCGGAGACGAACTGCGAGGACGCCGAGGCGTCGATGTGCACGGTGCCGCCGGGAACCGCGCCGTGGCCGCGGACCGAGAACGGCAGACCGCCGCCGTCGATGTCCACGCCGATACCCCGCAGCGCGTCGAGCAGTGGGGCGATCGGGCGGGCCCGGGCCTGCGGGTCACCGTCGAAGGTCACCGTCTCGGTGCCCAGCGCGGCAAGCGGAGGGGTGAACCGCAACACCGTGCCGGCCAGCCCGCAGTCGACGCGGGCCTGCGCTGCCGGGTCCAGCGCACCGCCGACGCTGAGGTCCGCCCCGCCGCCGGCGATGTCGAATCCGAGGGTGTCCAGGGCGCCGATCATCAGGTCGGTGTCGCGGCTGCGCAACGCCCCGGTGATGGAGACCGGGCCGGACCCGCCGGCCCGGGCCAGCGCCGCCAGGATCAGCGCCCGGTTGGTCATCGACTTCGAGCCCGGCACCGTCACGGTGGCCTGAACCGGCCGGGCGGCGTGCGGGGCCGGCCATGCTTCGGTGCTCACGGCTGTCCATCCTGCCCTGTGGGCCGGGCGTCTCGCGCCGGGACCACCAGCGCTGGGACCATGGGGGCATGTGCGGACGCTTCGCGGTGACCACCGACCCGGCCGTGCTCGCCGAGCGGATCCACGCCGTCGACGAGACCGGGGGTTTCGAACCGAACTACAACGTCGCCCCCACCACCGACGTGGCCGCCGTCGTCGCGGAAGCGGGCGCCGACCGGCGGATCCGGCGGATGCGCTGGGGGCTGCTGCCGGCCTGGCTCAAGGCCGGACCCGACGGTGAGCCGCAGACCCGCTCCTCGCTGATCAACGCCCGCGCCGAGACCGCCGCCACCTCGCCGGCATTCCGGGCCTCCGCGCGGCACCGGCGCTGCCTGGTGCCGATGGACGGCTACTACGAGTGGAAGCGGCCCGCCGAGCCCGGTGGCCGCAAGACGCCCTACTACTTCCACCGCGACGACGGCGCGCAGCTGCTGGTGGCCGGGCTGTGGTCGGTGTGGCGGGCGGACCGGGCCGCGCCGGGCCGGCTCAGCTGCACCCTCATCACCACCGACGCGACGGCGGGGTTCGCCGCCATCCACGACCGGATGCCGCTGCTGCTCGCCGAGGCCGACTGGGACCGCTGGCTCGACCCCGGCCGGACCGCGCCGGCCGACCTGCTGGGCGGGCCGCCGGCGGTCGCCGGCCTGCATGCCCGGGAGGTCTCGACGCTGGTCAACCGGGTGGCCAACAACGGCCCGGAACTGATCGCCCCGGCCGATCCAGGCAACCAACCGGTTGGCCTGTGATTGCCGGTCCGCGGGGGATAGGCTCGGAAGCACGCGACCGAGAGGAGCCGCCATGACCGCGGTTGACGAGACCCCGACCAGCGCAGCGACCCCACCGGAGAACATCATCTCGGTGCGGAATCCGGCCGACGGCCGGCAGGTCGGCTCGGTTCCCGTCGACGGCCCCGACGTCGTCGCCGCCAAGGCTGCCGAACTGCGCCGGGCCCAGACCGAGTGGGAGCAGATGGGCCCGCGCGGGCGCAAGCGCTGGCTGATGGCATGGCAGGACTGGGTGCTCGACAATGCCGACCACCTCACCGAGGTGCTGATGAGCGAGACCGGCAAGTCCCGCCGCGACGCCAGCATCGAGCCGATCACCATCGTCGACTCCATCAACTACTGGGCCGGCCACGCCGAGGAGTTCCTCTCCGACCGTCACCCCAAGGCGCACAGCCCGCTGTTCAAGGTCAAGAAGCTCACCACGGTGTTCCGGCCCTATCCGCTGGTCGGGATGATCGAGCCGTGGAACTTCCCGCTGGCGATGCTGGCGCTGGACCTGGTGCCCGCCCTGGCCGCCGGCGCGGCGGTGCTGCTCAAACCCTCCGAGGTGACCCCGCTGTCGGCGGTCGAACTCGCCCGCGGCTGGACCGAGATCGGCGCCCCGCCGGTGTTCGCGCTGGCCACCGGGTACGGCGAGACCGGCGCGGCGGTCATCGAGAACTCCGACTTCGTGCACTTCACCGGGTCGACGGCAACCGGCCGCAAGGTCGCCGTGGCCTGCGCGCAGCGGCTCATCCCGTGCAGCCTGGAACTGGGCGGCAAGGACCCGGCGATCGTGCTCGCCGACGCCGACATCGAGCGGGCCGCCAACGGCATCGCCTGGGGCGGGATGTTCAACTCCGGCCAGGTGTGCATCTCGGTGGAGCGGGTGCTCGTCGAAGCCCCGATCTACGACGAGTTCGTCGCCAAGCTGGCCGCCAAGGTCCAGGCCGTCCAGCAGGGCCAGGAGTCCGGGGAGGGGATGAGCTACGACACCGGCGCGATGGCCACCGCCGCCCAGCGCGACATCGTCGAGCGCCATGTCCGCGAGGCCACCGAGGCCGGCGCGCGGGTGCTCGCCGGCGGCGAGCCCACCGGGGTCGGCACGTTCTTCCAGCCGACCGTGCTGGCCGATGTCGAACCCGAAATGACCTGCATGGCCGAGGAGACCTTCGGGCCGACCCTGCCGGTGATCAAGGTCGCCGACGAGGACGAGGCGGTCCGGCTGGCCAACGACTGCCGCTACGGGCTCTCGGCGACGGTGTGGACCGGCGACACCGACCGCGGCGAGCGGATCGCCCGCCGGCTGGAGACCGGCGCGGTCAACATCAACGATGCGATGTCCAACGTGTTCTGCTTCGCCGTGCCGATGGGCGGCTGGAAGGAGTCCGGGATCGGCTATCGCGGCGGCGGGGCCGCCGGGCTGATCAAGTTCTGCCGTCAGCAGGCCATCACCGCCCCGCGGCTGCCCACCCAGAAATCCGAGCTGCTGTGGTACTCCTCGCCGCAGAAGCAGAGCCGGCTGGCCCTGGCGGTGATGCGGGCCTTCGCCGGGCACGGCTGGCGCCGGTTCGGCAGGAAGGGCTAGCGGGCCCGAACCCTCACGACCCGGTGTAGCCGGGCGGGTTGACCCCGTCGACCCACAGGTCCACACCCAGGTCCGAGCCGGGCACGCAGTCATAGACCGACAGGTCGCTGACCCCGTCGGCGACCAGGACGTCCTCACACAGCAGCGTCTGGCCGGTGTAGTCGCGGGCCGGCTTGCTCAGCACCGCGTAGGCGGCGTCGGCATACACCTCGGGCTTGCGGGAGCGTTTCATCGACTCCTCGCCGCCGAGCAGGTTCTGCACCGCGGCGGTGGCGATCATGGTCCGCGGCCACAGCGTGTTCGAGGCGATGCCGTGGGCGCGCATCTCCTCGGCCACGCCCAGCGCGCACAGCGTCATCCCGAACTTGGCCATCATGTAGGGGGTGGGCCGCAGCCAGTTCGGCTCCAGCCGGATCGGCGGGGACAGCGTCAGCACGTGCGGGTTGTCCCGGCCCTTCATGTGCGGGATGCAGGCCTGGGTCACCGCGTAGGTGCCGCGCACCTCGATGCCGTTCATCAGGTCAAAGCGCTTGAGCGGAACCTCCTCGATGGAGCCGAGGTTGATCGCGCTGGCGTTGTTGACGCACATGTCGATACCGCCGAACTGCTCGACGGCGGCGGCCACCGCGGCGGCCACCGAGTCGCCGTCGCGGATGTCGCCGACGATCGGCAGCGCGTTGCCGCCGGCCTGCTCGATCTCGGTGGCGGCGGTGTAGATGGTCCCTGGGAGCTTGGGGTGCGGCTCGGTGGTCTTGGCCACCAGGGCGATGTTGGCGCCGTCGGCGGCCACCCGCTTGGCGATGGCCAAACCGATGCCTCGGCTGGCCCCGGAGATGAACATGGTCTTGCCGGAGAAGTTGGTCACGGCTCAACAGCCTAGGATTACCGCTCAATGACCGATACCGAGGAGTCCCGGGAAGAGTCCCGGCACGAGTCCGATGCCGAGCTGACCGCCCGCTTCGAGCGCGACGCCATCCCGTTGATGGACCAGCTCTACGGCGGCGCGCTGCGGATGACCCGCAATCCCGCCGACGCCGAGGACCTGCTGCAGGAAACCATGGTCAAGGCCTATTCGGGGTTCCACTCGTTCAAGGAGGGCACCAACCTCAAGGCCTGGCTGTACCGCATCCTGACCAACACCTACATCAACGGCTACCGCAAGAAGCAGCGCCAGCCCGCCGAGTACCCGGCCGAGGAGATCACCGACTGGCAGCTGGCCGCCAACGCCGAGCATTCCTCCACCGGACTGCGCTCGGCGGAGGTCGAGGCGCTGGAAAACCTGCCCGACAGTGAAATCAAAGAGGCGCTGCAAGCGTTACCAGAAGAGTTCCGGTTAGCCGTTTACCTCGCTGACGTCGAAGGTTTTCCCTACAAGGAGATCGCCGAGATCATGGAGACCCCCATCGGGACCGTGATGTCCCGGTTGCACCGCGGCCGCCGTCAGCTGCGCACCCTGCTGGCCGACGTCGCCAAGGATCGCGGCTTCCTGCGCGGTCAGAGCGCCGACACCGGTGAGGAGGCGTCGTGAGCGAGCGCGATGAGCGCGCCGACTGCCGGGTGGTGATCTCCGAGGTGTGGATGCTGCTTGATGGCGAGGTCACCGACGACAAGCGCGATCTGCTGCGCCGCCACCTCGAGGAGTGTCCCGGCTGCCTGCGCCACTACGGCGTCGAGGAACGCATCAAGCGGCTCATCGCCACCAAATGCAGCGGGGAGAAGGCCCCCGAGCAACTGGTGGCCCGGATCCGCATGCAGATCAGCCGGACCACGATCGTGCGGCGCACCAGCAGCTGAGCCGCCGGTCCGGCGCCGCGCGCTGGCGCTCTCAGCTTCCTCTCAGCTAACATATGCGGGAGTGCGCATGCGGTTCCGGGGAGGTGTGACATGGGCCAGGCAGCCGGGGGCGGCAAGTTCGTAAAACTCGTCAGCGCGGTCCTGCCGGCCGCGGTGGTCGCCGGTTCCCTGACGTTCACCGGCATCGAGGGGAAGCCCGCCGCAACCGTCGGCATGGCGTGGACGCCCACCGCGACCGTGGTCGTGATCGGCGGGATGGGCTGGGAGACCGTGGACGAGCCGGTGATGAGGGCGATCCTGGACTCCCGCTACGACCAGCCCGAGAACACCTTCGTCAACATCGAGTGGCCCGCCTACCTGGGAACCCTGGGCGACTCGGTCACCGAGGCTTCCGACAGCCTCTACACCCACGTGATGGCCACCGAAGGACCACAGGCCGTCATCGGAGTGTCCGGCAGCACCTTCGTGGCCAACGAGGTCATGCGCCGGCTCACCGTGGACCCCAGCCCCGACAAACCCCCGCCGGGGGACATCTCCTTCGTCATCATCGGCGACGGCGAACGCGGGTTCATCCCGGCGGTCGTGCCGTTCACCGGCTGGGATCTGCCGCTGGTCAACTACACCGCGCAGCCGGTCCCGGTCACCCCGTACGACGCCATCGTGGTCAAGGGCGAGTACGACGGCCTGGCGGACTGGCCGGACCGCCCGTGGAACCTGCTGGCCGTCGTCAACGCGCTGGCCGGCAGTCCGGCCATCGACCACGGCCAGATCCACTGGGAGTCGATCTGGTTCGACATCGACACGCTGCCCGCCGAGAACATCACCACCGAGGTCAACGCCGCCGGCGGCACCACGACCACCTATCTGGTGCCCACCGCGGAGTTGCCGATGCTGTACCCGCTGCACGAGATGGGGGTGCCCGAACCGGCCATCGGGGCGCTCAACTCGGTGCTCAAGCCCGTCGTCGACGTCGGCTACAGCCGCAACGACCCGGCCTGGCTGAACCCGACCGGCGGTGACTGGGCACGACAGTCGGCGAGGCTTCGGCAACCCCCGGCCGGCAGCCCGGCCGCCGGAGCCAGAACCCCCCAGCCGGCGCAGACCCCTCAGGTAGCGCGCCCCGAGCGGATAAAAGCGGGTAACGGCCGCGGGGCCGTCTCCCGTGCGGCGGCGACTACCCGCTAGGCGTTCGGCCGCTTACCGTGGTTGGCCTTGCTGTGTTTGCGGTCACGCTTCTTACGGCCACGCTTGGCCATGGTCCTACCTCCGTGAAAAAACCCGAGTGATTTGCCACCAGTGTCGCACGGTGCCTTGACGCTCTGGAAATCGCCTGGTGTGGTTCGATATGTCCCATGGCCGAGGATGTGCGCGCCGAGATCGTTGCCAGTGTGCTCGAAGTCGTCGTCAGCGCCGGCGACCGGATCGGCGCCGGAGACACGCTCGTGCTGCTGGAGTCGATGAAGATGGAGATTCCGGTGCTCGCCGAGGTTGCCGGAACGGTCACCACGGTCAACGTCGCCGTCGGCGACGTCATCCAGGCCGGCCATCTGATCGCCGTGATCGACTGACCCGCGGGAGCCGATGTCCACCCTCGGTGAACTGCTCGCCGAACACACCGTTCTGCCGGGCAGGGCCGTCGACCACTTGCACGCCGTGGTCGGGGAGTGGCAGCTGCTGGCCGACCTGTCCTTCGGCGACTACCTGATGTGGGTGCGCCGCGACGACGGCCGCCTGGTCTGTGTCGCCCAGTGCCGGCCCAACACCGCCCCGACCCTGCTGATCACCGATGCGGTGGGCACCGTCGTCGGCGAGGAGGCGTTGCCGCAGGCCGTTCCGGTGCGCTGCGACGGCGAGGTGGTCGCGGTGCTGACCCGGCAGAGCGCCGGTGTCGGCTGGCGCGCCTCGTCACCGCTGGAGCAGGCCTATCTGGACTGCGCGGACCATCTGCTGGACATGGTGGCCGCCGGCGCGTTCCCCGACTCCGGCGACCGGGCGGGATCGCGGTCCAGCCCCCGGGTCGGGGACGGTTTCATCCGCCTGGACGCCGGCGGGACGGTCTCCTATGCCAGCCCGAACGCGCTGTCGGCCTACCACCGGATGGGGCTGCCCGCGGACCTGGAGGGCCACAACCTCATCGACGTCACCCGGCCGTTGCTGTCGGATTCGTTTCAGGCCCACGAGTTGGCCGGTCACGTCGGCGACGCGCTGGCCGGCGGACCCGGCGCACGTCTGGAGGTCGACGCCGGCGGCGCGGTCGTCCTCGTGCGGACCCTGCCCCTGGTGACGGCCGGCATCCCGGCCGGGGCGGCGGTGCTCGTCCGCGACGTCACCGAGGTCAAGCGGCGGGACCGGGCCCTGATGAGCAAGGACGCCACCATCCGGGAGATCCACCACCGGGTCAAGAACAACCTGCAGACCGTCGCCGCCCTGCTGCGCCTGCAGGCTCGCAGGACCGACAACGACGAGGCCCGCGACGCTCTCGCCGAATCGGTGCGCAGGGTCGCCGCCATCGCGAAAGTCCATGAGGCCCTGTCGATGTCGGTCGACGAGGAAGTCAACCTCGATGAGGTGATCGACCGGATCCTGCCGATGATGAACGACGTCGCGCGCGTCGACACCCCGATCCGCATCACCCGGGAAGGGGCTCTGGGAGTCCTCGACGCCGCGCGGGCCACCCCGCTGGTGATGGTGGTCACCGAACTGGTTCAGAACGCCATCCAGCATGCCTTCGCCCCCGGCGATCGCGGTGGCTGCGTGGCGATCCGCGCCGAGCGTTCGGCCCGCTGGCTGGACATCGTGATCGGCGACGACGGCTGCGGACTGCCCGGCGACTTCCATGTGGCCGGCTCCGACCGTCTGGGCCTGCAGATCGTGCGCACCCTGGTCGGCGCCGAACTCGACGGCACCCTGGAGATGCGGGTGGGAGCCGGCGGCGGCACCGATGTGGCACTGCGTGTCCCGATCGGCCGCGCACCGAAAAAAGTCGCGGCCCCGATTTCTCGGGACCGCGACTGATGCTTCTTCGCGCGGGCTCTAGACCCCGGAGCGCGCCCGGGTCCGGGCGTTGCGACGCTTGAGGGCGCGACGCTCGTCCTCGCTCATACCGCCCCAGACACCGGCATCCTGCCCGGACTCCAGCGCCCAGGTCAGGCACTCGGTGGTCACCGGGCACCGGTTGCAGACCAGCTTCGCCTCCGCGATCTGGGCCAAGGCCGGGCCGCTGTTTCCCACAGGGAAGAACAGCTCCGGATCCTCGTCGCGACAGACCGCCTTGTGACGCCAATCCATGTCAGCTACTCCTTACCTACCGTGTGCGCACCGGCTTTCCGGGCGCAGCCCGGTAGCCCTACGCGTTAACGCATGCACACACAACTGTTGTTGCACTGTTACCCACGATGGTTGCACAGGCTAGATAGTTGTCAACAGAACTCGGCTGAAGCGTGGGCAAGGTCACTCCGCAGGCGGTTTACCCGGCCGACACACCGACGTGCTAACAGTATACGTTTTCGCAGTTCAGCGATTCGGCGGGGGTGCGGCCACCGGTAACGCGGCCGGGACCGACCGGAACGTCATCTCCTCCCGCGGACCCAGGAAATCCCCGTCGACCTGGCAAGACACCGGCGCAGCGGCGGTGATCCGCACCCAGGGCAGGTCGTCTTCCCTGATCAGATGCCCGGCGCGGATATCGGCCTTTTTCGACAGCATCCGGCGCACCAGCAGCAGGTTGCGCACCACGTTCATGCCGGTGATCGCGAACAGGCCCAGCCCGTTGTCGAAGGTGGTGCCCGGGTTGGTCCAGACCGGCCGCTGGTTGGCGTAGGTCCACGGGCTGGCGTTGGAGACGAAAGCGAAGTGCACCCCGGGGGTCGGCTCCCGGTCGGGCAGGTGCACCGTGAGCAGCGGTTCCCGGCGTGCGCTGGCCAGCATCTCGCGCAGCGCCACCCGCATGTAGCGGGCGGCGGTGACCTTGCGGCCCTTGGCGCGCTGGGCCTCCACGGCGGCCACCACGTCGCCGTCAACACCCATGCCGGCGGTGAACACCGCCCAGCGCTCGCCGCAGTCCATCAGCCCGATCCGCCGCCACGCCGGTCCGCCGCGGTGCTCGCCGATCATGTCGATCAGCTGGTTGGTGGCTTCGATCGGGTCGGGGCTGATGCCCAGCGCCCGGGCGAACACATTGGCCGACCCACCCGGCACCACCGCGACGGCCGGAAGCGAGTCGGCCGGCGGTCGGTCCGCGCCGGGCTTGCCCAGCAGCCCGTTGACCACCTCGTTCACCGTTCCGTCGCCGCCGTGCACGATGATCAGGCCGACACCGTCGCGGCGGGCCGCCTCAGCGATCTCGATGGCGTGGCCGCGATGGTCGGTGTGCGCCACGGTCAGCTCCACCCGGCTCTCCAGGGCGTGCGCGAGCAGATCCCGGCCGGCCGCTGTGGTTGAGGTGGCGTTGGGGTTGACGATCAGCACGGCGCGCACGAGCGATGAGCCTACGGGTCGTGAGACCGGGCGCGCGGCGGCCAGGACGGTCAGCGCCCCGGGCCGGCGGGTGTCTAGGCTCTCAATCGTGATCACCCCACCGTCGGTGCGCCGGGCCGGGCTCCTGGTCGGCCTGCAGGGCGCCCTCGGGGTGATCGCTGCGGTCGTGTTCGCGGTGCGGGGGCTGTTCGGGGCGGACCAGAAGATCGTCAGCGGCTACGGCAACGCCGCCTGGTTCGGACTGATCGGCGCGGCGGTTCTCGCCGCCGGCTGGGCGCTGTGGACCGGCCGGCGCTGGGGCCGCGGGCTGGCGGTGTTCGCCCAGCTTTTGCTGCTGCCGGTCGCCTGGTACATCGGGGTGGGCTCGCACCGCTGGGGTTATGCCGTCCCGGTCGCCGCGGTCGCGATCGTCGTGCTGGCACTGCTGTTCAGCCCCAGCACGATTCAGTGGGTCACGTCCTCGGACGCCAACGCCGACAACGCCGGGCCGGAGAGCCGGTAGCCGATCCACTCCGTCATCGGCCGCCCCCCGACCGCGTCGTAGAGAGCGATCGCCCCGGTGTTCCAGTCCAGCACCGACCAGCTCAGTCGGCTGTAGCCGTTGTTCACGCACTCCCGGGCCAGGGTGGCCAGCAGCGCGCGGGCCAGTCCGCGGCGGCGGAACCGCTCGCGCACGAACAGGTCCTCCAGGTGGATCCCGGCCACCGCGTCCCAGGTGGAGAAGTTGCGGAACCACAGGGCCATCGCCGCGACGTCGCCGTCGACTTCGGCCAGGTGGCAGAAGGCCACCGGAGAATCGCCGAAAAGTGCTGTCCGCAGCTGGCTCTCGGTGGCCGTGCACTCCTCGGGTGCACGCTCGAAGGCTGCCAGCTGGTGAATCATCGCGGTGATCGCGGCCTCGTCGCCGGGCCGGGCGGGCCGGATCAGGATGCTCATGCGGGGACCCCGAGCGCGGTCAGGATGGTACGGAACTTGGTGGTGGTCTCGGCCACCTCACCGGCCGGATCGGACTCGGCGACCACCCCGCCGCCCGCGGTAGCCAGCGCGCTGCGCCGGTCGGCGGAGAGTTGCGCACCCCGGATGGACACCACCCAGCGCCCGTCCCCGGCCGCGTCACACCAGCCGACCGCGCCGGCGTAGAAGCCGCGGTCGCCCTCCAACTCGCCGATCAGCCCGACCGCCTCACCGGTCGGGACCCCGCCGACCGCGGGGGTCGGGTGCAGCGCCAGCGCCAGGTCTATGGCTGTGGTGGAGGTGTCCCGCAGGATGCCGCTGATCGGGGTGTAGAGGTGCCACACCGCCGCGGTGCGGCTCAGCCGCGGCTCGGCGGCGACATCAAGTTGGCTGCACAGCGGTTCCAGCGCCGACCTCATCGTCTCGACGACCAGCTGGTGCTCGTGGCGGTCCTTGGCGGAGCCGGCCAGCGCTGCCCCGGCCGCAGCGTCGGCGTCGGGGTCGGCGCTGCGCGGTGCGGACCCGGCGAACGGTTGGCAGCTGACCTGCTCGCCGCACCGGGCCACCAGCAGTTCGGGGCTGGCGCCCACCAGTACGGTCCCGGCGAAGTCCGGCCCGGCGGCGGACAGGTCGGCCAGATAGGCGATGGCGTGCGGATCGGCCTCGATCAGCCGGGCCAGTACGGCCATCGGGTCCAGTGCGGCGTCGGCCTCCAGCCGCAGCGAGCGGGCCAGCACCACCTTCTCCAGGGGATCGGCCGGGTCGCGCAGGCGGCGCAGCGCCGACGCGATCCTGGCCCGGTGGGTGTCGGGGTCGGGCAGAGTCGCAGCGATCCGCACCCCCGGTGCCGGACCGGCCGGCAGCGCCGGCAGCCGGTGACTGACCCGCTCGGGGGCCACCAGCGCAGCCGGGGCGTTCAGGTCGAACGGCAGCGCCCCGACCACCATGGCGGTGCTACCCCGGCGCAACGCCGCAGCGGCCGAACCGATCTCGCGATACCGCTGCGCTGCGCCCTCGCCCACCACCGTGCCGGCCGGGCCGCTGAGGACGAAGGGCGCCGGATCCTGCCCCCGATCGGTCACGATCAGGTCAGTCCCAGCGCCGACAGCTGGCGCAGCCCGTATTCGAAGCCACACACCGCCGCGGCGGCCTCGGCGAACCCGATCCGGGCGCCTTCCCGCAGCGGCTGCTCCACCCACCGGGTGGCCACCGCTCGGGAGAAGTGGCCGTGCCCGACGAAGACCACGTCGCGCTCGGCCATCCGGTCCAGCGCGTAGGCCACCGCCTGGTCGGCGCGCATGCTGACCTGGTCGACGCTCTCCCCGCCCGGGCAGCCGTAGGTCCACAGCAGCCAGCCGGGGGTGGTGGTGCGGATGTCGTGGGTGGTCATTCCCTCGTAGTCGCCGTAGTCCCACTCGGTCAGCAGCGGGGACACCTCGTCGACGCTCAGGCCGGCCAGTTCGGCGGTCACCAGCGCGCGTTTTCGGGGGCTGGAGACCACCAGCGGGTCGTCCAGGCCCAGCCGTTCCAGGGTGCGCGCGGCCCGGGCGGCCTGTTCGCGGCCCTGGTCGGTGAGGTCCAGATCGGTGCGGCTGGTGTGCTTGTGGTCGCGTGACCAGTCGGTTTGGCCGTGCCGGAGCAGGATCAGCCGATGCTTGCCGACACTCACGACCACCGATTGTGCACGAACCTGCCAAGATGGACGCCGTGACCCGGGTACTGGCAGTGGCCAACCAGAAAGGCGGGGTGGCCAAGACGACGACGGTGGCCTCCCTCGGCGCGGCCTTCGCCGGCGAGGGCAAGAAGGTTCTGCTGGTCGATCTCGACCCGCAGGGCTGTCTGACCTTCTCGCTGGGAACCGATCCGGACAAGCTGCCGGCCTCGGTGCACGAGGTGCTGCTCGGCGATGTCGAGCCCGATGCCGTGCTGGTCGACACCCCCGAGGGGATGTCGCTGCTGCCGGCCAACATCGACCTCGCCGGCGCGGAGGCGATGCTGCTGATGCGGGCCGGGCGGGAGTACGCGCTCAAGCGCGCGCTGGAGAAGCTCTCCGACGATCCCTTCGACATCGTCCTCATCGACTGCCCCCCCTCACTGGGTGTGCTGACCCTCAACGGGCTGACCGCCGCGGCCGAGGTGATCGTGCCGCTGCAGTGCGAGACGCTGGCGCACCGCGGGGTGGGACAGCTGCTGCGCACCGTCACCGACGTGCAGCAGATCACCAACTCCGGGCTCACCCTGCTCGGGGCGCTGCCCACCCTCTACGACGCCCGCACCACCCACAGCCGTGACGTGCTCTTCGACGTCGCCGACCGCTACGACCTGCCGGTGCTGGCGCCGCCGATCCCCCGCACGGTCCGCTTCGCCGAGGCCAGCGCGTCGGGGTCGTCAGTGCTGGCGGCCCGGAAGAACAAGGGCGCCAAGGCTTATCGGGAACTGGCCGACGCGCTGCTCAAACACTGGAAGTCCGGAAAGCAGCTGCCGACCTTCAGTCCCGACGCCTGAGGCTCAGGGCGGGCCGAAGACGGTCAGCGCCGGGCCGCGCTGCTCGAGCACCAGCGAACCGGCGACCGCCGGGACCACCGCGTCCCGCCCCGGCGGATGGGCCACCGCGATGAGCCGTTCGTTCTCCCCGTTGGCGGGGTTGAACACCGCGAGCCCGCCCTCCACCGGGACCAGCAGCCGGCCGGCCATCATCGTCGCCGGGCCCAGCGCCCGCAGCGGCCCGGTGGCGTCGAGGGTGTAGCGGTAGTCCAGCTTGTCATCGAAGACCATCACCGCGGCCCCGGTCCACCAGGTCACGTAGTCGCCGGCCCGGGTGACCGCCGGGACCGCGCCGTCCACCTCGGCGGGCACCCGCAGCACGGTGCCCGACACCTTGGTGGCGGTCTCGTCGTAGACGGCGACCTCCGGCGTCGGCGTCGGGAGGTACACCGCGGTCGTGGTGCCGACCACCGCGAGCACCCGCGCCTCGGAGTCCACCGCCAGTCCGGGCAGCGGAACGTACTTGGTCTCCGGCTCGTCCTCCTCCTTGCCTGGGATCAACACCGTCAGACGCGGGTCGTCCTGGTCGGGGCAGGACTCGAGGACCGCCGCGGCGGCGTCGCTGGCCGCGGCCGACAACAGCGCGCAGCCCGCGCCGCGGCCGCGGTTGACCGGTTTGACCCGGGCGTCGATCTCGCCGTAGGACAGCATCCGCACCAGGTCCGATCGCCACAGCTCCAGCCGCGTCGGCCCGGTCGAGAGCACGGTGGAGCCGTTGGAGGTGACCGACACCTGCTTGTCGGCATAGCTGGTCCGGGCCGGTCCGCGGGTCCCGGTGTCGGCCTTGACCGAGCTGACCTGACCGCACCCGCGGGCGTCGGGATACACCGCCACCGCGAGGTCGTAGACGTGGGACACCGCGCACAGCTCGGCGTCGCGCGCGTACAGCCAGCGCTGCGCGCCGGTGAACGGGTCCAGGCCGGTCATCTCCCGGCCCTCGCCGGTGATGACGGTGCCCTTCAGCACGATCGGCGCCAGGGTCTTGGGGCTGGCCGTGGTCCACTTCTGCCGCAGGGCCTGCGGTACCGCGGTGGCCGTCTCGACGGTCGGGGCCGGCGAGACGGCCGGCAGGGAGACCGTGGCGCGGGCCGAACTGTGCCACCACAACGCCGCGACGAGCAGGGCGACGACCGCGGCGATACCGGCGGCGGCCAGCAGGTCGGCCCTGGTTCGGCGCTCGGGCCGGATCACCGGGCTCAGTTGCTGGGCGCGCCGGTCTGCGCCGGCTTGCGCCGACGGCGACGACGCCGGCGGCCCTCGCCGCCACCGGCCGGGGCTTCCGCGGCCCCGGTCTCGGCGGGTTTGTTCTCGGTGGCGTGCCCGCCGGCCGGCTTGCCGCCGCGGGTGCGTTGCCGCGACCGGGTGCGGGCCGGGCGGTCCCGCTCGGCGGACCGTTCCGGAGAACGCTTGGCCTGGTGGGCTCGGCGCGGCCCGGCGATCGAGCCGCCGGCCTCGGCTGGGATGTCCAGCTCGGTGTAGAGATGTGGTGAGCTGGAGTAGGTCTCGGCCGGATCCGGGCAGTCCAGGTCGAGCGCCTTGTTGATCATCGACCAGCGTTCCAGCTCATCCCAGTCCACCAGGGTCACCGCCACACCGGTCTTGCCGGCCCGGCCGGTGCGCCCGATGCGGTGCACATAGGCCTGCTCGTCCTCGGGGATCTGGTAGTTGATCACGTGGGTGACGTCGTCGACGTCGATCCCGCGGGCCGCCACGTCGGTGGCCACCAGCACGTCGATGTCACCGCCGCGGAACGCCGAGAGCGCCTTCTCCCGGGCGATCTGGCCGAGGTCGCCGTGCACCGCGCCGACCTTGAAGCCGCGCTCGGCGAGCTCGTCGGCCACCTTCTGGGCGGTGCGCTTGGTGCGGGTGAAGACCATCGTCGCCCCGCGGCCGCGGGCCTGCAGGATCCGGCTGACCATCTCCACCTTGTCCAGCGCGTGCGCCCGGAAGGCGAACTGCTCGGTGGTGTCGTGGGTGGCCGAGGACTGCGGGGACTCTGCCCGGATGTGGGTGGGCTGGTTCATGAACGTGCGGGCCAGCGTGATGATCGGGTCCGGCATCGTCGCCGAGAACAGCATCGACTGCCGGTCCTCGGGGATCAGCTTCAGGATGCGCTCGATATCGGGCAGGAAGCCCAGATCCAGCATCTCGTCGGCCTCGTCGAGCACGAGCACGCTCAGCCCGCCGAGTTGCAGATGGCCCTGCTGGGCCAGGTCCAGGAGCCGGCCCGGGGTGCCGACCACCACGTCGGCGCCCTTCTGCAGCGCCTCGATCTGGGGCTCGTAGGGGCGCCCGCCGTAGATCGACACGACCGAGAACGGGCGGCCTTCGGCGGAAAGGTATTTCGCGGCGTGCTCGAGGTCGTTGAAGACCTGCAGGCACAGCTCGCGGGTGGGCACCACGACCAGCGCGCGGGGCGCCCCGGTCAGCGGCCGGGTGGTGTCGCCGACGATGCGGTGCAGCAGTGGCACCCCGAAGGCGAAGGTCTTGCCCATGCCGGTGCGGGCCTGGCCGATGAGGTCGTCGCCGGCCAGGGCCAGCGGCAGGGTCAGTTCCTGGATGGCGAAGGCGTTCTCGATGCCGTTCTCGGCCAGGGCCCGGACGATCTCGTCGCGGACCCCGAGGCTGGCGAAGCTGGTGGTGGCGTGGCTATGCAGATGTGTCATGTGTCCTCGTGTCGTCCTCGTGTCAGAGGTGTTGCGGTGTGTGTTCCCCGCGTGCACGAGAGACTCTTGACGAGAATGTTCCCGGGCCCCGCGCCGTGATCGGGCGGGCCTGGCACGTGCACGCACAGTGCCGTGGAACCATATGGTCCCGCTCGCATCATACCCGGTTGAACCCGCAGAGCCGGCCAGGGCGCCGACTACAGTGACGGCATGCACGGTGGCGCCGACCCCTCTCCGGACCTCCCGGCGCACAGCGTTGCTGTCGACCACCCCGGCATCAACGAGTTCCTCCTGCTGCTGGCCTACGGCGAACTCGCTGCCTTCTACCGGCTCACCGATGAGGCGCGGATGGCTCCGGACCTGCGCGGACGGATCAATATGGCGCTGATGGCCGCCGCCGAGATGGGCCACTACAGACTGATCAGCGACGCCCTGGAGGCCCGCGGCGTCGACGTCCTCCCGGCGATCAACCGTTACGCCCCCGCGCTGGAGAACTACCACCGGCTGACCACCCCGAGCACCTGGCTGGAGGCCCTGGTCAAGACCTACGTCGGTGACGCGATGGCGGCCGACCTCTACGGGGCGGTGGCGGATGCACTGCCCGAACCGGTGGCCGGGGTGGTGCGCACGGTGCTGGCCGACACCGGCCACTCGCAGTTCGTCGTGGCCGAGGTCCGCGCCGCGGTGACCTCCAGCGGACGCCAGCGCAGCCGGCTGGCGCTGTGGTCGCGGCGGCTGCTGGGCGAGGCCATCACCCAGGCGCAGTACGTGCTGGCCCAGCACGACGAACTGGTCGACCTGGTGCTGGCCGGTTCGGGGGGACTGGATCAGCTCGCCGACTTCTACCAGAAGATGCAGCAGACCCACGACGAGCGGCTCCGCGGCCTGGGCCTGGGCTGAGGTTGCGGGGCTACCGGTTGCAGGTGGTACTGGTGCCGAAATCGGTCTGGGAGACCACGGTGGCTCCGGCGGCGTCGGTGATCCAGCAGTTCAGCTGGCTGCCCCGGCTGTTGGCGGTCACATAGTTCACCGGCAGCACCGGGGTGACGGTCAGCGACCACGGCAGGGTGACGTTGTGCAGAGTCTGCAGGGTGCCGGTCTCGTCGGCGTAGACCACCGTCACCGGATCGTCGGGCCGCTGGTTGCCGGCCACCGTGTAGACGATCTCGCGCAGGTCGGTGCGCGGCTGGGCCTGCGGGGCGTTCAGCGAGCTGATCCGCACCGGCCGTTCGGCGAAGTCGTCGATCGGGGCGATGGTGGCCACCACCGTGCGGGGAGCGGCCTCGCCGTCGGCGACGGTGGCGGCGGTGCCGGTCTTGATGACGTAGCTGGTGGCCAGCGCGCTGGCCAGCAGGCCGGTCACGGTGAACGCCGCGCCGGGCCACCGCCGCAGTCCGAGGAGGCTCACGAGGGTCCACGGTAGGCAGCTCGACCGGCCGCCCGCCGCCGCCGCACCCGACCGTTGTGATGCTGTGGTGATGCTGTGGTGATGCTGTTATCGCAGCTTGACGGCATATCGGCGGAACCGCACCCGCTGCCGCCAGGCGCCGGAGAGGTGTCCACTAGCCTTCCTGTAGCCGCAGTCGATACGGAAAGGGGCCGCTGTGGAGGTCAAGATCGGGGTCTCGGACAGCCCGCGCGAGCTGGTCTTCAACAGCGCGCAGTCACCCGACGAGGTCGAGGAGATGGTGCGCACGGCGCTGACCGGTGCCGGTTCGGAGCTGCTGAGCCTGACCGACGACAAGGGCCGGCGTTTCCTGCTGCACACCTCGAAGATCACCTACATCGAGATCGGCGCCGCCGACGCGCGCCGGGTCGGCTTCGGAATCGCCCCGCCGGCCTGAGCGTATGGCCCGCGGTTCAGCGGGCCAGCGGGACGTGGGACAGCCCGCCCCAGGCGAACTGCACGGTTCCCTCGACCGCGTCGTCCTTGGAGATCGGCCGGTCGGCGTCCATCCAGTAGCGCGCGCAGTCGATGCTGATGCCGACCAGCCCCACCGCGATCATCCGGGCCCGGTGGGCCTCCAGCCCGGAGTCCCGGCTGATCAGGTCGAACACCGCATCGGTGCAGGCCTCGGTGGCCACCCTCACCTGGGCGGCCACCTGGGGCTCAGCGGAGTAGTCGTTGTCGAAGATCAGCCGGTAGCCCTGGCTGTCGAGCTCGATGAAGTCGAAGAACGCCGCCACCGCCGCCCGCAGCCGTTGCCGGTTGTCGGTGGTGGTGCGCAGCGCCTGGCGCACGCTGGAGACCAGGATGTCGACGTGCTGGGCCAGCACCGCCAGGTACAGGTCGAGCTTGCTGGAGAAGTGCTGGTAGAGCACCGGCTTGCTGACCCCGGCCCGCTCGGCGATCTCGTCCATGCCGGCGGCGTGGTAGCCGCGTTCGACGAACACCGTGCTGGCGGCCTCCAGTAGCTGCTCACGGCGCTTCCCGCGGGGCAGCCGTGCGGCCTGCCGGGCGGGCTTGCGCGAGGCGGTGTCGCCGAGCTTTCTCATCGGGTCCCTCGATCGGATCGTCGCAGAGACACTACTCCCCGGCGGGCCGCTGATCTGCGGCGACCGGTCGACACGGGCGCGCCCGGGAGCCGCCCCGCGGCGCGATATGCCATTCTTGGTCGGTGAGCAACGAGTCGGGCCCCCGCGGGGGAGTGCCGGTGCTGCGCAGCGAGTGGGACCAGCCACTGCGCGCCCACCGCGACCCGTTGTCGCTGGATTCGGGCCGGCCGCGCTCCAACCGCGAGGAACATCGCGACGCCCGCAAACAGAGCTGGCTGGGCAGGTTCACCTCCACCTACGGCTGGCGGGCGTATGCGCTTCCGGTGCTGGTGGTGCTCACCGGTGTGGTGCTTTACCAGACCATGACGACCGCCCCGACGCTGCCCGCCGAGCCTGAGGAGATCGCGGCTCCGGTGATCGGCGCGGCGGCGACCACCATCGTCGGCGCGCCGCCGCGCGGTCTGACCGAATTCGACGCCAGCCTGCCCACCGGGATCCTGCCCGCCGGCGGGCCGTTCACCGCGCAGGGCGAGAGCACCTGGCGGATCATCCCGGGAACCACCCCGAAGGTCGGCGAGGGCAGCGACCGGGTGTTCACCTACACCGTCGAGGTGGAGGACGGCGTGGACACCTCCTCCTTCGGCGGCGACGAGGGGTTCGCCCGGATGGTCTCGGAGACCCTCGGCAACCCGAAGAGCTGGATCCACGACCCGCAGTTCGCCTTCCAGCGCGTCGACGTCCTCGAGCCCGGGCAGCAACCCGACTTCCGGGTTTCGCTGACCTCGCCGATGACGGTGCGGGAGGGCTGCGGCTACGAGATCGAGATCGAAACATCCTGCTACAACCCGGTTTACGGTTCCGACGGTGAGCCGCGGGTGTTCATCAACCTGGCCCGCTGGGTGCGTGGCGCGGTGCCGTTCCAGGGCGACGTCGGTTCCTACCGGCAGTACCTGATCAACCACGAGGTGGGCCACGCCATCGGCTACACCACCCATCAGGCCTGCGACCGTGACGGCGGCCTGGCGCCGATCATGATGCAGCAGACCTTCGCCACCTCCGACAACGACGCCTCCCGCTTCGACCCGCAGTACGTCAAACCCGACGGCAAGAGCTGCCGGTTCAACCCCTGGCCGTATCCGATCGCCTGATTCCCCGTCGACCGTGGGTCCTATGGACCTCACAGGGGCTTTTTCCGTCCAAAGGCCCCACGCTCGGCGGCCGGGAAGCACCGGCCCGCTTTTGCCGTTGCACTCACCAACTGCTGAGATGAATCCAGCCCAGTGCGAGGAGTAGCCGGTTTGTCGTCGTTGCCGCCGCTTGTCGAGCCCGCCGCGGAGCTGACCCGCGATGAGGTCGCCCGCTACAGCCGCCACCTGATCATCCCGGATGTCGGGGTGGTCGGACAGAAGCGGCTGAAGAACGCCAAAGTGCTGGTCATCGGCGCCGGCGGGCTGGGCTCGCCGACGCTGATGTACCTGGCCGCCGCCGGGGTGGGCACCATCGGCATCGTCGAGTTCGACACCGTCGACGAGTCCAATCTGCAGCGCCAGATCATCCACGGTCAGTCCGATATCGGCCGCTCGAAGGCCCAGAGCGCGGCGGACTCGCTGCGCGAGATCAACCCGCTGGTGGACGTGCGACTGCACGAGACCCGCCTGGAGCCGGACAACGCGCTGGAGATCTTCGCCGACTACGACCTGATCGTCGACGGCACCGACAACTTCGCTACCCGCTACCTGGTCAACGACGCCGCAGTGCTGACTCACAAGCCCTACGTCTGGGGCTCGATCTACCGGTTCGAGGGCCAGGTTTCGGTGTTCTGGGAGGACGCCCCGCCCGGCCCCGACGGCGAGCCGCGCGGCCTGAACTACCGCGACCTCTACCCCGAGCCGCCCCCGCCGGGCATGGTGCCGTCCTGCGCGGAGGGCGGGGTGCTGGGCATCCTGTGCGCCTCGATCGCCTCGGTGATGGGCACCGAGGCGATCAAGCTGATCACCGGGATCGGCGAGCCGCTGCTGGGCCGGCTGATGGTCTACGACGCCCTGGACATGACCTACCGCACGGTGCGGGTCCGCAAGGCCCCCGACACGCCGGCGATCACCGAGCTCATCGACTACGACGAGTTCTGCGGAACGGTCTCCGAGGACGCCGCCGAGGCGACCGAGAACTCCACCATCACCCCGATGGAGCTGCGCGGGCTGCTGGACTCCGACACCAAGATCGCGCTGATCGACGTCCGCGAACCGGTCGAGTGGGAGATCAACCGCATCGACGGCGCCCGGCTGATCCCCAAGTCCGCCATCGAATCCGGCGACGGACTGGCTCAGATCCCGCAGGACCGCATCCCGGTGCTGTACTGCAAGGCCGGCACCCGCTCGGCCGAGGCGCTGGCCGCGCTGAAGAAGGCCGGGTTCTCCGACGCCCTGCACCTGCAGGGCGGAATCCTGGCCTGGGCTCACCAATTCGAGCCCGACATGGTCATGTACTGACGGCCCGCAGGCCGGATCAGGCCGTACCCTGGGTTTTGTGATCGACGAGCTGGTGACCGAGGAGCGGCCGCCGGAGCACGTGATGACGGCGTTCGGCGTCAAAACCGGCGATCCCGTACCGGTCGGTGAGGGATGGGACGACGGCTGGCGGGTCGGTGAGGTCGTGCTGTCTCAGGTGGTCGATCACGCCCGTGCGGCATGGTCGGCCAAGGTGCGGGAGAACCTCTTCGTCGACGGCCTGCGCCTGGCCAGGCCGGTGCGTTCCACCGACGGCCGCTACGTGGTGGCCGGCTGGCGTGCGGACACCTTCGTCGCGGGCAGCCCCGAGGCGCGCCACGACGAGGTGATCTCCACCGGCGTCCGGCTGCACGAGGCCACCAGCTCAATGGAGCGGCCCCGCTTCCTGACCCAGCCGCCGGTGCCGCCGTGGACCGACGTCGACGTCTTCGCCGTCGCCGACCGCTCGGCCTGGGAGGACCGCCCGCTGCACACGCTGCCGCTGGGCGCACCGACCCTGCCCGAGGCCGAGCACCGCGACAACGCCCGCGAACTGGTCACCCAGCTTGCCGGGCTGCGCAAGCCCACCAAGAGCCCCAGCCAACTCGTGCACGGCGACCTCTACGGCACCGTGCTGTTCGCCGGCGCCGCCGCGCCGGGCATCACCGACATCACCCCGTACTGGAGGCCGGCCGCGTGGGCGGCCGGGGTCGCCGTGGTCGACGCGCTGTCCTGGGGTGACGCCGACGAGGGACTCATCGAACGTTGGGACTCGCTGCTGGAATGGCCGCAGATGCTGTTGCGCGCGTTGATGTTCCGGCTGGCGGTCAACGCCCTGCACCCCTGTTCGACGCCGGAGGCGTTCGCCGGGCTGACCCGCGCGGCCACGCTGGTCCGGATGGCGATCTAGCCGAAGCTGTGCCGGGCGGACGCCAGGGCCACCCGCCCGTCGCGGGCGAGCACCCCCTCGGCCCGTAGCCGCGCCAGCTGCTCGGTCGCCAGATGCGGCGCCGGCCGCCCGCAGGCCCGGATCACCCGATGCCAGGGCAGGTCGGCGGAATCGGTGCGCAGGATCCAGGCCACGATCCGCGGGCTGGAAAGGCCTGCCGCGCAGGCGATGTCGCCGTAGGTGGCCACCCGGCCGGGCGGTATCGAGGCCACCAGGGCGCGCACCGACTCCACCTGGTTGTCGGTGATCGCGGCCATCTCAGTTCAGCATGTCGCGGATCAGCGCTGCGGTCTCGGCGGGCTTGGCCTGGGCGACCATGTGCCGGCAGCCGAATTCGACGGCGCCGAAGTCCGCCCCCAGCCGCTCAGACAGTCCGTCGTGCAGGGTCGACGAGACATACGGCGGGTCGACGAAAGACGCCCGCACCAGGGTGGTCGGGGTCCCGGGCCGCGGCAGCACGATGTCGCGGGCCAGTTCGCTCCAGTAGGACGCCATCGCCGGAATGCAGATCCGCCAACCGAAGCGGCCGTTGGGCAGCGCTACCAGATGCTCGTCGATTTCCTCGTCGATTTCCACCGGCGCGACGTCGGCCCACGACCCGCTTGCCTTCTCGGTACGCGCCTCAGCCGGGCTGGTGTAGTCCGGGGAGGCCAGCATCGCCTCGGCGACCTCCCGCATCCGCTGCCCGTCCAGGCCCACCGCCGGGTCCAGCAGCACCAGCCCGGACACCAGGTCCGGGCACTGCGCGGCCAGGTGCAGCGCGATCGCCCCGCCGAAGGAGTGCCCGACCACCAGCACCGGCCCGTCGGCCTCGTCCTCGATCAGCGAGGCCAGTGCGGCCACGTTGGCGTCGATGGTCCACGGCGCCGCCCATGTCGAGCGGCCGTGCCCGATCAGATCCGGCGCCAGCACCCCCAACTCGGGCAGATGCGTCGCGCACAACCGGTGCCAGCGGGCGCCGTGCCCGGTCAACCCGTGGATCATCAGCACCTGCGCCGTGCCGGGCGGGCCGTAGCGGTGCAGGTGCAGGTGGCTGTGCGTGTTCACCGGGATCATGCTGCCAGACTGTCACCCATGAATTCCGTTGACAGCCAACCGCTCACTCTGCGCAGCCTCGGCGCGGCCAGCACCGTCACCGGCTCCAAGCACCTGCTGGAAAGCGACGGCCGGCGGATCCTGGTCGACTGCGGACTGTTCCAGGGCGTGAAGAACCTGCGCGAGCTCAACTGGGAGCCGCTGGCCGTCGACCCGGCCGGCATCGACGCCGTCGTCATCACCCACGCCCACCTCGACCACACTGGCTATCTTCCGCGGCTGGTGCGCGAGGGCTTCGACGGGCCGATCCTGTGCACCGAGGGCACCGCCGCGGTCGCGGCGATCATCCTGCGCGACAGCGCCTATCTGCAGGAGCGCGACGCGGACTTCCTCAACCGGCACAAGGCCAGCAAGCATCACCCCGCCCTGCCGCTCTACGACGGCGACGACGCCGAGCGGGCGATCGAGCTGTTCGACACCCGCCCGTTCGGGCAGGACTGCGCCGTGCCGGGCTGGGAGTCCGACGCCCCGGTGGTGCGGTTCCGCCGGGCCGGGCACATCCTGGGGGCGGCGACGGTCGAGCTGGCCTGGTGCGGCCGGCGGGTGGTGTTCTCCGGGGATCTGGGCCGCTACGACGACCCGCTGATGTTCGATCCCGAACCGGTGCCGTCGACCGACTACCTGGTGATGGAGTCCACCTACGGTGACCGGCTGCGCGACCGCGCCGACCCGGCCGACGTGCTGGCCGACATCGTCGGCGCCACCATCGCCCGCGGGGGCACCGTGGTGATCCCGGCGTTCGCGGTGGGCCGGGCCCAGGCGCTGCTCTACTACCTGTGGCTGCTGCGTGAACAGGGCCGGCTGCCGGAGGTTCCGGTCTACCTGGACTCGCCGATGGCCATCAACGCCAGCGAGTTGCTGGGCCGCTTCCACGACGACCACCGGCTCACCCCGGAGATCTACGAGCAGATGTGCGCGATGGCCACCTACACCCGGGAGGCTGAGCAGTCCAAGGAGATCTCGGCGAGCCGCGAACCCAAGATCATCATCTCGGCCAGCGGGATGGCCACCGGCGGGCGGATCCTGCACCACCTCCGGGCCTTCGCCCCGGATCCGGGCAACACCATCGTCCTGACCGGCTACCAGGTGCCGGGCACCCGGGGCGCCTCGCTGGCCGCCGGCGCGCCGGAGGTGCGCATCCACGGCGAGTGGGTCCCGATCCGGGCTCAGGTGGCCAGCCTGCAGATGCTCTCGGCGCACGCCGACGCCGACGAGCTGATCCGATGGGCCTCGGGATTCACCGCCCCGCCCCGGATGACGTTCGTGGTGCACGGCGAGCCGCAGCCGGCCGACACCCTGCGCACCCGGCTGGGCCGGGAGTTCGGCTGGGCGGCGACGGTGCCCCGGCCGGGGCAGGAGTTCAGCCTGTAGCGCGTTCCTGTCATACCCCGGTGCTGTCATGGCGGGTATGACGACGGTGCGGGTGCTCGGCGGCCCGGGAACGGGCAAGACCACGCTGCTGATCGACGAGGCCGCCGCCCGGATCGCCGGCGGGACGGATCCGGAGTCGGTGCTGCTGCTGACCGGCTCGGGACGGCTGGCCGCCGAGACCCGCGGCGCGCTGACCGCCCGGCTGCTGGGCGCCGCCGCGGCTCGGCCGGGCCGGGCGGTGGTCCGCGAGCCGCTGGTGCGCACGGTGCACTCCTATGCCTTCGCGGTGCTGCGCAAGGCCGCCGAGCGGGCCGGCGACCCGCCGCCGCGGCTGGTGACCGGCGCCGAGCAGGACGGTGTGATCGCCGAACTGCTCGCCGGGGATCTGGCCGACGGGGCGGCGGGCTGGCCGGCCGAACTGCGCCCGGCCCTGCAGACCGCCGGGTTCGCCACCGAACTGCGCGACCTGCTGGCCCGCTGCGCCGAGCGCGGCGTGGACCCCGCGCAGCTGCGCCGGATCGGCCGGCGGTGCCACCGGCCCGAATGGGTGGCCGCCGCCGGCTTCGCCGAGCAGTACGAGCAGGTGATGCTGCTGCGCTCCTCGGTGGGCACCGCCGCCCCGCAGGCCACCGTCCCCGCCCTGGGCGCCGCCGAACTGGTCGGCGCGGCGCTGGAGGCCCTGGGCTCCGACGCCGACCTGCTGGCCGCCGAGCGGGCCCGGATCTCGGTGCTGCTCGTCGATGACGCCCAGCACCTGGACCCCCAGGCCGCCCGGCTGGTGCGGGTGCTGGCCGCCGGCGCCGATCTGGCGGTGCTGGCCGGTG
>CAYURT010000010.1:54074-74910 GCA_964447215.1 uncultured Mycobacterium sp.
GCCCGGCTGGTGCGGGTGCTGGCCGCCGGCGCCGATCTGGCGGTGCTGGCCGGTGACCCCGACCAGGCGGTGTTCGGCTTCCGGGGCGCCGACCCGCGACTGCTGCTGACCGGGGAAACCCCGGCGGTGCGGCTGACCCGCTCGCACCGCTGCTCCCCGGCGATCGCCCGGGCGATCAGCGCGACGGCCGCGGCGCTGCCCGGCCCGGCCGGCCGGCAGCAGATGGAGGGTGCCGGTGAGCAGCCGGGTTCGGTCACGGTCACCGTCGCCGCCTCCGCCCACGCCGAGGCCGCCACGGTGGCCGACGCGCTGCGCCGCGCCCACCTCGTCGACGGGGTGCCGTGGTCCGAGCTGGCGGTCATCGTGCGCTCGGTGCGGGCGGCCGCCGGCCTGACCCGCGCTCTGGATCTGGCCGGTGTCCCGGTCGACGCCGGCCCGGCCGGCGGGCCGATCGCCGCGCACCCGGCCGCCCGCGCGCTGCTGACCGTGCTGACGGCCACCGTCGCCGATCTCGAAGCCGACCTTGACGACGACGCCGCCGAGACCCTGCTGGGCGGGCCGATCGGCCGGATGGACCCGGTGTCGCTGCGCCAGCTCCGGCGCACCGCCCGCCGGGCCGGCACCACCACCGCCGGACTGCTCGCCGGCCCCGACCCGCAGCTGCCGGCCACCCTGGCCCGGCCGGTCGGCCGGGTCCGCGCCGTGCTGGCCGCGGCCCGCCGCGCCCACCGCAGCCACCGCGACCCCCGCCAGCCGCTGTGGCAGGCCTGGGAGCGCAGCGGGCTGCAGCGGCGCTGGCTGGCCACCGCCGAGCGCGGCGGACCCGACGCGGCCGCCGCCGAGTCCGACCTGGCCGCAGTCACCGCGCTGTTCGACATCGCCGAGGCCTACGTCAACCGCACCACCGGAGCCTCGGTGGGTGGCCTGCTCGACCACGTCGCGGGCCTGCGGCTGCCACCGGAATCGCCCGACGCCGCACCGCGGGCCGAGCGGGTCGCGGTGCTCAGCCCGCACGCCGCGCTGGGCCGCGACTGGGACACCGTCGTCATCGCCGGGGTGCAGGACGGCCTGTGGCCCAACACCATTCCCCGCGGCGGGGTCCTGGGCACCCAGCGGCTGCTCGACACACTCGACGGGGTCGACGAACCGGTCTCGGCGCGCGCCCCGCTGCTGGCCGACGAACGCCGGCTGCTGATCGCGGCGATGGGCCGGGCGCGGCGGCGGCTGCTGGTCACCGCCGTGGACAGCGACGGCGGCGACGACGTGCTGCTGCCCTCGCCGTTCGTCACCGAACTGGCCCGGGTGGCCACCGGCGGCGGCGCCGAAGCCCCGCACCCTCAGCCCGCGCCGCCGGTGCTCAGCCCCGCCGCCGTGGTCGGCCGGCTGCGGGCGGTGGTGTGCGCCCCGGCCGGGGGGGCCACCGAGGACCGGCGGCTCAGCGCCGCCCGCCAGCTGGCCCGGCTGGCCGCAGCCGGGGTTCCCGGGGCCCACCCGTCGCAGTGGCAGGGCCTGGCCGAGGTCAGCACCGAGGAGCCGCTGTGGTCCGGCCCCGGCCACACCGTCACCCTGAGCCCCTCCACACTGCAGACCCTGACCGACTGCCCGCTGCGCTGGCTGGCCGAACGGCACGGCGGCACCGGCCCGCGCGGGCTGCCCGCCACCCTCGGCTCGGTGCTGCACGCCCTGGTCTCCGACGCCGGACGGGGTGAGGCGGCACTGACCGCTGAACTCGAAAGAGTCTGGGAAGCAATGCCGTTCGACTCACCCTGGTATGCGGCCAACGAACTGGACCGGCACCGGGGGATGCTGTCGGCGTTCGCCGCCTGGCATGCCGCCACCCGCCACGAGCTCACCGAAGTCGGCACCGAGATCGACGTGGACGGCATCATCGCCGAGGCCGCCGACGGCCATCCCGCGGTGCGGGTGCGCGGCCGCATCGACCGGCTCGAGCGCGACGCCCAGGGCCGGCTGGTCGTCGTCGACGTCAAGACCGCCAAGACCCCGGCCACCAAGGACGACGCCCAGCACCACGCCCAGCTGGCCCTCTACCAGCTCGCCGTCGCCGCCGGGCTGCTGCCCGGCGGGGATCAGCCCGGCGGCGGCGCCCTGGTCTACGTCGGCAAGCCCGCCGCGGCCGGCGGCGCCACCGAACGCCAGCAGACCGCACTGGGCCCCGATGACGCCGCGCAGTGGACCGAGACGGTGCGCAGCGCCGCGGCGGCCACCGCCGGCCCGCACTTCACCGCCCGGGTCAACCCGGGCTGCGGGCACTGCCCGGTCCGGCCGTCCTGCCCCGCCCACACCCCCGGAGAAACCCCGTGACCGTGCTCAGCCCCCTGACCCCGGAAGCACTCGCCGACGCCCTGGGACTTCCGCCGCCCACCGACGAGCAGTCCGCGGTGATCGCCGCACCTCCCGGCCCACTGGTGGTGGTCGCCGGGGCCGGCGCCGGCAAGACCGAGACGATGGCCGCCCGGGTGGTGTGGCTGGTCGCCAACGGCTACGCCGAGCCCGACCAGGTGCTCGGACTGACCTTCACCCGCAAGGCCGCCGGGCAGCTGCTGCGCCGGGTGCGCTCCCGGCTGGCCCGGCTGGCCGGGCTCAGCGACAGTCCCCCCGACGGCGCACCCACCGTCAGCACCTACCACGCCTTCGCCGGCGCCCTGCTGCGCGAGTTCGGCCCCCTGCTGCCGGTGGAGCCCGACGCCCGGCTGCTCACCGAGACCGAACTGTGGCAGCTGGCCTACCAGGTGGTCGCCGCCCACCCCGGCCCGCTGCCGGTGCAGACCACCCCGGCGGCGCTGACCGCGATGGTGCTGCGGCTGTCCGGCGAACTGGCCGAGCACCTCGTCGACACCGGGCAACTGCGGGACACCCACGCCGAACTGGAACGGCTGGTGCTCAGCTTGCCGCCCGGTCCGCGCCAGCGGGCCACCCCCAGCCGCCGGCTGCTGGACATGTTGGACACCCAGACCACCCGGGCGGCCCTGGTGCCGCTGATCGACGCCGTGCACGAGCGGATGCGCGCCGATCGGGTGATGGACTTCGGCACCCAGATGGCCGCCGCCGCAAGGCTGGCCGCCGGCTGCCCGCAGGTCGGCGAACAGCTCCGGGACCGCTACCGGGTGGTGCTGCTCGACGAATACCAGGACACCGGCCACGCCCAGCGGGTCGCGCTGTCGGCGCTGTTCGGCGCCGGGGGAGCCGACCCGCGCGGCCCGCTGGCGCTGACCGCGGTCGGTGATCCGATCCAGTCCATCTACGGCTGGCGCGGAGCCTCGGCGACCAACCTGCCCCGGTTCGCCACCGACTTCCCCCGCCCCGACGGCGGCCCGGCGCCCACCCTGGAGCTGAGCACCAGCTGGCGCAACCCGCCGCAGGCGCTGGCGCTGGCCAACGCCGTCTCCGCCGAGGCCCGCCGCCGCGGCGCGGGGGTACGCCCGCTGCAGGCCCGGCCCGGCGCCGCCCCCGGCACCGTGCTGGCCGCGCTGCACACCGACGTCGAGACCGAGCGGGCCTGGGTCGCCGACCACATCGCCGCCCGCTACGCCGCGGCCGCCGAGGAGGGCGCAGAGCCGCCCACCGCCGCGGTGCTGGTGCGGCGCAACGCCGACGCCGGGCCCGTCGCCCGGGCGCTGGCCGGGCGCGGAGTGCCGGTCGAGGTGGTCGGCCTGGCCGGTCTGCTGTCGATTCCCGAAGTCGCCCAACTGGTCTCGATGCTACGGCTGGTCACCGACCCGGCGGCCGGGGCGGCGGCGATGGCGGTGCTGACCGGTCCGCGTTGGCGGCTGGGCGCGGCCGACCTCGCCGCGCTGTGGCGCCGGGCGGTGACGCTGGACCGGCCGGACGGCGGACCGGCGGCGGTCAGCGTCGATGAGATCGCCGCCGCCGCCGCCGACACCGACGCGGCCTCGCTGGCCGACGCGCTGGCCGATCCCGGTCCGGCGCAGTCCTACTCCGGCGAAGGGCACCGGCGGATCACCGCACTGGCCGCCGAACTGAGCCGGCTACGCGGCCTGCTCAACCGCTCGGTCACCGAACTGGTGGCCGAGGTACGCCGCACCATCGGCGTGGACGTCGAGGTCCGCGCGGCCGCCCCGCCCGGCGTCGCGGGCACCGAGCATCTGGACCGCTTCACCGAGGTGGTCGCCGGGTACGCCGAGCGGCCCGGCGCTGAGGCCGCCGGGCTGCTGGCCTACCTCGACGCCGCCGCCGTCGTCGAGAACGGCCTGGCCCCCGGGGAGGTGCCGGTGGCCGCCGGCCGGGTGCAGGTGCTCACCGTGCACGCCGCCAAGGGCCTGGAGTGGCAGCTCGTCGCGGTCCCGCACCTGTCCGGGCGGATCTTCCCGTCCACCGGCTCGGCGCGCACCTGGCTCACCGACGCCGGCGAGCTGCCCCCCCTGCTGCGCGGCGACCGGGCCGGCCAGACCACCGGTGAGGCGGCCATCGACGCCGCCGCCGCGCACGGGGTCCCGGTGCTGGACCTCTCGGAGGTCACCGATCGCAAGGCGCTCACCGACACCGTCGAGGCCCACCGCGAGGCGCTGCGCCGCCGCCGCATCGACGAGGAACGCCGACTGCTCTACGTCGCGCTGACCCGCACCGAGGACACCCTGCTGATCTCCGGACACCACTGGGGAGCCACCGAATCCACCCCCCGAGGCCCCTCGGAGTTCCTCACCGAGATCAAGGACATCATCGAAACCTCACCGCAGCCCTGCGGCCGGGTCGAACACTGGGCACCGGAGCCGGCCGAGGGTGAGCCGAACCCGTTGCGGGACAACACCGCCGAAGCCCTCTGGCCGGCCGACCCGCTCACCGGCCGGCGCGCCGAGGTGCGCCGCGGCGCGGACCTGGTGGCCGGTCTGATCGGCGAGGCGGATGCGGAAGAGTCATCCCCGCAACCTGATCCCGACGGCTGGGCCGCCGACGTCGACGCGCTGCTGGCCGAGCGGGCCCGGGCGGCCCAGCCGCCACCGGTGCGGATGCCCGCCCGGCTGTCGGTCAGCGCCCTGGTCGAACTCGACCGGCACGGCCCGGCCGCCGCCGGCCGACTGGTCCGGCGGCTGCCGAACCGGCCCGACCCGCACGCCCTGCTCGGCACCGCCTTCCACGACTGGGTGCAGCGCTTCTACGGCGCCGACCGGTTGTTCGACCTCGACGACCTGCCCGGGGCCGGTGACCCGCAGGACACCGACACCGAGCAGCTCGACGAGCTGCAACAGGCCTTCACCGCCTCGGCGTGGGCCGCCCGCACCCCGCTGGCCGTCGAGGTGCCCTTCGAGATGACCCTCGGTGAGAGCGGCGAAGCCGGCGACACCGTGGTCCGCGGGCGCATCGACGCGGTGTTCGCCGACCCCGACGGCACGGTGACGGTGGTGGACTGGAAGACCGGCGCCCCACCGGCCGGCGCACAGGACCGACGGCACGCCGCGGTGCAGCTGGCGGTCTACCGGCTGGCCTGGGCGGCCCTGGCCGGCATCGACCTCGACGCCGAGCCCGACCGGGTCCGCGCGGTCTTCCACTACGTGCGCGGCGGCCAGACCGTCGAACCTGACCACCTGCCCGGGGCGGCCGACCTGGCGGCTCTGCTCAACGCGCCGGAGGAAGCGGGGCGTTGCGCCTGATCCGCAGGGCCTGGACGATCATCGGCGCCTGGAACGGCAGCCGCGCCAGCGCGGCGATCCGGGCCGGCCAGCCCTTGTCCCACCACAGCCGCACCATGTTGACGTTGGCCGGATACACCGCCAGGAACAGCGCCACCGCCGCCAGCGCCCCGGCCCGCCGGGTCCGCGGCGCCAGCAGCATCGCCCCGATGCCCACCTCGGCCACCCCGGAGGCATAGGTGTAGGCCCGCGGGCTGCCGGGCAGCTCGGCGGGAACGATGGTGTCGAACGGTTTCGGCGCCAGGAAGTGCCCGGCGCCGATGCCGATCAGCATCGCGGCCATCCGGTAGGCGGGACCCTGGTTGGCGGGCTGGCTGGGGGACGGGTTGGCGGTTTCGGCGGTGCTGTTCGACATGGGTACATAATGCTCCGTGTGAGGGCGTCGAGGGTGACGGATCGTCGTGGGCCGGACTAACCGGCTGCGCCGGCGGCTGGAGGCCATCAACGAGAACCTCGCCGTAAAACCCGACTCCGCCCTGGTGGAGTACCTGCGCATCCCCGACAAGGTCGTCACCCCGTTCCGACGGATCGCGCTCCGGCTGTCCTACGCCTTGGCTGCGTTGCTCACCGCGGCGATCGTGGTCTACCTGGACCGGGACGGTTACAACAACGCCACCGGTGAGCCGCTGACCTTCCTGGACTGCCTCTACTACGCGACCGTGTCGCTGTCGACCACCGGATACGGCGACATCGCCCCGTTCTCCGAGCGGGCCCGGCTGGTCAACGTCCTGGTCATCACCCCACTGCGGTTCGCGTTCCTGATCGTGCTCATCGGCACCACCGTGGAAACCCTGACCACCGCCTCGCGGCAAGCCCTGAGAATTCAGCGTTGGAGGAGCACCGTGCGCAACCACACCGTCGTCGTCGGTTACGGAACCAAGGGCCGCACGGCTGTCACCGCCATGATCGGCGACGGCATCGCCCCCGGTGACATCGTCGTCGTCGACACCGACCAAACCTCGCTCGACCGGGCCAGTGCGGCCGGCCTGGTCACCGTGCGCGGGGACGCCAACAAGTCCGACGTGCTGCGGCTGGCCGGCGCCCAGCACGCCAAGGCCATCGTGGTGGCCACCAACAGCGACCCGACCTCGGTGCTGGTCACCCTTACCGCCCGCGAACTGGCGCCCAAAGCCACCATCATCGCCTCGGTGCGCGAGGCCGAGAACCGCCACCTGCTGCTGCAATCCGGCGCGGACTCGGTGGTGGTGTCCTCCGAGACCGCGGGCCGGCTGCTGGGCCTGGCCACCAGCAAGCCCACCGTGGTCGACATGATCGAGGACCTGCTGACCCCGCACGAGGGGCTGTCGATCTCCGAGCGCGAGGTCGAGGGCAAGGAGATCGGCGGCTCGCCCCGCCACCTCAAAGACATCGTGCTCGGCGTGGTCCGCGACGGCGAGCTACTGCGTCTCGACGACCCCGAGGCCGACGCCCTCGAGAAAACCGACCGGGTGCTCTACATGAAGAAGACCGAGGGGGATTAGCCGCCGGTGAGCTTCACCCTTCGCAACATCCCGGTGCTGTCCCGGGTCGGGGCCGACCGTGCCGACGAACTGCGCACCGACATCGAGGCCGCCGCGGCCGGCTGGGCTCAGGCGCTGCTGCTGCGGGTCGACGAGCGCAACCAGGTGCTGGTGGTCGACGGCCGGGTGCTGCTCGATCCCGCGGCCGGGTTCTCCGACATCCCCCCGGCCGACGCGGTGTTCCTGGGCCGGCTGGCCGACGGTCGGCACGTCTGGGCGGTGCGCGCCCCGCTGCAGCCGCCCGCCGACGACGGCGAGGCCCGCGGCTTCTCGGTGGTCGACCCCCGGCGCACCAGCGTTCCCTTCGACGATGTCAGCGCCCAGCTGGTGGCCACCGCGCTGGCCCTGCTGAACTGGCATGAGCGGGCGAGGTTTTCACCGGTCGACGGTTCGCCCACCACGATGTCGCGGGCCGGCTGGGCCCGCCGCGAGCCGCTGAGCGGCACCGAGGAGTTCCCCCGCATCGACCCCGCGGTGATCTGCCTGGTCCACGACGGCGCCGACCGGGCGGTGCTGGCCCGCCAGCGGGTGTGGCCGCCGCGGCTGTTCTCGCTGCTGGCCGGTTTCGTCGAGGCCGGCGAATCCTTCGAAACCTGCGTGGCCCGGGAGGTGGCCGAGGAGATCGGGCTGACCGTGGGTGACGTGCGCTACCTGGGCAGCCAACCCTGGCCGTTCCCGCGCTCGCTGATGGTCGGATTCGAGGCAGTGGCAGACCCGGGCCAGGAGTTCAGCTTCCGCGACGGGGAGATCGCCGAGGCGGCCTGGTTCACCCGCGATGAGGTCCGCGCCGCGCTGGCCGAGGGCGACTGGAGCAGCGACTCGACCTCCGCGCTGCTGCTGCCCGGCACCATCTCCATCGCCCGGGAGATCATCGAGTCCTGGGCGCACGGCTGAGCCGGGCCGGCCGGCGCCGACCCCTCGAAGAAGGCCCCGGATCACCGCCGCCGGCGGTCTAGCATCGGCTGGTGCCAGGTCGAGACCAGGTCAGCGGAGTCGCGGCCGTCATGACGACCGTGGCCATGGGTCTGGGCAGCGCGGTGGCCGTCGGCGATCTGCGGATCCTGGCGGCCAACATCTCCCTGGTCCGTCAGGGCCTGGATTTCTCGCCCGGCACCACCGTTTTCGTCTCCTCGCTGGCGACGCTGACCCTGGCCGCCTCGGTACTCGGCGCCGGGGTGCTCGGTGACAAGTACGGCATGCGGCGGATGTTCCTGGCCGGCGCGCTGGGCGCACTGGTGTTCGGGCTCATCGGCGCGGCCGCCCCCAACCTCACCGTCTTCATGGTCGCCCGGGCCTGCATCGGGGTGGCCTTCGCGTTCCTGACCGGGCTGTCACTGGCCATCATCAACGCGGTCTTCCCGCCGGAGCGGCGGGCCGGGGCGATCGCCTGGTTCCTGGCGGCCTCGATCGCCCTCGGGGTGCTGCCGGCCACCGTCGGCGGTCTTCTCGTCGAGGGAATCGGTTGGCGCAGCGGACTTCTGGTGACACCCGCGCTGGCCCTGGTCGTCGTTCTGCTCACCGTGCGCTACGTCCCGCAGACTCCCAGCTCGCACCGCGGCACCGACCTGCCGGGCCTGCTGCTGGTGGCCGTCGCCCTGATCGGCATCACCTACGGCGTCTCGGAGTTGCAGAGCGGTGTCGACCTGGCGGCGGCCGCGCCCATCCTGGCCGGCCTGCTGGCCGCGGCGGCGTTCGTCTGGTGGGAACTGCGCTGCGACGAACCGGCGCTGGATCTGCAGATCTTCGGCTCCCCGCGGTTCACCGCCGTGGTCACCGCGGGTGCGGCGAACAACTTCGTGCAGGGCGGCTCGATGACCATGATCACCTTCTACCTGGTGATCATCCGCGACCAGAGCACCTGGGCATTCGCGCTGCTGCTCATCCCGGCCACGCTGCTGGCCTCGCCGGCCGCGTTAGCCGCCGGGCGGGCGGCGCGCCGTGTCGGCAGCGCCGCGGTGGTAGTGGCCGGTCTGCTGGTGCTGGCGGTCAGCCTTTTGGTGCGGTTGTCCTTCCAGCTCGACACCCCGATCCTGGTGGTCGGGGTGGTGATCGCGCTGTCCTCGGTGGGCGGGGCGATCCTGGCAACCCCGCAGACCACGGTGATGATGGCCAGCGCGCCAACCCATCTCGGCGGTGTGGTCTCGGCGGTCAAGACCTCCGTCAGCAGTACCTTCTACGGACTGGGCGCGGCGCTGTTCTCGATGTTCGGCATCCTGCTGTTCCTGCGCGACGCTGAGACGCACCTAGCCGGTACCGGGGTCAGCGCCGAGCAGGCCGGGGAGATTCTCGGCGCGGCAACCACCGGCGAGTCCGGCCTGGATCCGGCGCGCACCGAGCAGGTGCTCTCGGCGGCCACCACGTCGATGCTGGAGGTGGCCGACGTTCTCAATGTGGCGATGGCGGCCGTGGCGGTGCTGGCCGCGGTCGCCGTGGGGGTGCTGTTCCGGCGGCCGGAACCGGTCTAGCCTCAGCGGGCAGCGCGGCTAGGCTCGTCCCCACTCCCGCTTCCACATTCCCTGAAGGTCGTGACCGAATGAGTGATCCGAGCCAACGCCTGCAGCAGGTCGACTCGCTGACCATCGACGTCATCACCGATGATGTCAGCGACACCTACGTCAGCAAGACGCTCTTCGCGGTCTCGGAGTTCGCCAATATCGCCAGGGCCGGAGCGAAGGTCATCTCCGGCGAAACACTGCTCGTCGCAAACCTCGGACTCGGACTCCGGTTCACCCTCGAATACGGCGGGCAGAAACGCCGGATGCTCTTCGACACCGGGCCCGAAGGTGCCATCTTCCTGCGCAACTGCCGAAATCTGGCGATCGACCTCGTCGACATCGAGGCGATCACGATGACCCACGGCCACTGGGACCATATGGGCGCCCTCACCGACACCGTTCGGGAGATCAAGAGCCGCGGCGGCGACGTCACCGTCCACGTCAACCCCGACATGTTCTACGAGCGAGCGGTCAAGTTGGAGAACGGCCAGATCATTCCCGTCGCCATCGTTCCGAGCCCCGCCGAACTCGAAGCGCTCGGCGCGCAGGTCGTCAACGACGGAGACCCGCGTCTGCTCTTCGATGACCACGTGTACTACAGCGGTGAGATACCCCGGGTGACGCCCTTCGAGAAGGGCCGCATGGACCACCTGCACCGGCTCACCCCAAGCTCGCAATGGGAGCCCGATCCACTGCTCATGGACGAACGCATGGTGGCCGTCGACATCAAGGGCCTCGGTGTGATGGTGTTCAGCGCCTGCTCGCACGCCGGAATGGTCAACGTTTGTCTCGACACCCGGCGACTCTTCCCCGACCGACCCCTCTACGCGGCGATGGGCGGCCTGCATCTGGGCGGGGTGATGGAGAAGATCATCCCCGACACCGTGGAGGGCCTCGGCCAGTTCGGGCTCAAGCAGCTGATCGTCGGACACTGCACAGGCTGGCGCGCGCTGCATGCACTCGCCGACGCCTACCCCGATATCGTCAGCCAGTCGGCGGTCGGCACCACCTACACCCTGTCGGCGGAGTCGGTGAAGGCATCTCCACGGTGAACCCGGCGCCACCGGCACCCGCCCGGCACCGAAACCCATGACCGAGCTACGCATCCCGGTCGCCATCATCACCGGCTTCCTGGGCAGCGGTAAGACCACACTGGTCAACCACATCCTCGCCGAACCGCACGGCCGGCGAATCGCTGTGCTGATCAACGAGTTCGGCGATGTCGACATCGACCAATCGCTGGTGATCTGCGCCGAGCGCGACCTGGTCTCGCTGAGCAACGGCTGCATCTGCTGCTCGATGAGCGACGGCCTGATCACGGCGCTGCAGCGGCTTCTGGAGCGCCGCAGCGACTTCGACTACCTCGTGATCGAGACGACGGGCATCGCCGACCCGGCACCGGTGGCGATGGCCCTGCTGAGGCCGGAGTTCGCTGCGCTGCTGCGGCTCGATGCCATCATCACCATGGCCGACGCCGAGCACTTCGCGGTCGAACTCTTCGCGGACCCCTCAACACGCAACCAGATCCGCTACGCCGATGTGGTCCTGCTCAACAAATGCGATGTCGTCGGCTCGCCGAGAATCGAGGCGGTCGAGGATCAGATCCGTTCGCTGAACCCCCAGGCGCGGATCGTGCGGACCAAGCAATCGAGGGTGGCGATCCCACTCATTGCCGGGATCGGAGGCTCGGCATTCGCGGGTAACCGGCCGAGGGACGCGATCGCATCCGACCACGCGTTCCGGAGCGTGTCGTTCTCCACCGCCGCGCCGCTGGACCCGGATCGCTTTCAATCGGTTCTCGAAGAGATGCCCGCGGGTGTGTTCCGCGCCAAGGGTTTCCTGCTGCTCGCCGGCGTCCAACCGGTTCATGTCTTTCATCTGGTGGCGCGGCGCTTCACCCTCGAGGAGGCGCCCGGCGCGGCGCGGTCCACCCAGCTCGTCTTCATCGGGACCGACTTCGACCGCGAGGCGCTCCTCGGCCGACTCCGCGCCTGCGAGACGACGGACGCAACACCGGCATGACGGCGTGGACCCGCTCGATGATGGCGTGGCCGCGGTGGGTTTTGTCGGCGGTGACGGTGCCGGGTTCGCTGGTGGTGAAGAAGGCGGTGAATCACCGGGCGGGTGTGGGGCGGACGCACCCCCGAAATGCCCTTCACCATGGTCGACGTTGATCCTTGGGAAATCGCATTCGCCGACCGCGAAAGGGCAGTGCGCTGTCCGGACCCACGACACACCGCTACCGAATCGGTGCGTCCAGGCTCAGAGCCCCAGTTTGGCCTTGACCTCGTTGATGCTCGGGTTGGTCAGGGCGGTGCCGTCGGCGAATTTCAGCGTCGGCACGGTCTGGTTGCCGTGGTTGACCGTCGCCACGAACTGCGCGGCCTCGGGGTCGTGCTCGATGTCGACCTCGTCGAAGGTGATGCCGGCCGCCTTCATCATGGTCTTCAGCCGCCGGCAGTAGCCGCACCACACCGTGGTGTACATCGTGACCTCGGGCGTCATCTCCGACATGGCGGTCAACTTAGCAACCTGTCCGGCCCGGCTGCCAAGATGGAGGCCATGTCTGGTCTCGAGTCCGGTTTGGACTCAGCTCGCGGCTCGGGTCTGGATGACGAGCAGCGCCAGGCGGTGCTGGCCGCCCGCGGCCCGCTGTGCGTGCTGGCCGGGGCGGGCACCGGCAAGACCCGCACCATCACCCACCGCATCGCCCACCTGGTCGCCCAGGGGCACGTCGCGGCGGGTCAGGTGCTGGCGGTGACGTTCACCTCCCGGGCCGCCGGCGAGATGCGGACCCGGCTGCGGTCCATGGACGTCGGCGGGGTGCAGGCGCTGACCTTCCACGCCGCGGCACGGCGGCAGCTGTCCTATTTCTGGCCGCGGGTGGTCGGCGACACCTCCTGGCAGCTGATGGACTCCAAGTTCGCCGTGGTCGCCCAGGCCGCCAACCGGGCCCGGCTGCAGGCCTCCACCGACGACGTGCGCGACCTGGCCGGGGAGATCGAATGGGCCAAGGCCTCACTGATCAGCCCGGAGGACTACCCGGCCGCGGTGGCCACCATCCGCCGCGACATCCCGCTGGACGCGGCGAAGGTGTCCACGGTCTACGCCGGCTACGAGGCGCTGAAGGCCAACCGCGACGGGGTGGCGCTGCTGGACTTCGACGACCTGCTGCTGCACACCGCCGCAGCCATCGAGAACGACGCCGCGGTGGCCGCCGAGTTCCGCGACCGGTACCGCTGTTTCGTCGTCGACGAGTACCAGGACGTCACCCCACTGCAGCAGCGGGTGCTGGAGGCCTGGCTCGGCGACCGCGACGACCTGACCGTCGTCGGGGACGCCAACCAGACCATCTACTCCTTCACCGGGGCCTCCCCGCGCTACCTGCTGGACTTCTCCCGCAAGTTCCCCGAGGCGATGGTCGTCCGCCTGGAGCGCGACTACCGCTCCACCCCGCAGGTGGTGTCGCTGGCCAACCGGGTGATCGCCGGCGCCCGCGGCCGGATGGCCGGCTCCAGGCTGCACCTGATCGGCCAGCGCCCGCCCGGGCCGGAGCCGGTGTTCAACGAGCACCCCGACGAGGTCGCCGAGGCCGCCGGCGTCGCCCGCGCCATCAAAGAGCTCATCGAGGCGGGCACCCCGGCCGCCGAGATCGCCGTGCTCTACCGGATCAACGCCCAGTCCGAGGTCTATGAGGAGGCGCTGACCGAGGCCGGTATCGCCTTCCAGGTCCGCGGCGGGGAGGGCTTCTTCTCCCGCCAGGAGATCCGCCAGTCACTGGTGGCGCTGCAGCGGGCCGGGGAGCGGGGAGCCGACGGACCGCTACCGGAGACCGTGCGGGCACTGCTGGAACCCCTCGGCCTGACCGCCGAGGCCCCCACCGGCGTGCGCGCCCGGGAACGCTGGGAGGCGTTGAGCGCGTTGGCCGAACTGGTCGACGAGGAGGTCGCCGCCCGCCCTGAGTTGGACCTGCCCGCGCTGGTGGCCGAGTTGCGGGTGCGTGCCGACTCCCGCCACCCGCCGACCGTGCAGGGCGTGACGCTGGCCTCGCTGCACGCCGCCAAGGGTCTGGAGTGGGACGCGGTGTTCCTGGTCGGCCTGGCCGACAACACCCTGCCGATCAGCCACGCCCTGGCCCACGGCCCCGACAGCGAGGCCGTCGAGGAGGAACGCCGGCTGCTCTACGTCGGGATCACCCGCGCCAGAGAGCATCTGGCGCTCAGCTGGGCGCTGGCCCGCGCCCCCGGCGGGCGGCAGTCCCGGCGGCCGTCGCGGTTCCTGGGCGGCATCGCCCCGCAGACCAGCGCCGAACCGGCGCCGGGCAAATCCCGCAGGCAGCGCGGCGGCACCCCACGCTGCCGGGTGTGCAACGCCGTGCTGACCGCCACCACCGCGATCATGCTGCGCCGCTGCGAAACCTGCGCGGTGGACGTCGACGAGGAGCTGCTGGCCCAACTCAAGGAGTGGCGGCTGGCCACCGCCAAGGAGATGAGTGTGCCCGCCTACGTGGTGTTCACCGACAACACCCTGATCGCGATCGCCGAGTCGCTGCCCACCGACGACGCCGCGCTGGTCGCGATCCCCGGCATCGGGGCGCGCAAGCTCGAGCAGTTCGGCGCGGACGTGCTGGAACTGGTGCGCGCCCGCCAGTAGTCCGCCGCCCGCCCGGCGCGGGACTCAGGCGATCCCCAGCGCCCGGGCCGCGGAATTGGCCGCCCGCGCTCCGGCGGTGCGGCGCAGCAGCAGCAGACCGTCGAGGACCGCCACGCACGCCAGCGCCTGACTGCGGCGCTCGGCGGCCGTGGGCGCGGCGATGTGCGCGTCGACCCAGTCCACCCAGCCGCCGATGATCTGCGGCACCAGTGCGCTGTAGGGGTCCTGGCCCGCGCTGGCCAGTCCCACGACCTCGAAGAAGACCGCGAAGACCGGGTCGGCGGCCGGCGCGGCCAGCACCGGCCAGGCCCGCCGGGCCAGGTCGCGCACCGGCACCGCCGTCTCGCCGAACGCCTGCGCCAGGGTGGCCTGCAATTGTTCGCCGAGCGCGCCGATGACCGCGCCGACCAGATCGGTCTTGGTCGGGAAGTAGTAGACGACGGTGCGGTCGCTGATGCCCAGCCGTCGACCGACCGAACCGAAGCTCAGTGAGCCGACCCCGTCCGCGGCGGCCTGGTCGATCGCCGCGGCGAGGATCTCCTCGCGGGAGTACTTGTAGCCCATCGGATCCATGGTAGTTTGTAGTGATCACTACAAATGAGAGGGGATCAACGTGGACAAGCATGGCGGCGGTGCGGCGGGCACGGGCTTTGTGGTGGGGCTACTCGTCGCGCTGGGCTTTGCCCTGCTGATCAGCCTGTTGCCGGCCGCGGTGTTCCTGGAAACCGGTTGGCGCGCGGTCGCGTTCGTCGCCTGCGCGCTGGCGGCACCGCCGACGGTCTGGTTCCTGCAGTGGATCGCCCGGCTGCGCCGGCACGACCAGCGCGAGCTGTTCACCTGGGCGGCCGCCGGGGCGATGACCTTCGACGGGCTGGCCATCGGGTTCCTGCCCGCGCTCTACGGCCAGACCGGGCAGGCGCTGGCCTGGACCGCCGCCGCGCTGCTGTTCGCCTTCGCCAGCCTGATCGTGGCCGGCCAGCTGATGCTCGGCCGGGTGGTGCCCGCCGCCGGATGAGGCCCTTGGGCCCTGCCGCCCGCCCGGCGCGCCGGATAGAGTTCGGTGATGGTCAGCAAACGTGTTCGCCGTCCGCTGCTCGTCGCCGGAAGCATCGTTGCGGCGGCCGCCCTCCTCGGCGTGCCGACCGCCTCGGCCGACCCCGACTTCGACCCGGTCGATCCCGGCGGGCCCATCACACCCGGCAGCCCCGGACTTCCGCAGGGCCCCAACGATCTCCGGTGCATCGCCCAGCCCGGTGACGGTGCGTGCGCCGACGGCCCCTACGCCATCCCCGGCGTGACCCCCGGCACGCCCCTTCCCGGAACGATCCCGGGCGCACCCCCCGGCTCAGCACCGGGGACGCAGCCCGGTATGGGCGGCATGCCGGGGATGGGCGGCATGCCGGGCATGCCGGGCATGGGTGGGATGCCCGGGATGCCGGGCATGGCCTGAGATCAGGCGAACCCCGTTCAACTCTGGCTGTCGATCCACCTGCCGAGAGCGTCCTCGAGCGCGGCCGCGACGGTCAGGCCCGCCGCGCTCGCGGTGTGCTCGAATCGCTCGACCAGCTCACCGGGAACCGAGGCGTCCACCTTCACCCGGTGCGGCCCACTCGGGGCCGGTGCGTCCTCGGTGGGCACCGGGGCGTGCCGCGCGGCGCTGGCCTCGATGACATCGCGAAGAGCGGGGACCTCCCGGAGCAGGCCGGCCAGGTCGTCGGCCTCGATGCGCAGCACCTCGGTCGGCCCGGTCGTCGTCACCGTCGCCGAGCGCAGCCTCCCGGTCCGCAGGGCCGACTCGCCGAGCACCTCGCCGGGCCCAAGGTTGGCGACGTGCTCCCGGCCCACGTACACACCGACCTCCCCGCTGAGCAGGATGTAGCACGAATCCGACGGGGTCATCTCATGGATCAGCGGCCACGGCCCCGACGTCGAGTCGTGGTGGGCGGCACGGACCAGGTGGTGCAGGTCGTCATCGGAGAACTTCGCGAACGCCGGGAACTCCCGCAGCCGGCGGGCGTCGTCGCGCTCCTGGAGTTCGGTCCACGAGGTCTGGCCGTGCTTGTCCTCTGCGCTCATCGGTGGCGGACTCCTCTCATCCCGGCGCCGCCCTCGCGGCACCCGCCGCATCAGTATCGGCGCCCGCCCCCGCCGAGTGTGCGGTTTCATCCGCAACCCGCCGACGGCGGCGTATGGGTTCTCACACTCGCCGGCCTGATCGGGGCCGCCCCGGCCTGACCCGCCCGGGGCTATCGTGGCCCGGTGACCATCACCGAGCGGGAGAGCGAGCTGCTCGCGGTCACCCTGGGACTGCTGCAGGAGCACGGCTACGAAGGCCTGACCGTCGACGAGGTCGCCGCCACCGCCCACGCCAGCAAGGCCACCGTCTACCGGCGCTGGCCCACCAAGGCCGAACTGGTGCTGGCCGCGTTCATCGAGGGCGTCCGCCAGGACGCCGAGCCGCCGGACACCGGCAGCCTGCGCGACGATCTGATCACCATCGGCGACGCCGTCTGCGCTCAGACCCGGGAGCATGCCGCCACCATGCGGGCGGTCCTGGGGGAGGTCTCGCGCAACCCCGCCCTGCACGAGGCCATGCAGCGCCAGCTGATCGACCAGCGCCGCGCTGTGATGAAAACGGTGGTCAAGCAGGCCGTCGAGCGCGGTGAGATCGACGCCGACGCGGTCAACAGCGACCTGTGGGACCTGCTGCCCGGTTACCTGATCTTCCGCGGCGTCATACAGGACCGGCCCGCCACCCGGCGGACCGTCCGGGCCGTCGTCGACGACATCATCATGCCGAGCCTCACCCGGTGCGACCGGTGAAACGGTACGGTACCGTACTGCCGGTGGAGGCCGACCGGTGAAACGCGCGGCCCTGAAGTCCGCCTTCGCCCGCGGATGGCTGATCTGGGTGACCATCGCCATCGTCGCGCTCGCCGCGTTCACAGTGCACCGGCTGCAGGGCGCCTTCGGCACGCTCAACCCCGCCACCCCCGACGGCCTGGCCGACCAGACCGAGCCGTTCAACCCCAAACGGGTCACCCTCGAGGTCTTCGGCGACCCGGGTGCGACGGCCACGATCACCTACATGGACGTCGAGTCCCGTCCGCAGCAGGTCGACGGCGCGGCCCTGCCGTGGTCCTATGACGGGTCGACGACGACGCCGGCGGTGCTGCTCAACCTGCAGGCCCAGAGCGACGGCTACACCCTGGGCTGCCGGATCACCGTCGACGGCATCGTCAAGGTGGAGCGCTCAGTGAGCGAACCCAGCGCCTACGTCTACTGCCTGGACAAGTCCGGATGAGTACGCACAGCTCCGAGGGCCGATTCGCGCTGTGGGTGCGCCGGCTGTCCATCCCGATCGCGATCTTCTGGCTGGCGCTGGCCGCGATGAGCAACGCCCTGGTCCCGCCGCTGGAGGAGGTCGGCCGGATCCACAACGTGGCGGCCAGTTCTCCCGATGCGCCGTCGCTGATCGCCGCCAAGCGGGTCGGCCAGGTGTTCGGCGAGTACGACTCCGACGCGCTGGTCACCCTGGTGATCGAGGGCGACCAGCCGCTCGGGGCCGAGGCGCACACGTTCGGCGACGAGCTGGTGGAGCGGCTGCGGGCCGACCCCGCCCACGTCCAGCACGTCCAGTACTTCTGGGGCGACCCGCTGACCGCCGCCGGCGCCCAGAGCAACGACGGCAAGGCCGCGCTGATCCAGGTCTACCTGACCGGCGACGCCGGCGGCAGCCAGGCCAACGAGGCCGTCGCCGCCGTCCGCGAGATCGTCGACGACACCCCCGCCCCGCCGGGGGTCAAGGCCTACGTCTCCGGCCCGGCGGCGCTGTTCGCCGACGAGTTCTCGGTCGGGGAGGGCGGGCACATCAAGGTCACCGCGCTGACCTTCGGGGTGATCGCGGTGATGCTGCTGATCGTCTACCGGTCGGTGGTCACCGCGCTGCTGACGCTGGTGGCGGTGGCGATCCAGGTGGCCGCCGCTCGCGGCGTCGTGGCGTTCCTCGGCCACGTCGGCGTCATCCCGCTGTCGACCTACGCGACGAACCTGCTGACCCTGCTGGCCGTCGCCGCCTCCACCGACTACGCGATCTTCCTGCTCGGCCGCTACCAGGAGGCGCGGCAGGCCGGTGAGGAGCGGCAGGCGTCGTTCTTCATCATGTATCGCAGTACCGCGCACGTGATCATCGGATCGGGTCTGACCGTCGCCGCGGCGATCTTCTGCCTGCGCTTCACCCGCACGCCCTACTTCCAGAGCCTGGGCATCCCGGCCGGTCTGGGCGTGCTGGTCATCCTGGCGGGTTCGCTGACGCTGACCCCGGCGGTCATCACCATGGGCAGCCACCTGGGCCTGTTCGACCCCAAGCGGGCCATGCGGACCCGGGGCTGGCGGCGGATCGGCACCGCGATCGTCCGCTGGCCCGGACCGGTCCTGGTCGCCACCATCGCCGTCGCGCTGATCGGGCTGCTGGCCCTGCCCGGGTACAAGACCAACTACGACTCCCGCCGGTACATGCCGGACTGGGCGCCGGCCAAGGTCGGCTACGCCGCGGCCGAGCGGCACTTCTCGGCGGCCCGGCTCAACCCCGAAGTGCTGATGATCGAGACCGACAAGGATCTGCGCACCCCGGCCAACATGATCGTGCTGGAACGGGTGGCCAAGGAGGTCTTCCGCACCCCGGGGGTGGCCCAGGTGCAGTCCATCACCCGGCCGCTGGGCACGCCGCTGGACCACACCTCGCTGGGATTCCAGATGAGCGCGCAGAGCGCCGCCCAGATTCAGAACCTGCCCTTCCAGCAGGCCCGCGCCGAGGACCTGCGCGCGCAGATCGAGGAGATCTCGAAGTCGATCACGCTGTTGCAGGAGCAGTACGCGCTGACCGAGCGGCAGTACACGTTGCAGCAGGAGGCCACCGCGGCCACCGACGAGCAGGTGCAGGCCTTCCGGGAGACCTCGGAGAAGATCAAGGAGCTGCGCGACAAGATCGCCAACGTCGACGACTTCTTCCGGCCGATCAAGAACTACTTCTATTGGGAGCCCCACTGTTTCGACATCCCGATCTGTGCGGCTATCCGTTCGCTGTTTGACTCCCTCGACGGGGTGGACGCGCTCACCGACCAGTTCACTCAGGTCACCGCCAGCCTCGATCGGCTCAACGCGCTGCAGCCCCAGCTGCTGGCGTTGATCCCCGAACAGATGGCGCTGCTGCCCGAGCAGATCGCCATCCAGGAGCGCAACAAGGAACTGGCCCAGCGCAACTACGCCACCCAGACCGGACTGTTCGAGCAGGCCGCCGAGGCGCTGAAGAACGCCGACGCCATGGGCCAGGCCTTCGACGAGGCCAACGACGACAGCACCTTCTACGTGCCGCCGGAGGTGTTCGAGAACTCCGAGTTCAAACGCGGCATGAAGCTGTTCCTGTCCCCGGACGGCAAGGCCGCCCGGATGATCATCACCCACGACACCGATCCGGCCACCCCCAAGGGGATTTCGCATATCGACCCGATCCGCCAAGCCGCGCAGGAGGCCCTCAAGGGCACTCCGCTGGCCGGGTCGAGTGTCTACATCGGGGGTACGGCGTCGTCGTTCAAGGACGCCCGGGACATGGCCAAGTACGACCTGATGATTGTGATCGTCGCCGCGATCAGCCTGATCCTGCTGATCATGATGTTCATCACCCGCAGCGTGGTGGCGGCCCTGGTGATCGTGGGCACGGTGGTGCTGTCGCTGGGGGCGTCGTTCGGGCTGTCGGTGCTGATCTGGCAGCACCTGCTGGGTATCGAGCTGTACTGGATCGTGCTGGCGCTGGCCATCATCATCCTGCTGGCGGTGGGATCGGACTACAACCTGCTGGTGATCGCCCGGTTCAAGGAGGAGATCTCCGCGGGGCTGAATACCGGGCTGATCCGCACCATGGCCGGCACCGGGTCGGTGGTGACCGCGGCCGGGCTGGTGTTCGCGTTCACCATGTGCGGCTTCATCTTCGGGGATCTGATGGTGCTGGCCCAGATCGGCACCACCATCGGGTTCGGGCTGATCTTCGACACCCTGATCGTGCGGTCGTTCATGACGCCGTCGATCGCCGCGCTGCTGGGCCGCTGGTTCTGGTGGCCGCTGAAGGTCCGCCCGCGCCCGGCGTCGGTGATGCTGCGGCCCTACGGGACGCGGCGGAGCGTGCGAGAGCTGCTGCACCAGAACGAGACTCAGTCCGAGGCCTAGCCCGGTCGGGCCCACCCCGACCCCCGGCCCCCCGCGAGTGTGCGGTTTCATCCGCGACGCGCCGCTGCTGGCGTATCGGGATGCACGCTCGACGGGGGAGTGGGCGAGGGGCGGCTGACGGCGAGGGCGGCGTGCTCGGGCGGGAGACCCGCCCTCGAGTGTGCATCCTCATCCGCCGCTCTCGGCGCGTCGCGTATGGAACCGCACACTCGGCGGTGGGCGAGGGGTCAGGCCGGGTCGGCGAACCCGGGGATCAGCTTCTCGGCCATTTCCCGCACCG
>CAYURT010000011.1:0-35489 GCA_964447215.1 uncultured Mycobacterium sp.
ACCGTGGTGTCGCTGCCGCCGTTGCGCGAGTAGTAGGTCCGGCGCACCAGGTCCTTGAGGTAGACCACGCCGACGATGTCATCGACGTTCTCCCCGACCACCGGGATTCGGGAGTACCCGCTGCGCACCGCCAGCGATGTCGCCTGCCCGGCGGTCTTGTCCGCCTCGATCCAGACCATCTCGGTGCGCGGGACCATCACCTCGCGGGCCGGAGTGTCGCCGAGCTCGAACACCGACTGGATCATCCGGCGTTCCTCGTCGGCCACCACCCCGCTCTGCTGTGCCATGTCGACGACCTCGCGCAGCTCGGTCTCCGATGCGAATGGGCCGTTGCGGAACCCGCGACCCGGCGTGAGCGCGTTGCCCAACAGCACCAGAAGCCGGCTGATCGGGGCCAGCAGCACCGAAAGCACCTGCAGCGGAAGGGCTGAGGCCAGGGCGATCGAGTACGCGTGCTGACGGCCCAGGGTGCGTGGACCGACCCCGACGGCGACGAAACTGGCCACGGTCATGATGCTGGCCGCCGCGACAAGCGTCCACTCGATGCTGAGATGGTCATAGAGGTAGGCCACGAAAAGCACCGCGGCGGTTGCCTCGCAAGCGATCCTCAGCAGCACCACCAGATTCACGTAGCGCGGCTTCTCGGTCACCAGGCGAGCCAGCCGAACGGCGCCCGGGCGCTCCTGGCGCACCAGTTCCTCGACCCGGGCGACCGACACCGTGCCGATGGCGGCGTCGATCGCCGAGAAGAGCCCCGCGAGCGCGACCAGTGCTATCGCGCCGATCAACGGCGCCAACTCGCTCAATTGCCGAAGTGCCGGGACTTGTCGAGCAACCGGCGGTCCCTCTCGGCCTGACGGTCGGAGTGGTAGGCCTCCACCTGCTCGGCCACCCACTCCTCGAGCAGCCGGCGCTGCAGGGCGAACATCTCTTTCTCCTCGTCCGGTTCGGCGTGGTCGAAACCAAGAAGGTGCAGAACCCCGTGGACGGTCAGCAGCGCCAGCTCGTGGCCCAGACTGTGGCCGGCGGCGGCGGCCTGGTCGGCGGCGAACTGCGGACACAGCACGATGTCGCCCAGCATCGAGGGTCCCGGATCCGGCGCGTCGGGCCTCCCGCCCGGCTCGATCTCGTCCATCGGGAAGCTCATCACGTCGGTGGGACCGGGCAGGTCCATCCACCTCATGTGCAGATCGGCCATGGCGTTGGTGTCCAACAGAACCATGGACAACTCCGCGGCCGGGTTGACGTCCATCCGGCGGATCACGAACCGGGCGACGCTGATCAGTTCCTCTTCGGAGACGTCGAGACCGGACTCGTTGGAAACCTCGATGCTCATCGCCGGTTACCGCCGGGACCGTCGTCGGGGCCGGTCGAGTCCGGGCTGCTCGGAGGCTCGGGCGTAGGCGTCGACGATCTCCGAGACCAGCCGGTGGCGAACGACGTCGGCGCTGGTGAGTTGGGCGAAGTGGATATCGTCGATGCCGTCGAGGATCTCCACCGCCGCCCGCAGCCCGGACTTGGCCCCGCCGGGCAGATCGACCTGGGTGATATCGCCGGTGACAACGATTTTCGAGCCGAAGCCCAGGCGGGTCAGGAACATCTTCATCTGTTCGGCGGTGGTGTTCTGCGCCTCGTCGAGGATGATGAAGGCATCGTTGAGAGTCCGGCCCCGCATGTATGCCAGCGGCGCCACCTCGATGACCCCGGCGCTCATCAGCTTGGGAATGGCCTCGGGGTCCATCATGTCGTGCAGCGCGTCGTAGAGCGGGCGCAGGTACGGGTCGATCTTCTCGCTGAGCGTCCCGGGCAGAAAGCCCAGCCGCTCACCGGCTTCCACGGCGGGCCGGGTCAGGATGATCCGGGTGACCTTTTTGGACTGCAAGGCCTGCACGGCCTTGGCCATCGCCAGATACGTCTTCCCCGTTCCCGCCGGCCCGATTCCGAACACCACCGTGTTGGCGTCGATGGCATCGACGTAGCGCTTCTGGTTCAGCGTCTTGGGCCGGATGGTGCGGCCCCGCCGGGACAGGATGTCCAGAGTCAGCACTTCGGCCGGCGAGGCGTCCTCGGTGCCGGTCAGCATCGCGACGCTGCGCCGCACCGAGTCCGGTGACAGCGCCTGCCCGCCGGCCACCACCGCGATGAGTTCGGCGACAGCGCGCTCGGCCAGCGCCACGTCGGCGCCGCTGCCGGTGAGGGTGACGGTGTTGCCGCGCACGTGCACGTCGGCGGTCAGACTGTCCTCGAGGGCACGCAGGTTCTCGTCGGCCGAACCGAGAAGTCCGACGACGAGATCGGGCGGAACCGTCATGCTGCTGCGTACCGGCGCAGCGGCGGCGCTTTCGCGGGGCGTCAGTTCGATGCCTGCCTTCCGGGAATCCGACCAGACGATTCTACCGCCAGCGCCCCGCGAGCACACCCAGTGCGCCCAGGGCCACCGCCGCGGCGGTCGAGGTTCGCAGCACCGCGGGCCCCAGCCGCACCGGGACCGCACCGGCCCCCGACAACGCCGTCAGCTCCTCCTCGCCGATCCCGCCCTCCGGCCCCACCACCAGGACTATCGACTCGGCATGGGCCACGTGGGATTCCGCCAGGCCGGTAACGGCGGACTCGTGCAGGACCAGCGCCGCGGCGCCGGCCCCGACCCGCGCTGCGACGTAGTCGGCCAGTTCGCCACCGGTCATCGGACCCGACACCGGCGGGATGCGGGCCCGCCGCGACTGCCGGGCGGCCGAACGGGCGACCGCACGCCAGCGCCGAATCCCCTTCTGCGCACGCTCACCATCCCAGCGAGCCACGCACCGGCCCGCCTGCCAGGCGACGAACTCGTCGGCCCCGGCCTCGGTGGCCAGCTCGACGGCCAGCTCGGAGCGGTCCGATTTCGGGATCGCCTGGACGACGGTCACCGTCGGCCGCGGCGGCACGAGGACGCTGCGGCGCTGCACCCGAGCGGTCAGGCTGCGCTTGTCGGCCGCCTCCACCACACACTCGGCCACCGCACCGTTGCCGTCGGACACCAGGAGCCGCTCACCGGGGCGCACCCGGCGCACCGAGGCGGCATGGAAACCCTCGTCGCCGTCGACGAGCACGGCCGCGCCGACCTCGGGCACCGCCTCGACGTAGAACAGCGCCGCGGTCAACGATCAGCGGCCGCTGAAGGTTTCCCGCAGCCGACTGAACAGTCCCCCGCCGCCGGCCTGTCCCGGCGAGGTGTGCGTGGACCGCACCCCGGGCTGCTCCTCGCCGCGGCTCTTGAGTTCGCCCAGCAGTTCACGGCTCCGGGCGTCGAGTTTGGTCGGAACCAAAACCTCGACGTGGGCGTGCAGGTCGCCGCGCACTTCCGAACGCAACCGGGGCATCCCCCGGCCGCGCAGCGTGATCACCGTCCCGGGCTGGGTGCCGGGAGCGATGACGATCTCGGTGTCACCGTCGAGAATGTCGGCCACGGTCACCGCGGCGCCCAGAGCGGCGTCGGCCATCGGGACGGTGACCGTGCAGTGCAGGTCGTCACCGTCACGGGTGAAGACCTCGTGCGGCTGTTCGTGAACCTCCACGTACAGGTCGCCGGCCGGGCCGCCGCCCGGCCCGACCTCGCCCTGGGCGGCCAGCCGGATCCGCATCCCGTCGGCGACCCCGGCGGGGATCTTCACGGTGATATCCCGGCGGTCGCGGACCCTGCCGTCACCGTTGCAGCGCCGGCAGGGGTCGGGGATGACCTCGCCGACTCCCCCGCAGGTGGGGCACGGCCGCGCCGTCATGACCTGGCCGAGCAGCGAACGCTGCACGCTTTGAATCTCGCCGAGCCCGCCGCAGATATCGCAGGTGACCGGCCGGGAGTCGCCGTTGGTGCCCTTTCCCTGGCACAGGTCGCACAGCACCGCGGTGTCCACCGTCACCTGTTTGGTGACGCCGGTGGCGCACTCGCTCAGCGTTGCCCGCATCCGCAGCAGCGAATCCGACCCGGGGCGCACCCGCCCGACCGGGCCGCGGGAGCCCATGCCGGTGCCGAAGAAGGCCTCGAAGACATCACCGAGGCCACCGAAGCCGGCGAAGCCGTTGGACGACCCGGCCGTTGCCAGCGGGTCCCCGCCGAGGTCGACGATGCGGCGCTTCTCCGGGTCGGACAGCACCTCGTAGGCCGTGCTGACCTCTTTGAAGAGGTGCTGGGCCTGTTCGTCGGGGTTGATGTCGGGGTGCAGCTCACGGGCCAGCTTTCGGTAGGCGCGCTTGATCTCCGCATCGCTGGCGCCCTTGCTCACACCGAGCAAGCCGTAGTAATCGCGTGCCACGACTGACCCTTCCTACCGGCGCCGGCCTCAGCCGGCGCGGTTGCCCAGAACTTCCCCGATATACCGTGCAACCGCGGCGACGTTGGCCATAGTTCCCGGATAGTCCATCCGGGTGGGACCGACCACGCCCATTCCGCCGTAGACGGTTCCCCAGCTGCCGTAGGTGGTGGAGACCACCGAGGTGCCGGCCATCTCCTCGACCTCGGTCTCGTGGCCGATGCGCACCGTCACCTTACCGGCCTCCTGCTGGGCGGCCAGCAGCCGCAGCACCACCACCTGCTCCTCGAGCGCCTCCAGGACCGCCCGCAACGAACCGCCGAAGTCGGCGGTGTTGCGGGTCAGGTTCGCGGTACCGCCCATCAGCAGCCGTTCCTCGGTGTGCTCGACCAGGGACTCCAGCAGCACCGAGGCCGACCGCCCGACCGCGTCGCTGAGCGTGCCCGGCCCGTTGATCCCGCCGGCCAGGTCGGCGACCGCGACCGAGGCCGCGGAGATCCGCTTACCCTCGAGGGCCTGTCCCAGCAGGTCCCGCAGCTGGGCGAGCTGATGCTCGTCGATGGTGTCGCCGAGTTCCACGATGCGCTGGTCCACCCGTCCGGAGTCGGTGATGACCACCATCAGCAGCCGGGCCGGCGTCAGCGCGACAACCTCCAGGTGGCGGACCGTCGAGGCCGACAGCGTCGGGTACTGCACCACCGCTACCTGACGCGTGAGTTGGGCCAGCAGTCGCACCGCGCGGCGCAGCACATCGTCGAGATCAACCCCCGACTCCAGAAAGGACAGGATGGCGCGTCGCTCCGGGGCCGACAGCGGCTTGACCCCGTGGAGCCGGTCGACGAATTCGCGATAGCCCTTCTCCGTGGGCACCCGGCCGGAACTGGTGTGCGGCTGGGCGATGTAACCCTCGGCCTCCAGCACCGCCATGTCGTTGCGGACGGTGGCGCTGGAGACCCCGAGGTTGTGGCGCTCCACCAGCGCCTTGGACCCGATCGGCTCCTTGGTCGCGACGAAGTCGGCGACGATGGCCTGCAGCACCTCGAAGCGGCGGTCGTCGGCAGTTCCCATCTGGATCACCTCCGTTGCCGCCATTTTACGGCCTCTGGGCAGTGCGTTTGGCAGCCGCGGGCCGCGAGTGCCACTGGCACGTCGGACCGGGCGGGCCGGATCAGTCCAGCGCGATCAGCGGCGGCAGGTGACCGCGGCCGTAGCCTGGCAGCCAGGCCGAGCCGAACAATGACCCCGAGGGGGCCCTCGGCACCGGCTCGGCGCGCAGTGAGGCGTGACCCTGTTTCTGGCACACGGTCACCGCCGCCTCGCGGCAGGTGACCGGGTTCGACGATGCGGCGGCCGGCGGTGACAGCGCCAGGGCGGCGGCGATCGCCATGGCGGCAGTCGCGATGTGGAAGGTCATCGGTCGAGTCCTTTCGGTGTTCGCGCACCGGCCGGAGCCCACGCTGCGATGGTCGAATCCGCACCGCCGGTTCCGATTTCGGATGCCGGGCGCTATGCCTCAAGGCTAGAAACATACGAAGTAAAAATCACGAAACACATACCGTTTACAAAGGCTCGGCCGCGCACAGTGGCAGACAGACGGTGAACACGGTGCGGCCCGGCCTGGATGCCACCGAGACCGTCCCCTGATGCGCGTCGACGACGGAGGCGACGATCGCCAGGCCCAGGCCACTGCTGCCCATCTCCCGCGATCGGGCCTTGTCGGCCCGCACGAAGCGCCCGAACAGGTTCGGGATGATCTCCTCGGGGATGCCCGGCCCGTCGTCGCTGATCTCGAGGATCGCCACCGGCCGGCCGTCGTCGTGTGAGGTCGTCAGCGCGGCGGTGGCCGTGACACCCGGCGGGGTGTGCATGGCGGCGTTGCCGAGCAGATTCGCGACCAGCTGCTGAAGGCGGGCACGATCCCCGTGCACCAGCACGGGATACTCGGGAACCGCGGTGACGAAACGGTGGTCGGGAGCGCTGACCGCCGCGTCGTTGACCGCGTCCGCGACCAGTTCGGCGAGATCGACGTCCTCGAACTCCAGATCCTTGCCCTCGTCCAGCCGGGACAGCAGCAGCAGGTCGGCCACCAGCGATGACATCCGGCGCGACTCGGCCTCGATCCGGGTGAGGGCGTATTCGGTCATCGGCGGCAGGAGATCGCTTTCCTGTCGGGTGAGTTCGGCATATCCGAGGATCGCGGCCAGCGGCGTCCGCAGTTCGTGGCTGGCGTCGGTGAGGAACTGCATCATCCGCCGGTCGGACTGCGAGCGCTGGGTCAGTGCGGCGTCGACGTTGTCGAGCATGTGGTTGAGCGAGAGGCCCACCGCGCCGACCTCGCTTTCCGGGTCGGTGTCGCGGTCGTGAACCCTGGCGGTGATCCGGTACTGGTCGGCGTCCAGCGGCAGCTTTGCCACGTGCCGGGCGATCGCCGCGACCCGGCGCAGCGGCCGCAGTGCGTTGCGGACCAGGACGACCGTGGCGAACGCCGTGATCAGTAACGCCACCACCAGCAGGCCGGCCAGGATCAGCGCGTTGCGGATCAGCGTCTGGTTGGCCTCGCGCAGCGAGACCGCCGACACCAGCCGATCGCCGCCGCCGACGTCGCGGGTGCCGACCCGGTACTCGCCGAGATCGCCGAGTCGCACCGTGCGCGGGTCCCCGCTGCGCCAGTCGATGGCCTCCAGATCGCGCACCACGTCGGGGGGCACCGGCGCGGGTTCCCCGTCGGTGAAACGGCTGGCGAAGACCGTCCGGCCGTCGCGCACCACGGCGATGACCGTGCCCGGCGGCTGACCGGGAAACTCGGTCAGCTCACCCGCGGCCACCGGACCCGCCTTCGGCCGCGGCAGGACGAGCTTGGCCTTCTCATAGGAGTAGCCGAAGGATGCCAGTGAGTTGGCGACCTGGCTGTTGATCAACGCGATCATCTCGTTGCGGAGGCTGAGTTCGGCGACCGCGCCGACGCCAACCATGGCGGCGCTGACGATCAGGGAGACGCCGATCACCAGCCGTTCACGCAGCGACCGCGGCCACCACCGCGGACGCGCACGACTCATTGCGGCGGCCGCAGCATGTATCCGACGCCCCGGACAGTGTGGATCATCGGTTCCCGTCCGGCGTCGATCTTCTTCCGAAGATAGGAGATGTACAGGTCGACCACGCTGGAGCGTCCGCCGAAACCGTAGTTCCAGACCCGGTCGAGAATCTCGGCTCGGGAGATTGCCCGACGCGGGTTGCGCATGAGGTAGCGCAGCAGCTCGAACTCGGTGCCGGTCAACGCGATCGGCTCACCGCCTCGCGTCACCTCCCGGCTGGCCCCGTCCAGTTTCAGCTCCCCCACCGTGAGGACCTCGTCGTCGGGGGACTCCATGGCAGTGGTCCTGCGCAGCAGTCCGCGCAGCCTGGCGACGAGTTCCTCGAGGCTGAACGGCTTGGTGAGGTAGTCGTCGGCGCCGGCGGTCAGCCCGGTGACCCGGTCCATGACCGAGTCGCGGGCCGTCAGCAGCAACGTCGGCGTGTATCCCTCACCCGCCCGGATCTCCTTGAGTATCGACAGCCCGTCGGTGTCGGGAAGCATGATGTCCAGAACCAGCAGATCCGGGGTGAACTCGGCGAACTTCTCCATCGCCGTCTTGCCGTCACCGGCAACCTCGATCTCCCAGCCCTCGTAGTGCAGCGCCATCTTCAGCAGGTTGGTCAGCGCCGGTTCGTCGTCGACGAGGAGAACCCGGACGGGCGAGCCGTCGGGCCGGGTGATGCGGGGCAACTGGCCCAGGACGGCCGAACGTTGCCGGGGATTACGTGGAGCCACAGCCACAGTCATAACCCGATTCTGTTCGCCACGTCGCGCCGCGTCAGCAGATCCATATGAACTTCATATGTTTTCTCTCTGCGCCGAGCAGGAACCGACCCTGAGATATGTATTCGCTATGTGTCCGCCGCCCAGCCTTGGCGCGGGACCGCCGGCTCCCTAGTCTCGGAAAGTGAATTGGCGTAATGCACTGCAGGTTTCCGCACCGGCCACGGCGGTTTCGACGACCCACCTCCGCTGTGCGCGAACAGATCCCGCGGTGAGTACGCGAACCGTCACCGAATGACAGGAGTCCCGCCTTGAGGACAACCGCCCAGCCCAACGGCTCACTCGCGTCCAGCATCGCGCGCTACGACCTGCCGGCCTCCCTGGTGGTGTTCCTGGTCGCACTGCCGCTCTCGCTGGGCATCGCCATCGCCTCCGACGCTCCGCCTCTGGCCGGGTTGATCGCCGCCATCGTCGGCGGCATCGTGGCCGGCGCACTCGGTGGCTCGCCACTGCAGGTCAGTGGGCCCGCAGCTGGTCTGACCGTCATTGTGGCGGGCTTGGTCGCCCAGTTCGGATGGGCGGTGACCTGCGCGATCACCGTGTGCGCGGGTCTTGTCCAGATTCTGCTCGGGCTCAGCCGGGTGGGCCGCGCCGCGCTGGCGATCTCACCGATGGTGGTCCACGCGATGCTCGCCGGGATCGGCATCACCATCGCCCTGCAGCAGATCCACGTGCTGCTGGGCGGGGACTCGCACAGCTCGGCATGGCGCAACGTGACCGAACTCCCGGGGCACTTCGGCGATGCCGGCCTGGCCGGGATGGCGATCGGCGGGCTGGTCATCGCGATCCTGGTCGCATGGCGCTGGGCGCCGGCCCGGATCCGGCGGATCCCCGGACCCCTGGTGGCCGTCCTGGCCGCCACCATCGCCGCGGCGGCGTTCGCGCCGGAGGTCCCGCGTATCGCTCTCGACGGATCGCTGGTCGACGCGATGGCGCTGCCCAGCCTCCCCGAGGGCCGGTGGACGGCGTTCGCGATCGGCGTCGTGACCGTCGCCCTGATCGCCAGTGTGGAAAGTCTTCTCACCGCGGTCGCCGTCGACCGGATGCAGACCGGAACCCGCAGCAATCTCGACCGCGAACTGGTCGGTCAGGGCGCGGCGAACATGGTCTCCGGGGCGGTCGGCGGCCTGCCGATCACCGGCGTCATCGTGCGCAGCTCGGCCAACGTGGCCGCCGGGGCCAGGACGAGGGCCTCGAGCATCCTGCACGGCGTGTGGGTTCTGGTCTTCGCGCTCCCCTTCGCCGGGCTGGTCGAACGCATTCCCACCGCCGCCCTGGCCGGCCTGCTGATCGTCATCGGCATCCAGCTGGTCAAGCTCACCCACATCGAAACAGCTCGCCGCAACGGCGATCTGGCCGTCTACCTGGTGACCGTCGGCGGGGTGGTGTTCCTCAACCTGCTCGAGGGCGTCCTGCTCGGCCTCGCGCTGTCGATCCTGATGACGGTGTGGCGGGTCGCGCGCGCCCGGGTCACGGCCGAGCCGGTCGACACCGACCGCTGGGAGGTCACGGTGGCGGGGTCGTGCACGTTCCTGTGCCTGCCTAGGCTGCACAAGACCCTGGAGGCGGTTCCGCCCGGAACCCGGGTCCGCCTGACCGTCGCGGCCGACTACCTCGACCATGCGGCTTCGGAGTTCATCGAGGCCTGGCGCCGCCAGCACGAGGCGACCGGCGGAACGGTGACCACCGCACCGCCGCGCCCGAGGGCCGACGTCCAGAGGCCCCAAATGCGAACTATAACTCGTGATTCATATGGGTTCGATATGAGGTCCGTGACCCGGCACAACGGCGTTCATAAACTGAGGACATGACGAGGAACACAGACGAAACCGTCACCGCCGGTAACGATCTGACCACCTCCGGAAGGAAAGGAAGAACAATGGCCATCACATTCCTCACCTCGGCCGTCATCGTCGGGGCCGCCGCGAGCGCCATCGCCCTGGCCCCCTCGGCCGCCGCGACCACGAACGATATGGAGTGTGCCGACAGGGGCTCGGCGACGCTGTGCCAGAAGTCCGGACACGCCTCGATGAACGTCAGCCCCGGCACCGAGGCCGGCGGCGCGGACTACTGGCCCTTCACGGCCGGTCCGGCAACCCCGCCGATCTGGGCCATGAGCTGACTGTCCGGACACCGAAGGCCGCGAGGGCGATTCGCCCTCGCGGCCTTATTCATACGAAGTGCAAATCGCTATTTCTATGTGTTGTCTATGAAGTTCGTGACTTACGGCGGAGCCCTCCATAGGCTGAAAGCACACAAGGAATCCAGACGAAATCATCACCGCCGGTGAGGATCTCAGGACCACCAAAGGGAAAGGAAACACCAATGAGAGGAAAGTTCTTCGCCTCGGCGATCATCGCGGGAGCCGCCACCGGCGCTATCGCCCTGGCCCCGGTCGCCGCGGCCGAGTCCAACAATCTGGACTGCGTGGACAAGGGCACGGCGACGGTGTGCCAGAAGAACGGGCACTCGTCGATCAACGTCAGCCCCGGCACCAAGGCCGGCGGCAACGCCTACAACCCCTTCGGCGCCGGCCCCATGCCGCCGATCTGGGCCCTGGACTGACGATCCCGACACCGAAGGCCGCGAGGGCGAACCGCCCTCGCGGCCTTCGCCGTTGGCGCGAGTCAGTCATCGAGAATGTCGCGCACCACGGCGTCGGCCAGAAGCCGGCCGCGCCCGGTCAGCACCAGCCGTCCGTCGATCAGCCGGAGCAGTCCGTCGGACACCGCGGCCTCGGCACGGCACCGCTCCGCCGCGCTCAGAGAGCCCAGCGGGATCCCGCGCCGCAACCGCAGCCCGAGCATCATCGTCTCGACATGATGCTCGCGTGGGCCCAGCCGTTCCCAGCCGGCGACCGGAAGTTCGCCTCGGCAGGCCGTTTCGGCGTAGCTGCCGGGGTGTTTGACATTCCACCAGCGGTGCTCGCCGACCGAGCCGTGCGCGCCCGGCCCGGCGCCCCACCACTGCCCGCCGGTCCAGTAGCCCATGTTGTGTCGGCACTCCGCGCCGTCCCTGCCCCAGTTCGACACCTCGTACCAGTACAGGCCGGCTTCGCGCAGGCGCTCGTCGACCAGTTCGTAGCGGTGGGCCAGAATGTCCTCATCGGTGCCGGGAACCTCGCCGCGGCGGATCCGTCGAGCAAGGGCGGTGCCGTCCTCCACCGTCAGCGCGTACGCCGAGACGTGGTCCACCCCCGCATCCAGGGCGGCGTCCACCGATGCGATCAGGTCCGCGTCGGACTCGCCCGGAGTGCCGTAAATGAGGTCGACATTGACGTGCGCGAAGCCAGCCGCCCGCGCTTCGCGTGCGGCGGCGGGCGCCCGGCCCGGGGAGTGGACTCGGTCCAGGACGGCCAGCACCGCCGGCGAGACCGACTGCATGCCCAGCGAGACGCGTGTGAAGCCGGCCTCCCGGATCTCGGCGAAGAACGCGGGAGAGGTCGACTCCGGGTTGGCCTCGGTGGTGACCTCGGCACCACGGGCCAGCGGGAAGTGGTCGGCGACCGCCTCCAACACGCCCGACAGCCGCTTCGCCCCCAGCAGCGAGGGGGTGCCGCCGCCGACGAAGACCGTCTGCGCCGTCACCGGGCCGATCGCCCGGGCGGCGGCTGCCAGCTCGGCCCTCAACCCGGCCAGCCAGCCGTCGGGATCGGAGCCGCCCGCCTCCCCCGGCGTGTAGGTGTTGAAGTCGCAGTAGCCGCAGCGGCTGGAGCAGAACGGCACGTGGACGTAGACCCCGAACGGTGTTCCCGGGGTCATAGTCAGCTCGGGCGGCCCGACGCTCACCGCGGGGCGTCCCGGTAGATCCTGGAGATGGCGCCGTTGTCGGGCTCGAACAGCGCGGGGTAGAGGCTGTCCCAGCCGCCCAGCCCGGCCACCGTCCACAGCACCGGCGGCTGTGGGAACCCCGCGGCGAATTCGGCGGCGACGGCCGGATCCACCGGCCGGAATCCCGCCCGCGCCCAGATCCGCTGGGCCTGCGGGGTGAACAGGAAGTTGCGCAACTCGACGGCCTTGCGCAGTTCGGCGCTGGTGTTCATGACCGCGACGGGGTAGTCGATCCGCAACGTCCGGGCCGGGGTGAGGTAGACCACCTCCTCACCGCGTTCCCGTAGCCGGATGGCCTGGTTCTCGGAGGTGATCAGGACGTCGCCCGCACCGCGCAGGAATGCTTCGGCGGCCTCGTCCGCCGAGGCGGGCCGGCCGGCGAGGTGCCCGGAGACCAGCCGGGTGACGAAGTCGAGGCCGGCCTTGTGGTCCCGGCCGCCGTCACTGCCCGCCGCGTAGACCGCCAGCAGATTCCAGGTGGCCGAGCCCGACTCCCCGGGCCCGGCGGTCACCACGCCCACACCGGGCCGCAGCAGGTCCTCCCAGTCGGTGATATCGCGCGGGTTCCCGGGCCGCACGACCATGGTCACCACCGAGCCGAACGGCAGCCCCCGCGTCACACCGGCGTTCCACCGGGGCGTTACCCGGCCCTCGGTGACCAGCCGGGCGACCTCCGGCTCGGTGGCGAACCCGACCAGGTCGGCGCGCTTGCCCTCGGCGACGGCTCGGGACTGCGCGCCCGACGGTCCGAAGGATCCGCGGACCTTGACGTCCCGGCCCTGCTCGGTGTCGGCGAACGCGGGGATGATCGCCTCCCAGCCGGGCTCGGTCGACGCCGCCGCGACCAGACCCAGCACCGCGCCCTTCGGCGGCGGGGGGCCCGCGCCGATGCCGGTGGGCTTGTCGGTGCAACCGGCCAGCCAGGCCGCGGCGAGTACCGCGACGGCGGCCAGGCGCGCGGGGACTGTCAAGGCCGGGTCCGGTTACTGAACCTGGTAGATCCAGATCAGGTTCGAGGTCAGCTCACCGTTGCCGGTCCACTGGTAGCGGCGGGCGACTCCCTGCCCGTCGTAGCCGGCGACGAAGTCGCGGAGTGCCGGCCGGCTGCTGGCCCCCGAGTCGATTCCGGCGAGCAGGATCGTCGCCGCATCGTAGGCCTCGACGCTGTAGGTGCCCGGCGGCTGCCCGGCGACTGTGGTGTACCGCTCGGTGAAGTCCTCGGTCGCCGGACCGCACGGGCAGGACAGCACCGCCCCCTCGGCGGCCTGGCCGGCGGACTTGACGAACTGCGGGTCCTTGAGTCCGTCCGGCCCGGCGAAGAGGCCCTCGAATCCGGCCTCGCGGAGCTGCTGGAGCAGCAGCGCGCCCTCGGTGTAGTAGGCCGCGTAGACAACAGCGTCCGGTCCCTGCCCCTGAATCTGGGTCACCGCCGCCGAGAAGTCCTTGTCGCCCTTCTTGATCGAGATGTTGCAGGCCTCGTCGGCGATCGGGCCCAGCGTCTCACGGACGGCGTCGGCCTGACCCACTCCCGCGTCGCTGCTGTCGTCGACCACGCACACCTTCTTGACTCCTCGGTCGTTCTTGAGGTAGCTCGCCAGTGACGGGCCCTGCACCCCGTCGTTGGACAACCCGCGAAAGAACGTCGCCCAGCCCTGTTCGGACAGCGTGACGTTGGTGGCCGACGGGGTGATGGCGACCAGGCCGGCCTGGTCGAAGACCGCCCCGGTGGCCTTGGTCTCCCCCGACCAGGTCGGCCCGACCAGGCCGACGATGGAGGGGTCGTCGACGATCTGCGGTGCGATCGCCGTCGCCTTCTGCGGGTCGCCCTCGGTGTCGAAGGACTTCAGTTCGACCTGGCAGTCCGGATTGGCGTTGTTGTGCTCCTCCACGGCCAGTTCCGCGCCGTTCTTGACGTTGGCGCCGAACGGGGCGTCCGGGCCGGTGAGTGGGCCGGCCACGGCGATCGCCACCGGCGCGCAGATCGCGTCGCCGCTGCCGGCCGGGTCGGTCGGCACCGTGTCGGAGGCCAGCGATACCTGCCCGCCGTCCTGGTTGATCGGGGTCACGGCGACGATCTGCAGGGCGGTGTCGGTGCCGCTGTCGCTCGGCGCCGACTGGGTGCAACCGGTGGCGGCGAGCAGTGTCAGGACAGCGGCGGCGATCGGCGCAACAGGCCGGGCGTTTGCGAAAGGCATGGGTTCTCCAGCGGGGTCAGCGGTTGAGCAACCATACAGCCACCACCAGCACCAGAAGCGCGACCAGGGCCAAACTCACCCGGGACCGCGGCATCCCGCTCAACCGGACCCTCCGCGGTCCCGGCGCAGCCGCCGTAGCGTCCGGATACCGGAGCCCAGCACCTTGTCGGCCACCACAGCCAGACCGTAGGACAACGCCAGCGCCACCGGCATCACGATGGCGGTCTGGGGCACGAAGTCCAGCCCGGACAACCACAACTCCAAGCCGTCCCACCAATCCAGCACGCTGGGCACCGCCTCACCCTACTTGGGCGGATCGGTGGACGCACGGGGCGCGCGGCACCATGATGAGTTGATGGTCTTGGAGGCACCGACCGATATCGACGACCGCGACGGCCAGCCGGACGAACCGGACAGGGAGGCCCCGAACGTCCCCTTCGCGCCGACCGGGTCCCAGCGCAGCCCGTTCCCGCCGATCGCCGACTACGCGTTCCTCTCCGACTGCGAGAACACCTGCCTGGTCTCGGCCGCGGGGTCGGTGGAGTGGATGTGCGTACCGAGGCCGGACTCGCCGAGCGTCTTCGCGGCCATCCTGGACCGCGGCGCCGGGCACTTCCGGCTGGGGCCCTACGGGGCGTCGGTTCCCGCCGCCCGGCGGTACCTGCCGGGCAGTCTGATCATGGAGACCACCTGGCAGACCCCGACCGGCTGGATGATCGTGCGGGACGCCCTGGTGATGGGGCCGTGGCATGACATCGACGCCCGATCGCGCACCCACCGGCGCACCCCGATGGACTGGGACGCCGAGCACATCCTGCTTCGCACCGTGCGCTGTGTCAGCGGGACCGTCGAGCTGGTGATGAACTGCGAGCCGACCTTCGACTACGGCCGGATCAACGCCGTGTGGGACTACTCGGCCAACGCCTACGGGGAGGCGATCGCGCGGGCCCGCACCGACCCCGACGCGCATCCGACGCTGCGGCTGACCACGAATCTGCGGATCGGCCTGGAGGGCCGGGAGGCCCGGGCCCGGACCCGGCTGAAGGAGGGCGACAACGTCTTCGTCGCGCTCTCCTGGTCGAAGCATCCGGCGCCGCAGTCCTACGAGGAAGCCACCCAGAAGATGTGGCAGACGAGCGAGGCGTGGCGGCAGTGGATCAACGCCGGCCACTTCCCCGACCATCCCTGGCGGGCCTACCTGCAGCGCAGCGCGCTGACGCTGAAGGGGCTGACCTACTCCCCCACCGGCGCGCTGCTGGCGGCGAGCACCACCTCGCTGCCAGAGACACCGCGCGGCGAACGCAACTGGGACTACCGCTACGCCTGGGTCCGGGACTCCACCTTCGCGCTGTGGGGCCTCTACACGCTGGGCCTGGACCGCGAAGCCGACGACTTCTTCTCCTTCATCGCCGACGTCTCCGGCGCAAACAACGGTGAGCGGCACCCGCTGCAGGTGATGTACGCCGTCGGCGGCGAGCGTGAACTGATCGAGGACGAACTGGACCACCTGTCCGGCTACGACTACGCCCGGCCGGTGCGGATCGGCAACGGCGCCTACAACCAGCGCCAGCACGACATCTGGGGCACCATGCTGGACTCGGTCTACCTGCACTGCCGATCGAGGGAGAACATCTCCGACCAGTTGTGGCCGGTGCTCAAGGAGCAGGTGGAGGAGGCCATCGAGCACTGGCGCGAGCCCGACCGCGGGATCTGGGAGGTGCGCGGGGAGCCGCAGCACTTCACCTCCTCGAAGGTGATGTGCTGGGTGGCCCTGGACCGCGGCGCCAAGCTTGCCGAGTTGCAGGGATCCAAGGAGTACGCCGAGGAGTGGCGGGGAATCGCCGAGCAGATCAAGGCCGACATCCTGGCCAACGGGGTGGACTCCCGCGGGGTGCTGACGCAGCGATACGGCAGCGACGCCCTGGACGCCTCCCTGCTGCTGGTCCCCCTGGTGCGGTTCCTGCCGGCCGACGACCCGCGGGTGCGGGCCACCGTCCTGGCGATCGCCGACGAGCTGACCGAGGACGGCCTGGTGCTGCGCTACCGGGTCGAGGAGACCGACGACGGACTGTCCGGGGAGGAAGGCACCTTCACCATCTGCTCGTTCTGGCTGGTGTCGGCACTGGTCGAGATCGGCGAGATCAGCCGAGCCCGGCATCTGTGCGAGCGGCTGCTGTCCTTCGCCAGCCCGCTGCACCTCTACTCCGAGGAGATCGAGCCGGCCACCGGGCGGCACCTGGGCAACTTCCCGCAGGCGTTCACCCACCTGGCGCTGATCAACGCCGTGGTGCACGTCATCCGCGCCGAGGAGCAAGCCGACGGCACCGGGATGTTCCAGCCGGCCAACGCGCCCAGCTGAACCGACCCGCTCAGCCGGCGGCCCGCAGCTTGTCCAGCATCAGCTGAACCAGCGAGACGGCGCGGCCGTCGACGGCCTGCTGAGTCGGCGCCGGGCCGGTCACCGCGACGTCGGCGTCGACCAGGCTGTCGGCGGACAGCCCGACGGCGTGTTCGGTGGGGAAGAACTCCCCGTCGGGGTCCCCGCCGACGATGGTGGCCGACAGGATCGGGCCGTCGACCCGCACGTCGGTGACCGTCAGAGCGATACCGGATCCGGGAACGCCGATGCTCAGCGTCACCGTGGTGCCTTCACAGGACTGCCACTGGCGTGCGAAACGGTCGAACATCCGCTTCGCCTCCGTCGCGGAGCCGAACCGCACCACCCCCGCCTCGGCGCTGGACGCGGCCAGGTCCGCGCCGAACCGGGAATAGTCCCGCCAGGCGGCGGCCGTCACATCCCCGGACTCGTAGACCACCCGCATCAGCGGGGTGACGGCGCCGAGGCACTCCAGCGGGTCGGCCCCGGAGCTGTCCCGGATCCCGCCGGGCAGCACATCCAGCGCGCCGACCTTCGCCGGGCCGGCGGCATCCAGCGGATTGCCGACCACGTTCCCGACCTCCTCAGCGGTCGGCAGCACCTGCTGGAGCAGGGCGGCCGGGGAGGCCTGCTCGCGCTGTGCGGCACCGTCGACGGAATCGGCGCAGCCGGCCAGAGCGCCGCCCAGTGCGGCGCAGCCGCCGAGCGTGCCCAGCACTCGCCCCCCAACGACCCTGAAGTCGTGTCTGATGAGTGCCTACTTCCGTGAGCCGGCCGGCTTGTCGCCGCCGGCGTCGGTGGACAGTGCGGCGACGAAGGCCTCCTGCGGCACATCGACCCTGCCGATGGTCTTCATCCGCTTCTTGCCTTCTTTCTGCTTTTCCAGCAGCTTGCGCTTCCGGGTGATGTCACCGCCGTAGCATTTGGCGAGCACATCTTTGCGGATCGCCCGGATATTCTCCCGAGCAATGATTTTCGAGCCGACGGCCGCCTGAACCGGAACCTCGAACTGTTGGCGCGGGATGAGTTCCTTGAGCTTGCTGGTCATCTTGTGGCCGTAGGCCAGCGCGGAATCCTTGTGCACGATCGCACTGAAGGCGTCCACCGGCTCGCCCTGCAGCAGGATGTCGACCTTGACCAGTGCGGACTCCTGCTCCCCGGCCTCCTCGTAGTCCAGGCTGGCGTAGCCGCGGGTACGGGACTTCAAGGCGTCGAAGAAGTCGAAGATGATCTCCCCCAGCGGCATGGTGTAGCGCAGTTCAACCCGCTCCGGGGAGAGGTAGTCCATCCCGCCGAGCTCACCGCGGCGGGACTGGCACAGCTCCATGATGGTGCCGATGAACTCGCTGGGAGCGATCACCGTGGTCTTGACCACCGGTTCGAAAACCGCCCGGATCTTGCCCGTCGGCCAATCCGAGGGATTGGTGACGATCGTCTCCTCGCCGTCCTCGGTGATCACCCGGTAGACCACGTTGGGCGAGGTGGAAATCAGGTCGAGGTTGAACTCCCGCTCCAGGCGCTCCCGGGTGATCTCCATGTGCAGCAGCCCGAGAAACCCGCAACGGAAGCCGAAGCCCAGCGCCACCGACGTCTCCGGTTCGTAGGTCAGCGCGGCGTCATTGAGTTGCAGCTTGTCCAGGGCGTCGCGCAGATCGGGGTAGTCGGAGCCGTCGACCGGATACAGCCCCGAGTAGACCATCGGCTTGGGCTCCCGGTAGCCGGTGAGCGGTTCGGTGGAGCCGCGACGGGCGGTGGTGACGGTGTCGCCGACCTTGGACTGGCGGACGTCCTTGACCCCGGTGATCAGGTAGCCCACCTCGCCCACACCGAGACCGGCGGTGGCTTTGGGTTCCGGGGAGACGATGCCGACCTCGAGCAGTTCGTGGGTCGCCCCTGTCGACATCATCGTGATCTTCTCCCGCGGGGTGATCTTGCCGTCGACCACCCGCACATAGGTCACCACGCCGCGGTAGATGTCATAGACCGAGTCGAAGATCATCGCCCGGGTGGGTGCGTCGGCGTCGCCGGTCGGCGGCGGCACCTGCCGCACGACCTCGTCGAGCAGTCCTGCCACCCCCTCGCCGGTCTTGCCGGAGACCCGCAGGACGTCGTCGGGCTCGCAGCCGATGATGTGCGCCAATTCCGCGGCGTAGCGGTCCGGGTCGGCGGCGGGCAGGTCGATCTTGTTGAGCACCGGGATGATCGCCAGATCGCGGTCCAACGCCAGATAGAGGTTGGCCAAGGTCTGCGCCTCGATGCCCTGGGCGGCGTCGACCAGCAACACCGCCCCCTCGCAGGCCGCCAACGCGCGGGACACCTCGTAGGTGAAGTCCACGTGGCCGGGGGTGTCGATCAGGTGCAGCACATAGTCACCGGCCACCAGGTCGCCGGCGGCCAAGCCGTCCGAGGAGTTCTCGACCCTCCAGGGCAGCCGGACGTTCTGCGCCTTGATGGTGATGCCGCGCTCGCGCTCGATGTCCATCCGGTCCAGGTACTGCTCCCGCATCGAGCGTTCGTCGACCACCCCGGTCAACTGCAGCATCCGGTCGGCCAACGTCGACTTGCCGTGGTCGATGTGGGCGATGATGCAGAAGTTCCGGATCTGCGCCGGGGCGGTGAAGGTGCGGTCCGCGAAACTGCTGATGGGAATCTCCTGACGAGGCGAAACTGAGATCAGGGTATCGACACCCGACCGCGGCGGCACAATCGCTGACCGGCGGCGGCGCGTCCTGGCCTATGCTCGGGAGAATGGCGTCGCAGTGGAGGACGTTTCAGCAGATCCTGCGGGGCGCGGAACACCTGGTCTTCAACGAGGCCCCCCGGCTCCTGCGCCAGCTCCAGGACCCCACGACGGTTCCCCGCACCCTGCAGCTCGGCCTGCGGCTGGGAATCGAGGCCCTGGTGGCCACCGCCATGCCGCCGCCGCCACAGCGGGCGATCACCGCGGGCCGGCCGGTGACCCAGACCAGCAACCCCACGGCGATCCGCGCCCGCCGGGTGGTCTACGCGCCCGACCTCGACGGCCGGGCCGACCCCGGCGAGGTGGTGTGGACCTGGGTGGTCTACGAGGACGATCCCACCCGCGGTAAGGACCGGCCGGTCCTGGTTGTCGGCCGCGAGCACCAGACACTGCTCGGCTTGATGCTGTCCAGCCAGACCCACCACGACGAGGACCCCTGCTGGGTCGGGGTCGGCACCGGCAGCTGGGACTACGAAGGCCGACCCAGCTGGGTGCGGCTGGACCGCGTCCTCGACGTTCCGGAAGAGGGCATCCGCCGCGAAGGCGCGATCATGGACCGGACTACCTTTGAGGTGATCGCCACCCGGCTGCGCACCGAATACCGCTGGAGCTGAGCGCTTCTCAGCCGCCCTGGGTGATGTAGGCCTGTAGCTGCCTGCGCTCGGCCGCCAACTCCTCGATGTGGTTCTTGACCACGTCGCCGAGACTGACGATCCCGACCAGCCGGCCGTCGTCGAGGACCGGAATGTGGCGGACCCGGTTGTGGGTCATCAACTCGGCCAGCACCTCGACGGGGTCTGCGGGGCGGCAGGTCACCACGGTGGAACTCATGATCTGCCCGACCGGACGGTGAAGCAGGTCGGGACCCTGTTCGTGCAGTCTTCGCACCACGTCACGTTCGGAGACGACCCCGACCAGACCCTCCGGGCCGATGACCACCGCCGCGCCGATGTTGTGCTCGGCCAGTTCGGCGAGCAAAGCGGTGACGGTGGTGGTTTCGGTGACCGTCGCCACCGACGATCCCTTGCTGCGCAGAATGTCCACGATGCGCATTGCTGTCTCCTGTGCTCCCGTTGCCTCCGAGCCCCACCACTGTGACGGCTGTCACATCAGGCTACGACTCGCCGGGCGCGCAGGGAAGCGGTTCGACCGGCGGGGTAGAACAGACGGGTGATCGACATCACCTTGCTCGGCACCGGAAGCCCGATGGTCGACCCGCACCGGGCGGGTCCCTCCACCCTGGTGCGGGCCGGTGAAGGCGTCTTCCTCATCGACTGCGGACGCGGTGTGCTGATGCGGGCGGCCGCCGCCGGGGTGCAGGCCGCGAACCTGACCGCCCTGCTGCTGACCCACCTGCACAGCGACCACATCACCGACCTCGCCGACGTCATCGTCACCCGGTGGGTCACCTCGCTCGGTCCCGCGCCGCTGCGGATCATCGGCCCGCCCGGGACCGCCTCGGTCGTCGAGGCGACGCTGGCCGCTCTCGGGCCCGACATCTCCTACCGCATCGCCCACCACGCCGACATCACCGAACCGCCCCGGGTTCAGGTCGAGGAGCACGTGGAGGGCCTGGTGTTCAACGAGGGCGGGGTGCGGATCACCGTCGCGCCGACCGACCATCGGCCGGTGGAGCCCACCATCGCGTTCCGGATCACCCACGACCACAGCTCGGCGGTGCTGGCCGGTGACACCGTGCCGTGCCAGACCCTGGACGAGCTGGCCTCCGGCGCCGACGCACTGGTACACACCGTCATCCGCAAGGACCTCGTCGAGCAGATGCCGGCGCAGCGGATCCGCGACATCCTCGACTATCACTCCTCGGTCGAGCAGGCCGCCGCAACGGCGGCCCGGGCCGGTGTCGGGACGCTGGTGCTCACCCATTACGTTCCGCCACTGTTGCCCGGCCAGGAGGACCAGTGGCGGGCCCAAGCCTCCGCGGTGTTCGACGGTCGGGTCGAACTCGGTGACGACCTGCTGCAGGTTTCGGTGGGCCGCGGGGCCCCGCCGGCCTGAGTGTGGTGACCTAAGCCAGCCGGGTCATCTCCACCGTGACGTCCAGGTCGCTGGACTCCTTGCCCAGGTAGATCCCCTTGAGCGGCGGGACATCGGCGTAACTGCGGCCGAATCCGACACTGACGTACTGCTCGTTGATGCTCTTGTCGTTGGTCGGGTCGTAATCCCACCAGCCCCCGGTCCAGATCTGGATCCAGGCGTGGCTCTCGCCCTCCACGATCTCACCGATCTCCGGTTCGGCGTTGGGATACAGGTAGCCCGACACGTAGCGGGAGGGAATACCCATGGCGCGCAGCAGGATCAACGACAAGTGGGCGAAATCCTGGCAGACCCCCTTGCCCTCCCTGAGCGCGTCCAGACCCGAGTAGTGCACAGCGGTGCTGCCGGGCACGTACTTCAGTTCGTCGCGTACCCAGTCGACGGCAGCCAGCGCCGCCTCCACCGGTTCGTGCCCCTTGGCCAGATGCCGGGCCACCCGGTCGATCCGCTTGCTGGTCGGGGTGTACCGGGTCGGCGCGAGGACCTCGTCGAAACGGTCCAGCACCCGATCGGACTCCAGGTCGCACCACCCGGCGACCACCGCCGGCTTCTCGGGACGGTCGGTCTCGACGACCGAGGACGAGGTCACCTTCAGTTCCAGGTGCGGGGCGTGCAGGTCGAAGGCGGTCACCAGCGTGCCCCAGTAGTCCACGTAGCGGTAGGACCGGGTCGCCGGTGTGGTCTCGATCCGGTTGACGATCACGTTCTGCCGGGAATCCGACCGCGGGGTCAGCCGGGCCTCGTTGTAGGAGGCGGTGACCGGGGACTCGTAGGCATAGCCGGTGGCGTGAACCACCCTCATCCGCCACATCAGCTCTTGCCTTTCACCGTCTCGGCCACGGCCCCGGCATCGGTCCACTCCACCCACAGCATCGGCCGGAAGTACTGCGCGCCCAGCGCCTCCCCGACCTCGAAGCAGGTCTCCTGCAGCGAGGCCAGCCGGGTCTCCAGCGATTCCAGCACCGCCCCGGGCTTGACGAACTCGAGCTCGCTGCGGGCCCGGCCCAGCAGCCGGCGGGCCTCGGCGCCGGCGCCGGCCCGGTCGCGCGAGCCTTGCATCAGCTCGTCGAGGCTGTGTTCGGCGAGCTTGAGCGAGTAGAAGGCCGAGCGGGGAAACAGCCGGTCGAGCAGCATGAATTCGACCACCCGGTTGGCGTCGAGCACGCCGCGGTGGGTCCGCAGGTAGGTGTCGTGGGCGCCGGCCGCCTGCAGGACGCTGACCCACGTCGGGGAGGAGGCGCTGTCCCCGACCCGGGCCAGCAGCAGCCGGACGGTCATGTCGATCCGCTCGATGGCCCGCCCCAGCACCAGGAAGCGGTAGCCCTCGTCGCGGGACAGGGTGGAGTCGGCGAAGCCGGCGAACATCGCGGCCCGGCCCTCGATGAAGGCGAAGAACTCATGCGGGCCCAGCCGGCGGGCGGCCCGCTCACGTTCGGCGAGGCGGTTGTAGGTGGTGTTGAGGCACTGCCACATGTCCCCGGAGATGACCTCCCGGGCCGAGCGGGCGTTCTCCCGCGCCGCGCTCACCGCATCGACGATCGAGCATCCGCACGACAGGCCTCGGCTGAACGCCACCAGATCGGTCAGCGACCACATGTCCAGGCGCGCCTTCGGCGGCTGGATCCCGAGCACCTCCAACAGCACCCGGGACACCCGGTCCGGATCGACGCTGGAGTCCTGCAGCAGCTGATGCACCGTGACATCCATCAGCCGCGCGGTGTCGTCGGCACGTTCCACGTAGCGGCCGATCCAGTAGAGCGCCTCGGCGTTGCGGGCCAGCATCACCGCACCTCGATCTGCTGTTGCTGCTGTTGCTGTTGCTCGGCGGTGGCGTTCTGCTGCTGGAGCGGGTAGGACTCGCCGGCCCGGCCGGTCCTGCCGGGCAGTGTCCGCACCACCTGGTCCGCGGCCAATTCGCGGGCGGCTGCCGAAGCCCGCGACGCCAGCACCCAGGTGTCCTTGGAGCCGCCGCCCTGACTGGAGTTGACGACCAGGGATCCCTCGGGCAGGGCCACCCTGGTCAGTCCGCCCGGGAGCACCCACACCGATTCGCCGTCGTTGACCGCGAACGGGCGGAGGTCCACGTGCCGCGGCGCCAGCGAGTCGTCGACCTTGGTCGGAACGGTCGACAGTTGCATGACCGGCTGCGCGATCCAGCCGCGCGGGTCGGCTTCAACCTTGCGCCGGATGGTGGCGAGTTCCTTCTCGGAGGCGTCCGGGCCGAACACGATCCCGTAGCCGCCGGAGCCCTCGACCGGCTTGATCACCAGTTCCTCGATGCGGTCCAGGACTTCCTCGCGTTCGTCGTCGAGCCAGCAGCGCAGGGTGTCGACGTTGTCCAGCAGCGGCTTCTCGCCCAGGTAGTAGTCGATGATGGTCGGCACGTAGGTGTAGGTCAGCTTGTCGTCGCCGACGCCGTTGCCCACCGCGCTGGAGATCACCACGTTGCCGGCCCTGGCCGCGTTGAGGACGCCGGCGACCCCGAGGACGGAGTCGGGCCGGAAGTGCATCGGGTCGAGGAAGTCGTCGTCGATCCGGCGGTAGATGACGTCGACCTGCTGCTCGCCGGCGGTGGTGCGCATGTAGACCACGTTGTCCCGGCAGAACAGGTCCGGGCCCTCGACGAGTTCGACGCCCATCTGGCGGGCCAGCAGCGAGTGCTCGAAGTAGGCGGAGTTGAAGGGGCCGGGGGTCAGCACCACCACGGTCGGGTCGGACTCGTTGGTGGCGGCCGCGTTGCGCAACGCCCGCAGCAGATGTGAGGGGTAGTCGTCGACCGCGCGGACCCGGTGGGTGCCGAACAGATCGGGGAAGACCCGGGTCATGACCCGCCGGTTCTCCATCACGTAGGACACCCCCGACGGGGAGCGCAGGTTGTCCTCCAACACCCGGAACGTGCCCTGGGCGTCCCGGATCAGGTCGATGCCGGCGACGTGGATGCGGACGCCGTTGGGCGGGCTGATCCCGGCGGCCTCCCGGTGGAAGTGTTCGCAGGAACTGACCAGCCGGCGCGGTATCACCCCATCGCGCAGGATCTCCGCGTCGCCGTAGATGTCGTCGAGGAACCGCTCGAGGGCGATCACCCGCTGGGTGATACCGCGCTCCAGCCGGGTCCACTCGGCGGCCGAGAGGACCCTGGGCACCAGATCCAGCGGGAACGGCCGTTCCTTGCCCGACAGCGAGAAGGTGATGCCGCGGTCGACGAACGCCCGGCCCAGCGCCTCGGACCGGCCCTCCAACTCCTCGGGTCCGGTCGGGGCGAGTTCGGCGTAGATGCGCTTGTAGGGCGCGCGCACCTTGCCCCGGCCGTCGAACATCTCATCGAAGGCCGCCGCGTAACTGCCGAGTTCGCGATAACCGGCGAAAATGTCCTCCGCGCCGGCGGCCGCGGCGCCGGCCCGGGGACCACGGGAGCCGGCGGAGGCTTTGGCCGGCGGGTCCTTTTCGGACGGGAGTACCTGTGCGCTGCGCGGAGCCATGCCTGTCATGCTGCATCACATTCGGCGTTTCCGCAGGACGAGCGGCTCCCCACTTTGGCCGACGAGGGCTCCGACTGGTACCGTGGATACTCGTCGCCGGTCGACCTCACAGGTCCCGGCTCCTCAATCCAGACGATCGACGAAGGAACCTGCGCGTGGCCAATATCAAGTCGCAGAAGAAGCGCATTCTCACCAACGAGCGGCGCCGGCAGCGCAACAAGTCGGTGAAGTCCGCCCTGCACACCGCGATCCGCTCGTTCCGCGCCGCGGCGGCCGAGGGTGACAAGGACAAGGCCGGCGAACTGCTGACGGCGACCAGCCGCAAGCTCGACAAAGCCGCCAGCAAGGGCGTGATCCACAAGAATCAGGCCGCGAACAAGAAGTCGGCGCTGGCGCAGGCCTTCAACAAGCTGTGACCTACCGGCCGCCCCGCGCGGCCAGTTCGGCAACTCTGCGCACCGCCACCTCCAGGGCGTAGTCCGCGTCGGCCGCGGCGCCCTTGACATCGGCGTTGAGCGCCGCCACCGTCAGTACCGCCTCCGCCACCGAATCCCGTGACCAGCGTCGGGCCTGGCCCTGGGCTTTCTCGACCCGCCAGGGCGCCATCCTGAGTTCACCGGCCAGCCGCTTGGGATTGCCGGACAGCGGACCCACCCGGGCGATCACGTGTACGGCCTCTGCCAGCGCGTCGGCCAGCAGGACCGGCGCGACCCCGCGCGCCATCGCCCAGCGCAGCGCCTCGGCGGAGCCGGCCACGTCCCCGACAACGGCTTTGTCGGCGATGTCGAACCCGGTGACCTCGGCTTTGCCGCTGTGGTAGCGGCGGACCGCTGCGACGTCGACCGCACCGCCGGTGTCGGCCACGAGCTGGGAGCATGCCGAAGCCAACTCCCGCACATCCGAACCCACCGCGTCGAGCACCGCGGCCACCGTGTCCTCATCGACGTCGACCCGCAATTCCCCGAACTCCCCGCGCACGAAGCGGAGCCGTTCGGCGTGCTTGGTGATCTTCGCGGCCGGGTGGGTCCGGGCCCCCAGCTCCACCAGCCGTCCGGCCAGCGCCTTGGCGCGGCCGCCGCCGGAGTGCATCACCACCAGGACCGTGCCGGGCGGCAGGTCGGCGGCCGCACTCGCGATGAGTTCCGCGGCGTCCTTACCGGCCTCGGCAGCCTCCTCGAACACGATCACCCGCTCATCGGCGAACAGGGAGGGACTGAGCAACTCGGCGAGTTCCTCGGTCGACACGTCGCCGGCCCGCAGCCGGTCGACCGGAGTGTCCCCCCCGGCCGCGTCGCGCACGGACCGCACGATGCCGGCCAGCGCGCGCTGCGCGAGGAGCTCTTCCATCCGGTAGGCCGTCTTGCCGTCGATCCTGACCTCACCGCCGAGTATCAGGTGCAGGGATTCCACGGCCGGGCTCACCCCCCGATGGTGTCACGGCCCGCCGACCAGACCCGACACCGACCAGGCAACCGCGCACAGGACCGCGGCCGCTGCACTCCAACGGAACCACCGGCGTCGCCATAGCAGCGACCCGCCCAGCGCGACCCCGCCGACGGTGGCCGCCCCGGCCCACCCCGCGGGCACCGCGACCGCGGCGCCGGGCAGGGCGGCGGCCCGGTGCGCCACCGTCAGCAGCCACCACAGTTCCGGCCCGGTGAACCGGATGATCAGCTCAGCGGCGCCCGGCCACACCGGGCAGAGCGCGGCCGCGGCGGTTCCGAGCACCGTGATCGGCGGAATGGTCACCGCCACAAGCAGGTTGGACGCCACCGAGACCAGGCTGAGTCTTCCCGATATCGCCGCGATCAGCGGAGCGGTGACAACGTGGGCGGCGATAGCGACCGCCACCGCACCGGCCAGCGGCGCCGGCCAGCCACGGCTGGTCAGCCTCGCCGCCCACCGCGGCGCCAGCAGCACCAGCGCGGCGGTCGCCGAGACCGACAGCGCAAAACCGACGTCGACGGCCAGGTGGGGGGACCACAGCACCAGCACGAGCACCGTGGCAGCCAGGGCGGGAACGGCCTGACGGCGCCGTGCCGTGAACACCGCCAACAGCGCGACGGCGCCCATCATCGCGGCCCGCAGCACGCTCGGGCTGGGCTGGACGACGACCACGAACGCCGCCAGCGCCACCGCGGCCAAGCCGGCCGCGACCCGGGGGCCCAGCAATCCGGCGACCAGCAGCACCGCGGCGCACACGATGGTGACGTTGGCTCCCGACACCGCCGTCAGATGAGTGAGTCCCGCGATGCGGAACGCCTCGGTGGTGGCGGGGCTGACCGCGGCGGTGTCGCCGAGAACCAGGCCGGGCAGGATCGCGGCCTGGTCGGCGGGCAGCGCCTGGCGGGCCGAGGCGGCGAACCCGTCGCGCACCGACGCGGCCGCACGGTTCACCGCGGAAGCCTCCCCGAGCGCCGGGCGGCCCCGGGCGTTGAGCGCCGCGACGGTCAGGTCCGCCCGCAACGGCCTGGCGATGCGGGCCGTGAAGCGGGCGGGCCGGCCGGCGGCGAGGCCGGCGAAACCCGCGGCGGGGGCGAACACCACCACCCGGCCCGACATCGGCTGGTCGCCGACCGCGGTCAGGTGAGCCTGGAAGAACACCCTGCCGCCGCCGACCGGACGCGGACTGTCCGCCGCGGTCACCGTCACCGCCACGGTGTGGCCGAAGTGCGGAACGATCGGGTGGTGACGCACCGCGTCGCCACGCAGAGTGGCGGCCACCGCGAAGCCGGCGCCGACCAGCGCAACCGCCAGCACGGCCGGCCCGGCCGCGCGGAGAACCCGGCAGCGGCCCCCCAGCACCCGCCACGCGACCAGCCAGCTGAGGCCGGCGACCGCGGCCGCGGCGGTCAGCGCCGGACCCACCGGCCAGGTGATCGCGGCGGCCGACACCGCCCACGCGGTGACCGCCGCCGGCACCAGCCGGACGTCGACGGCCGGCTCCGCCGGTGACCACACCGTTCAGACCCGCACCAACGGCCGCAGTTTCTCCAGCCGCACCGGGCCGATACCGTCGACCTCGGCGAGTTGGTCGACGCTGGTGAACCGCCCGTTGGCGGTACGCCAGGCCACAATCGCCGCGGCGGTGACCGGGCCGACGCCCGGCAGCTCGTCGAGTTCGCCGACGCCGGCGGCGTTCAGGTCGACCGGCCCCGGATCGGGTTCGCCGGCCGGGGCGGGACCCGCCGCCGACCGCCCGGTCGCCGAGCTGCCCAGGGCCGGGGCGCGGCCCGCCGGGGTCGCGATTCCGACCACGATCTGCTCGCCGTCGGCGACATGCCGGGCCAGGTTGAGCCCCAGCGTGTCCGCCCCGTCGAGGGTTCCGCCCGCCGCGGCGACGGCATCGGCGATGCGGGCGCCCGCGGTCAGCGTCACCAGGCCGGGCTGATGCACCAGTCCCACCACGCTGACCACCACCTCCCGGCCCTGGTCGGGGCGCGGCGATCCGGGCCCCGGCCCGGTGGCGGGCACCTCGGCGGCCACCGGCTCCACCGGCGGCAGCGCGGCCGAGACCACCGGCGGCGCCTGGGAACGGACCAGGGTGAACACCGTGACCAGGACGGCGAGAACGGCGACCGCCGCCAGGGCGATGCCGCCGGCCCGCCCGGGGTCGGCGCGCAGCGCCGCCATCCAGGTCCGTTCCGGCGCCGGGGCGATGCCGGCGGCCCAGCCGTCCTCGCCGGAGTCCTCGCCGTCGGAGTCCGGGTCGCCGATGCCGCGGGTTGGTGCGGGCGGCCCGGGCCGCAGGCTCAGTCGCCGGTGCAGGGCTGCCAGTGGCTGCTCGATGGGCATGCCGGGACACTAGGGGCCGAGGCCGACCGGTTCCGCCGGCGGCGACCGGCGCCGGTCGCGGCCTGTGCATGAATCGGCGACTGTGTGGCAATCCCGCGCCCTAGTCTGGGACGGCACCCGTCGTTCCCGCTCCCGGAGGAGACACCCATGACCGCCAGCGACCGGCCGCTGCGGGTGATTCAGTGGACCACCGGCAACATCGGCCGGCGTTCCCTGCACGCCGTCATCGGCCGGCCCGACATGGAGCTGGTCGGGGTCTACGCCCACGGCGCCGGGAAGGTCGGGATGGACGCCGCCGCCCTGTCGGGCTGGCCGCTGGGACCGGGCCGGCTCACCGGGATCACCGCGACCGACGACGTCGATGCCCTGCTGGCCGCCGAACCCGACGCGTGCTGCTACAACCCGCTGTGGCCCAGCATCGACGAGCTGGAGCGGCTCTTGGCCGCCGGGGTCAACGTGTGCACGTCGGCGGCCTGGATCACCGGCGGGCAAAACCCGCCGGCCGACCGTGAGCGAATCGAGAAGGCCTGCGCTCGAGGTAATTCCACGATTTTCGGCAGCGGTGCGCATCCAGGGATGACCAATATGGTCGGGATGGTGCTGTCCGGCGCCTGCGAGCGGGTCGACGAGATCAGGATCACCGAGTCGGTGGACTGCTCGACCTACGAATCGGCCGGAACCCAGACCGCGATGGGTTTCTCCTGCGACCCCGACACTCCCGGTCTGGCCGAGAGCGTGCGCGAGGAGAGCGAGGTGTTCGCCGAGTCGGCCGCGATGATGGCCGACGCGATCGGCGCCGAGCTGGATCGGATGACCTTCGACGTGACCTTCACCGCCGCCACCGGGGACAGCGACCTGGGATTCATGACGATCCCGGAGGGCACCGTCGGCGGTGTGATGGGCTACCACCGCGGCTGGGTCGGCGAGCGCAACGTGGTCAGTGTCGGCTTCAACTGGATCATGGGCAGCCATGTCGTCCCGCCCAAGCCTCTCGAGCACGGCCACGTCATCCAGGTCTTCGGGATGCCCAACATGCGGACCGTCCTGCACTGCCTGCCGCCCCGGGACTGGACCGAGCCGGGGTTCATGGGCCTGGGGATGATCTACACCGCGATGCCGGTGACCAACGCCGTGCCGGCCGTGGTCGCCGCGCCGCCGGGCATCGTGACGCTCAAGGACCTGCCGCCGGTCACCGGCCGTTTCGCGGCCCGCTGAGACCCGCCCCCGGATCCAGGAAGACCACCACCCCCACCGCTCCCGTACCCAGGTGCACCCCCAGCACCGGTCCCAGGTCGGTCACCATTGCGGGACCGCAACCCGGGAGCGCACCGGCCAGGGTGGCCGCCACGTCCTGGGCGCCGGCGAGGTCGTCGACGTGCTGGACCGCCAGCGCCGCGCGGCCCTCCCCCACCACCTCGATCACCTGCTCGATCATGGCCGCCACCGCCTTGGAGGTGGTGCGCACCCGCTGGGCCGCGACCAGCCGGCCGTCCTCGATGCGCAGGAGCGGCTTGATCGCCAGCGCCGTTCCCAGCCACGAGGCCGCGGCGGTGATCCGCCCGCTGTGCCGCAGGTTCTCCAGGCGCCGCACGACGAGGAAGGCGTGCACCCGGTCCACCGCCGCGTTCGCCGCCGCGGTGACCGCGGCCAGGTCGGCTCCGTCACGGGCGACGTGAGCGGCGGCCAGCGCGACGAACCCGGTGCCCATGCCCGCCGATCGGGAGTCCACCACCGACACCAGGCCGGGGAATCCGCCGGCGGCGTGCTCGGCCGAGCCCAGCGTGCTCGACAGCGCCGCCGAAAGGTGAACGGCGAGAACACCGTCGCCGCCGCTGTCACCCAGGGCGGTGCGGTAGGCCGCGGCGAGTTCGGCCGGGCCGGCCCCCGCCGTGGTGACCCCGGCCCGCTGGTAGAGGTCGGCGGGCACCTCGTCGACCCCGTCGCGCAGATCCTGCCCGTCGAGCAGGATGTGCAGCGGAACCACCCGGATTCCCCAGCGCGCGACCAGGTCCGCGGGCAGCCGCGCCGAGGAGTCGGTCACCACGACGACCGGCACGGCTCAGCTCCCGCTCCGGTGCACGCCGGCCTCGGCCAACGCCTTGAGCATCAGGTCGGCGACGGCCTCGTGGGCTTCGAAGTTCCAGTGGATACCGTCGGGATTGCCGCGGCCGGCCAGCACGTGCTCGCCGACGGCGGCCTGGAGGTCCACCAGGGGAATGCTGTGCTGCGCTGCCCATTCGGTGATCGCCGAAGCCGTTCCGGGGCGGCCGTGATGGGCCATGCCGTAGGTCGGAGCGGCGTGCACCGACGGTAGGCAGGCCACGATCGGGATCCCCGGACGGTTGAAGTCGATCGCCGCGCGGGTCATTTCCAGGTACTCGACGGTCAGCTTCGGCGGCAGCGCCGAGCGCGCCACCGGAGAGAGGCGCGGCTGAACCCAGGCGTAGCCGTCGCGCAGCCAGCGACGCAGCGGGGCCGGCCGGGCGTAGCGGATCAACTCGCGCATCGCGGTCGGCAGCGGGGACGGCAGCGAGTCCATCCCGCTGGTGGCGAAGACCACCGCCCCCGCCCTGGGCAGCGCCGCCCAGGCTCGCGGGTCCTGGGTGGCCGCCCACCACACATCGCGGCAGGTCCAGCCGATCCGGCCGATCAGCTCGCAGTCCCAGCCGAGCCGCGCGGCAACGATGTTGGGCCAGATCCGCGGATCGTCGGCCGGCAGCCCGCCCTGCGGGCCGTAGTAGGCCAGCGAGTCGGCGAAGACCAGGAGGGTCCCCGCGGACACCTCGGAGGACTTCTCAGAGGACTTCTCAGAGGACATCGTTGGCGACCTGGGCCGAGGCGTTCCAGACGTCGAGCCGCCAACGCAGGTCGGCGACGTCGGCCCCGGTCGGTCCATGTCCGGACAGCTGCGCCCAACTGGCGTTGCCCATCCCACCCAGCGCGGGCCAGTTGTCGACGGGCAGATCCAGCAGCGCGGCGGTGAGCGCGGCGATCAGCCCGCCGTGTGCCACCAGCACCACCGGCCGGTCGCAGTCATCGGCCCCCCACTCCGGTTCGTCGGCCAGGATCTCCGACACCAGCGGTAGCGCACGATCGGCCACGTCGATCCGGTTCTCCCCGCCGTGCGGCGCGGACCGCGCGTCGTCACGCCAGGCCAGACGCGCTCCGGGGGCGGCACGGTCGACCTGCACGTGGGTCAGGCCCTGCCAGTCCCCCAGGTGGGTCTCGCGCAGCCGGGTGTCCACGCGCACCGGCAGTCCGCTGCGGTCGCCGAGGGTGACCGCGGTGTCGTGGGCGCGGCGCAGGTCCGAGGACACGATCAGCAGCGGTTGGCGTTTGGCCAGCACCTCAGCGGCGGCCACCGCCTGGGCACGGCCGAGGTCGGTGAGCTCGGTGTCCAGTTGGCCCTGCATCCGGCTGCCGGCGTTGAACGCGGTCTGGCCGTGGCGCAGCATCACCAGCCGGCGCAGCCTCATGTCGGTTCGCCGAGGTCGACGTCGATTGCCGGGCAGTCGTGCCAGAGCCGGTCGAGGGCATAGAAGTTGCGCTCGTCGGTGTGCTGGATGTGCACCACGATGTCGACGTAGTCCAGCAGCACCCAGCGGCCCTCCCGAGCGCCCTCCCGGCGGGCCGGCTTGTAACCGGCCAGCCGCATCTTCTCCTCGACCTCGTCGACGATCGCGTTCACCTGACGCTCGTTGGCGGCCGAGGCGATGACGAAGCAGTCGGTGATGGCCAACTGGGCTGAAACGTCGATGACGACGACATCGGAGGCGAGCTTGGACGCCGCGGCACGCGCCGCCACTTCGGCCATCGCGACGGCCTCCGGTGTCGCGCTCACGCGCCCGCTCCGCTTCGGCGGGCCGGCGCGAGCTCCTGGTAGAGCCGCCGTTTGGCGACGTACTGCACGACGCCGTCGGGCACCAGGTAACGGATCGGTCGGCCGTCGGCGGCGCGGGCCCGGCAGTCCGAGGATGAGATCGCCAGTGCGGGTACCTCGACCAGGTGCAGGGAGTCCTCGGCCAGACGGTCGAGCGCGGTCACGACATGCTCGCCGCTGAGCTCGTAGCCGGGTCGGCTGACCCCGATGAACTTCGCCAGGCCGAACAGCTCCTCCCAATCCTGCCAGGACAGGATCGAGGCCAGCGCGTCGGCGCCGGTGATGAAGTACAACTCGGCGTCGGGGTGCACGGCGCGCAGGTCGCGCAGGGTGTCGATGGTGTAGGTCGGCCCGCCGCGGTCGATGTCGACGCGGCTGACCGAGAAACCCGGGTTGGACGCGGTGGCGATGACACTCATCAGGTAGCGGTCCTCGGCCGCGCTGACCTGCCGTCCGTCCTTCTGCCAGGGCTGGTTGGTGGGAACGAAGACCACCTCGCTCAGCCCGAACAGGTCGGCCACCTCGCCGGCGGCCACCAGGTGGCCGTGATGGATGGGATCGAACGTCCCTCCCATCACGCCGATCCTGCGCCGCGAGACCACGGTGTGCAGCTTACGGTCTACGCCGGCAGCAGCTGGTCGATCACCGTCGCCAACTGCTTGGCCGACCGGCACTCGTGCATGCTGATCACCTCCTGGTAGCGCGGGACCGCGGAGTCTCCGCTGCCCCACAGGTGCCTGGGCTCGGGATTGAGCCAGTGGGCGTGTCGGCTCGCGGTGACCAGGTGGGCCAGCACGTCGGTGGCGGGGTTGCGGTAGTTGGTGCGGCCGTCGCCGAGTACCAGCAGGGAGCTGCGCGGGGAGAGCACGCCGGGGAAGTTCTCGGCGAACGAGACGAAGGCGTTGCCGTAGTCGGAGTGCCCGTCGCGGGTGTAGACCCCGGCCTCCCGGGTGATGCGTTGAATGGCCACCGCAAGATCGGCATCGGGGCCGAACAGGTGGGTGACCTCGTCGGTGGTGTCGACGAAGGCGAATACCCGCACCCGGGAGAACTGCTGGCGCAGCGCGTGCACCAGCAGCAGGGTGAAGTGGCTGAACCCGGCCACCGATCCGGAGACATCGCACAGCACGACCAGTTCCGGGCGGGCCGGGCGGGGCTTGCGCAACACGAGGTCGATCGGGACCCCGCCGGTGGACATCGAGGTGCGCAACGTTTTGCGAAGGTCGATCGCGCCGGCCCGGGCCCGGCGCCGGCGGGCGGCGAGCCTGGTGGCCAGCATGCGGGCCAGCGGGGCCACCACCCGGCGCATCTGGCGGAGCTGGTCGGCGGAGGCGCGTAGGAACTCGACGTTCTCGGCCAGCTGCGGAACGCCGTAGGTCTGCACGTGCTCGCGGCCGAGCTGCTCAGCGGTGCGACGCTTGGTCTCGCCCTCAACCATCCGCCGCAACTGGGCGATCTTGCGAGCGGCCACGGCTTTGGCGATCTGCTGCTGGGTCGGTGAGGGCTCATCGCCGTACGGGGCGAGCAGACCCGCGAGCAGCCGGCCTTCCAGCTGGTCCAGACCCATCGCCTTGAGCGCCTGATAGGTCGAGTAGGACGGGCCGCGGCTGGAGCTGTACCGGCCGTGCGCCTCCACGATCGCGGCGATCATCGCGACCAGCCGCTCGTCGAGATCACCGATGTCGGGGTTGTCGGTGAGCAACTCCAACAGCATCGCCCGCATCTCCTCGACGTCCGCGACGGCCGGCCCGGACTCCGCCGGGCCGTCCCCGGATACCGCGCGGTCCCCCAGCGCGGCCGGCCACCACAGGTCGAACATGGCGTCATAGGTCTGGCGATGCTCAGCTCGCCGCAGCACCGCGCAGGCCAGACCTTCGCGAACGGTTTCCCGGTCACTGAGGTCCAAAACACTGAGCACCTCGCCGGCGTCGACGGTCTCGGAGGGGCCGACCGAAATCCCCTGGGCACGAAGCGCTTCGACGAAACCGACCAGGTGGCCGGGAATGCCGTGCGGTGCCAGCGGCTGCGGGGGTCGGGTTCGGCGCACCGGGAAACCTCAGTTCAACGCCAATTCGCCCGCGGCGCGCTGCTGATCGGACTGGTGCTTGAGCACCACTCCGAGAGTCGCGGCGACGGTGGCGTCGTCGATGGTGTCCATGCCCAGCGCGAGCAGCGTACGGCCCCAGTCGATGGTCTCGGCCACCGACGGAAGCTTCTTGAGCTGCATCCCGCGCAGCACCCCGATGATGCGGACCAGTTCCGCGGCCAGCCGCTCGGGAAGCTCGGGCACCCGCGAGGCCAGTATGCGCCGCTCGAGGTCAGGGTCGGGAAAGTCGATGTGCAGGAACAGGCAGCGGCGTTTGAGTGCCTCGGACAGTTCCCGGGTGGCGTTGGAGGTGAGCACCACGAACGGGGTGCGGGTTGCGGTGATCGTCCCCAGTTCGGGCACCGTGACGGCGAAGTCGGACAGCACCTCCAGCAGCAGACCCTCGATCTCGATATCGGCCTTGTCGGTCTCGTCGATGAGAAGCACGGTCGGCTCGGTGCGGCGGATCGCTGTCAGCAGCGGCCGGGACAGCAGAAACTCCTCGCTGAACACGTCGGTCCGGGTGCTTTCCCAGTCCTGGTCGACGTTCTGGGCCGACTGGATGCGCAGTATCTGTTTGGCGTGGTTCCACTCGTAGAGCGCGCGGGCCTCGTCGACACCCTCGTAGCACTGCAGCCGGACCAGGCCGGATCCGGTGGCCTGGGCGACCGCCCGGGCCAGCTCGGTCTTGCCGACCCCGGCCGGACCCTCGACCAGCAGCGGCTTACCGAGCCGGTCGGCCAGGAACACCGCGGTGGCGGTGGCGGTGTCGGGCAGGTAGCCGGTCTCGGTCAGCCGCCGGGTGACGTCGTCGATATCGGCGAAAAGCGGTGCGCGCGGGGCGGGCTGCGCCGCGGAATGGGTCACTGTCTCTCCAGTCTTCTCAGGTCTCTCCAGACTTCTCAGG
>CAYURT010000011.1:35589-69851 GCA_964447215.1 uncultured Mycobacterium sp.
CGCGGAATGGGTCACTGTCTCTCCAGTCTTCTCAGGTCTCTCCAGACTTCTCAGGCCTCTCCAGTCTTCTCAGGCGGGCCGGGTGTGTCCGTCGCCGTAGACGATCCATTTCGACGAGGTCAGTTCGGCCAGCCCCATCGGACCGCGGGCGTGCAGCTTCTGGGTGGAGATGCCGATCTCGGCGCCGAAGCCGAACTGCTCGCCGTCGGTGAACGCGGTGGAGGCGTTGACCATCACCGCGGCGGCGTCCACCTCCTGGGTGAACCGTTGCGCCGCAGTGATATCGGCGGTGACGATGGCCTCGGTGTGGCCGGTGCCGTAGGTGTTGATGTGGGCGATGGCGGCGTCGAGTCCGTCGACCACAGCCAGCGCGATGTCCATCGAGAGGAACTCCGCGCGAAGTTCGTCCTCGGTCGGGTTGTGGTGCACCGTGACGCCGGCCCGTTCCAGTGCGCCCACCAGACGCGGCAGCGCGGTCTCGGCGATCGCGGCATCGACCAGCAGTGTCTCGGCGGCGTTGCACACGCTGGGCCGACGGGTCTTGGCGTTGAGCACGATCGCCTCGGCGGTGTCGAGGTCGGCGTCGGCGTGGACATAGACGTGGCAGTTGCCCACCCCGGTCTCGATGGTCGGCACCGTCGCATCCCGGACCACCGCCTCGATCAGTCCCGCACCGCCGCGCGGGATCACCACGTCGACCAGGCCGCGGGCCTGGATCAGGTGGGTCACGCCGGCGCGGTCGGTCGGCAGAAGCTGCACGGCGTCTTCGGGCAGGCCCTCCCCGCTCAATGCGCCCCGCAGCACGGCGACCAGTTCGGCGTTGGAGCCCGCCGCCGATGAGCTGCCTCGCAGCAGCACCGCGTTGCCGGACTTGCAGGTCAGCCCGAAGGCGTCCACGGTGACGTTGGGCCGGCCCTCATAGACGATGCCCACCACGCCCAGCGGCACCCGCTGCTGGCGCAGCCGCAGTCCGTTGGGCAGGGTTCGCCCGCGAAGCACCTCCCCGACCGGGTCGGGAAGGCCGGCGACCTGCCGCAGCCCGGCGGCGATCCCGTCGACCCGGTGCGGGTTGAGCGCCAGCCGGTCCAGCATCGCCTCGGGCGTCCCGGCGGCCCGGGCGGCGTCGAGGTCCTTGGCGTTGGCGGCCAGGATCTGGTGGGCGTGGGCCAGCACCGCGTCGGCCGCCGCGTGCAGCGCCCGGTCCTTGACCTCGGTGCTCAGCGTCGCCAGTGTGCGTGAGGCGGCCCGCGCCCGCCGGGCGGCGTCGTGCACCGTATCCCTGATATTCCCGACGTCCCCGGTGATGACCCCGGTCTGCGCGCTCACATGCCGAGCGTATCGGTTCTCCACCAACCGGAAGGTTGAGGGCTAACGTGGGCGCGTGGCCAGGGTCTGCGTCGTGGGCAGCGCCAACGTCGACACGTTTCTCACCGTCGCGGCCCTGCCCCGGCCCGGGGAGACGGTGCTCGCCTCGGCGATGGCCGTCGCGCCCGGAGGCAAAGGCGCGAACCAGTCGGTGGCGGCCGCCCGGGCGGGCGCCGCGGTGCAGCTCGTCGGTGCCGTCGGTCAGGACCGGGCCGCGGCCGAACTGCGTGCCCATCTGAGCGCCAACGGGGTCGGCCTGGACGGCCTGGCCGAACTCAGCGGCCCCAGCGGCAGCGCGGTGGTCGTGGTCGACGGCGCCGGGGAGAACCTGATCGTCGTGGCGCCGGGCGCCGGCGCCCACCTGAGCCTGGCCTCGGCCGCCGCGCGGGCGGTGATCGCCGACTGCGAGGTGCTGATGGTCTCTCTGGAGATTCCGGTCGACACCGCGGTGGCCGCCGCCCGGGAGGCCCGTTCGGTCGGGGCCACGGTGATACTGAACGCCTCACCGGCGGGGGGCGCCGAGTTGACCGAGTTGGCCGGGCTGGCCGACGTGGTGGTCCTCAACGCGACCGAAGAGCCGTCCTGGCGGTGGCCGGTCCCCCATCTGGTGGTGACCTCGGGCGCCTCGGGTGTCCGGTACCGCGGCGACGGGGGCGATTTCGCCCTCGCCGCACCGCCGGTGGAGCCCGTGGACACCACCGGGGCGGGCGACGTTTTCGCCGGAGTCCTGGCCGCCGACTGGCACCTCGGTGTCGCAACGGCACTGCGGCGCGCGGTGACCGCCGGCGCGCTGGCCACCCTGGTCGCGGGGGCGGGCGACAGCGCGCCGACCCGGGAGGCCGTCGACGACGCGCTGGCCGAACGGCGTTGACCACGCCCGCACCGGCTCGCCGCGCCCTGCTGGAACGCCGCATCCGGTTCCTTGTCACAGCCACGATCGGCTACAACCTGGTCGAGGCGGCGATCGCGCTGACCGAGGGGGTCCGTGCCTCCTCAGCGGCGCTGCTCGGTTTCGGCCTGGACTCGCTGGTCGAGGTGTCCTCCGCCGCCGCAGTCGCCTGGCAGTTCTCGGCAGCCGATCCTCGGCGGCGTGAGCGGGCGGCACTGCGCTTCGTTGCGATCGCCTTCTTTGCCCTGGCCGCGTACATCGCTGTGGAGTCGGCCCTGGCTCTGGCCGGCGTCAGGGAGGCCCGGCCCTCGCCGATCGGGATCGCGCTGTCCGCCGTCAGCCTGGTGGTGATGCCGGTGCTGTCGTTGGCCCAGCGCCGGACCGGGCGAGAGCTCGGCTCTCGCTCGGCGGTTGCCGACTCCAAGCAGACGCTGCTGTGCACCTACCTGTCAGCGGCGTTGCTGGCCGGCCTGGTGCTGAATGCCTGGCTGGGCTGGTCGTGGGCCGATCCGGTGGCCGCGCTGATGATCGCCGCGGTCGCCGCCCGCGAGGGCCGGGAGGCCTGGCGCGGCCGTCACTGCTGCGACTGAACCGGTATCTCGCAGTCGATCTCGGCCAGCCAGACGGTGGCGGGCATGTCCGATGGTGCCCGCCAATCACCGCGCGGCGAGAGCGACCCGCCGTGGGAAACCTTGGGCCCGTTGGGCAGAGCCGAGCGCTTGAACTGGCTGAACGAGTAGAACCGGCGGGCGAAGACCGTCAGCCAGTGCCGGATCTCGGCCAGGCTGTACGCCGGGCGGGCGTCCTCGGGGAATCCGGGCGGCCAGTGGCCGCGCTCCGGGTCGCTCCAGGCGTGCCAGGCCAGAAAGGCGATCTTGGCCGGACCCATCCCGTACCGAAGCGCGTGATAGAGGGTGAAGTCCTGCAGCGCGAAAGGACCGACCACCGCCTCGCTGCTCTGCACCTGCCCGCCCTCCCCGGCCGGCACCAGTTCGGGGGTGATCTCGGTGTCCAGTACCGACTGCAGGATTCGGGCGACCTCGTCGTCAAACTGTTCCGAGGCGATCACCCACCGGATCAGATGCTGGATCAGGGTTTTCGGCACCCCGGCGTTGACGTTGTAATGGCTCATCTGGTCACCGACGCCGTAGGTCGACCAGCCCAGCGCCAATTCGGAGAGGTCCCCCGTGCCCAGGACGATGCCGCCGCGCTGGTTGGCCAGCCGGAAAAGGTAGTCGGTCCGCAATCCGGCTTGCACGTTTTCGAACGTGACGTCGTAAACCTGCTCTCCCCTCGAGAACGGGTGGCCGATCTCGGTCAGCATGAGTTCGGCGGTCGGGCGGATGTCGATCTCGGAGAAGGTGACCCCGAGGGCTTTGGCCAGTGCGGCCGCGTTGCTCCTGGTGTGTTCGCCGGTCGCGAAGCCGGGCATCGTGAAGGCCAGGATGTCGCTGCGCGGCCTGCCCTCCCGGTCCATCGCCTTTGCCGCGACGATCAGCGCATGGGTGGAATCCAGCCCTCCGGAGACCCCGATCACCACCTTCGGGAAGTCCAGCGCTCGCAGCCGCTGCTCAAGCCCGGCAACCTGGATGTTGTAGCCCTCATAACAGTCCCGTTCCAGCCGTTCCGGAGCGCTGGGTACGAACGGGAACCGTTCCACCTCGCGTCGCAGGCCGATGTCGACAGAGGGTGGGTCGAGCCGGAAGCCGATGCGGCGGAATGTGTCCAGGACGACGCGGTGGTGGCGGCGATTGTCGTCGAACGTCCCCATCCGCAGCCGCTCGGCGCGCAGCAGATCGAGATCGACGTCGGCGACCGACCGGTTGTCGCCCTTGCCGAACCGCTCCGAGGACGCCAGCAACCGGCCGTTCTCGAAGACCATCGTCTGGCCGTCCCAGGACAGGTCGGTGCTCGACTCGCCTTCACCGGCGGCGGCGTAAACGTAGGCCGCCAGGCAGCGGGCCGATGCCGACCGGGCCAGCAGGGCGCGATCCTCCGCGCGACCGATGGTGATCGGGCTGCCGGACAGGTTCGCCAGCACGGTCGCCCCGGCCAGGGCGGCCTCCGCGCTGGGCGGCACCGGCACGAACATGTCCTCACAGATCTCGACGTGCAACACCAGGCCGGGCACATCTTCGGCGGCGAAGAGCAGGTCCGGCCCGAACGGGACCTCGGCGCCGAGTAGTCCGATGGTGCCCGAGACGTCGTCGCCCGGTGCCATCTGGCGGCGCTCGTAGAACTCGCGGTAGGTCGGCAGGTAGGACTTGGGGACCACCCCCAGGACCGCGCCGCGGTGGACCACGACGGCGGTGTTGTAGACGCGGTGCAGGTGACGCAGGGGCGCACCGACCACCAGGACCGGCATCAGCCCGGCCGAAGCCGTGACGATCTCGGACAGCGCGGCCTCGACCGCGCCCAGCAGGCTGTCCTGGAGCAGGATGTCCTCGATCGAGTAGCCCGACAGGGTCAGCTCGGGGAACACCGCGACCGCCACCCCGTCGTCGTGGCATTCGCGGGCAATGCGCAGCACTGACTCCGCGTTGGCGGCCGGTTCGGCCAGCGCCGTGTGATGGGTGCAGGCGGCCACCCGGGCGAACCCACGGGCGTAGGCGGAGAAGAAGGCCACGACCCATTGTGGCCCCGCCGCCGACCGGGCGTGGACCCATTCGGGCTTGCGGGGCGGGCCGCGGGCACCGATGACTCTTCGAATCGACGTCCGATGACGGCGTCGGTTATTCTTCGCCCAGTTTGCTCGGTAAGGCTGGGGGACGGTATGACGAGTCCATACATGCGACTTCTGGCCGCGGCGTCAGTAGCGGTGGGGCTTTTTCTGTCGGCAGGCGCCGCGGTGGCGGGGGCCGCCCCGGGAGGCAATAGCGGGGGCAACTCCGACTCCAAAGGCAACTCAAGTGGCGGCGGTAAACCCGCAAACTCCCCCGCGAACGCCCCCGCGAACTCCAAGGCCGGGAGCGCCGCGGGCACGGCTGGATCGCCCGGCGCCAGCGCCCGCGGCGGGGTGAATGCCGGTAAGCCCGTTTCGACCGGCAACTCCGCCGCCTCGATCGCCGGCAAGCCCGTCACTGCGGGCAAACCGGCCTCGCCCGGCAACTCCGCAGCCTCGAACGCCGGCGGGAGGAGCGCCGTGTCGATCAAGCCGTTGCCCGAGCCCGCCTCGCCGGTAGCCGTCGCCGCGACCGGCAAAACCTCGTCCACAACGGTGCCGGACGGTCCGTCTTCAATACCGGCGCCGGCCCTAGCGGCCCCCGAGGTTCCGCCGGTGCCTGCCGTGACTTCTGTTGACAACACCCCCGCGCCGTCGCCCCCCTCGGGACAGGTCCCCGCGCGGGAGGGCGGCGCTGCCGGCCCGGCCCCCGCAGTTGCGCGGCCCTCACCGGGTCCGGTGGCCTCCGCCCAAGCCGCGGGCGCGAAGGTCTCGGCGGTCCCGGCGGGCCCTGTCGGTCCGGCTGCCGCACTGTCAGCGCCCTTGAGCACCGATCCCGGCGGCAGCTCTGTTCCGGGCACGGCGCCGACGTCCCAGGACACCGTCAAGCAGGCCGTGGCACGGATCGCCCACACCATCGTCGAGGCTCTGCGCGAGGTCTCACTCAGGGACCTGGCGCTGGCCGCGCTGCCCGGAATCGCCGGGCTGCTGTTCTTCTTCGCAACCGGAGTGGGCATGGGACACCGGCAGGCCAGGTTCGGATTCGCGATCGAGCCCACCGGCGCCCTGAGGTTCGTCACTCCCGGCGTCCTCGGCGTCGTGCGCTCCGGGCAGTCGATCTCGGTGCGCACCGCCCGGGTCCGGCGGGTTCGCCGGCCACAACGGGCAACCGCCGACCGGGCCGCCTAGCGAGGTCCTACCCTCGATGGTGTGGACGTCGCCGAACTTGTCACGCTGCTGACAGGCCGGCGGATTTCGGTGCTGACCGGTGCGGGTATCTCCACCGACTCCGGCATCCCCGACTACCGCGGGCCGGACTCCCCGCCGGCCAACCCGATGACGATCCGGCAGTTCACCTCCAGCGCCGACTTCCGCCGCCGCTACTGGGCCCGCAACCACGTGGGATGGCGGCACATGGCCGCAACCGAGCCCAACGCCGGGCATCGGGCCCTTGCCGAACTCGAGCGGGCGGGCGTCGTGAGCGGGCTGATCACCCAGAACGTCGACCTGCTGCACACCAAGGCCGGCAGCCGCGCGGTGATCAACCTGCACGGGACCTATGCCCGGGTGGTCTGCCTGAGCTGTCGACACACCATGTCGCGGGCCGACCTGGCGGAGTTGCTGGAGGCGGCCAACCCCGGGTTCACCCAGCGGTGCGACGCCCTGGCGGTGGCGCCCGACGCCGACGCCGTGGTCGCCGACACCGATTCGTTTACGTTCGTGGACTGCCCCGCGTGCTCCGGCATGCTCAAACCGGACATCGTCTACTTCGGCGAGTCGGTTCCCAAAGGGATCGTCGATGAGGCCTACGCGCTGGTCGACGACTCCGAGGCCCTGCTGGTGGCGGGATCGTCACTGACGGTGTTCTCGGGCTACCGGTTCGTCCGGCACGCGGCGGCCCGCGATGTCCCGGTGGCCATCATCAACCGCGGGCCCACCCGCGGCGATGACCTGGCCACGGTGAAGGTCGACGCGGGGTGCTCGCCCATGCTGACGCTGCTGGCCGATGAGCTGACCGGCCCCGCACCGGCGGTGTCGTAGGGTCGGCGGGTGCACGCAACTGATGAACGCCCCTTGACCGGCGCCACCCTGGGCGATGTCGCGGCCGCTCTCGCCGTCGGTATCGGCGGCGCCGCGCTCGGGCCGGTACGGCCGGCGCCGGGTCCGGCCACCGGGCGCTGGGGCGTGGGCGTCGGAGAAGCCGTCGCGAAGCTGCCTTGGGTACCGGGTCCGGTGCGCGGCCTGGCCCGTCGGCTCAACCGTTTCGGGTCGGTGGTGGTCAGCCCCGGCGGCATCGAATTTGACGGCGACGAGGCCGACTGGTCGGCGGTGAGCGAGATCCGCACCCGCCGCCTGGTCGGATACCTGCTCACCGACGCGGTCGCCAAACAGCTCGACCGCCTTCCGCTGTGGCGGTTTCCCGGCCGCGGCATGATCGTCGACGGCTTGGGCCGGGCGGCGCTGACGGCGGTCGCGCTGGCCGCCGACCTTCGCCCCGACCGCGGCGTGTCCACCGTCTGCGTCCCCTGCGACGTGAGCTACCGCGGGCTGCTGCGGGACAGGCAGATGTCGGCCGGCCTGCCGGCCGCCCTGGTGCTCGCCGACCCGGCGGTGCGCGACCTGGTGGAGTCGACGGCCCGGGCGCATGGCGTAGCGGTGCGGATGGCCGACGACGACCCCTTCGAGGCGGCCATCGCGCGGGCGACCGGGATCCGCCGGGTGGCCGGACGGGCCGCCGCGGTGCTGAGCGCGTTATCGGGTCAGACGGCGACCAGGTCGTCGGCATGCACGGCGGGCCGGCGAAGTTCGGTGGGCAGGTCCGCGGTGGAACAGCCGATCATGCCGGCCAATTCGGCCGAGTCGTAGGCCACCACTCCCCGGGCGACCATCTGCCCGGCCCCGTCGTGCAGTTCGACCACGTCACCGCCGTAGAACCGGCCATGCAGCGCGGTGATCCCGGCGGCGAGCAGCGAGCGGCGTCTGTCGACCACCGCTTGCACCGCGCCGGCGTCCAGGGTCAGCGACCCGGCGGCCTCTGCGGCGTAGCGCACCCAGAAGCGGCGTGCCGACATGCGCCGCGGCCGGGCGGCGAACACCGTCCCCACCGAGGCGTCGGTCAGCGCGGCGGACGCGTCGGCGGCGGCGGCGAGCAGCACCGGCACCCCGGCGTCGGAGGCCAGCAGCGCCGAGGACAGTTTCGATGCCATGCCCCCGGTGCCCAGCCGGCTGCCCTGGCCGGCCACCACCCCCTCGAGGTCGTCCGGGCCGGTGACCTCGGGGATGAACCGGGCGCCCCCCCTGCGGGGATCGGAGTCGTAGAGACCGTCGATATCGGAGAGCAGCACCAGCGCGTCGGCGCCGACCAGATGTGCCACCAGAGCCGACAGCCGGTCGTTGTCGCCGAACCGGATCTCGTTGGTGGCCACCGTGTCGTTCTCGTTGACGATCGCCACGGCGTGCAGTGCCCGCAGCCGGTCCAGGGTACGCGCGGCGTTGGTGTGCTGAACCCGCTGGGAGATGTCGTGCGCGGTCAGCAGCACCTGTCCCACGGTGCGGCCGTAGCGGGCGAAGGCGGTGCTCCAGGAGTTGACCAGCGCGACCTGACCGACACTGGCGGCGGCCTGTTTGGTGGCCAGGTCGGCGGGACGGCGGTTCAGGCCCAGCGGTTCGATACCGGCCGCGATAGCGCCGGAGGACACGATCACCACGTCCGACCCGGCCTTCATCCGCGACTCGATGGCGTCGGCCAGCGAGGCGAGGCGGCCCGCATCGAACAGTCCGGCCGGGTCGGTCAGCGCGGTCGTCCCGATCTTGACGACGATGCTGCGTGCGGCACGCACCGCCTCCCGATGGTCGCTCACCGCCCCTCGCCGGGTTCCCGGCGCTGACGGCGGGCGGCCTTGCGCTCAGCGGCGCCCACCCGCTCGTTGCGCTCCAGGCGCGCGTCGGTGCCGCGCCCGGTCGGCGTCACATCCACCCCGGCCGGTGTCTGCGGCTCCCAGTCGAAGGTGACCTCACCGATGCTGACCGGGCAGCCCGGACGGGCCCCCAGCCGCAACAACTCCTCCTCGACGCCGAGCCGGGCCAACCGGTCACCGAGGTAGCCCACCGCCTCGTCGTTGTCGAAGTCGGTCTGGGCGACCCAGCGTTCCGGCCGGGTGCCACGCACGACGAAGCCGCCCCGCTGAGCCGGATCGGGGGTGACGGTGAAGCCGCTGGCGTCCACCGGCACCGGGCGGATGACGGGGCGGCGCGCCGTCACCGGCGGCTGTGCGGCCCGATAGGCAGACACCATCTCCCACAACGCGAAAGTGAGCTCACGCAGGCCTTCCCGGGTGACTGTGGAGACCTCGAAGACCGGCCAGCCGCGCTCGGCGAGATCGGGGCGGACGAAGTCGGCCAGTTCTCGGGCCTCGGGGACGTCGATCTTGTTGAGCACCACCGCCCGCGGCCGCTCAGCGAGATCGCCCAGTGCCGCGTCGCCGCGCAATGTGGGCCGGTAGGCGAGCAACTCCGCCTCCAGCGCGTCGACGTCGGAGATCGGGTCGCGACCCGGTTCCATGGTGGCGCAGTCGATGACGTGCACCAGCACCGCGCAACGCTCGATGTGGCGCAGGAAGTCCAGTCCCAGACCGCGGCCCTCCGAGGCACCGGGAATCAGACCCGGCACGTCGGCGACGGTGAAGGTGTGCTCGCCTGCGGACACCACACCGAGGTTGGGCACGAGCGTGGTGAACGGATAGTCGGCGACCTTCGGTTTGGCGGCCGAGATCGCCGAGACCAGTGAGGACTTCCCCGCCGATGGGAAACCGATCAGCCCGACGTCGGCGACGGTCTTCAACTCCAGGGTCAGGTCGCGGGTCTGACCCTTCTCGCCGAGCAGCGCGAAACCCGGAGCCTTACGGGCCCGGGAGGCCAGCGCGGCGTTGCCCAGGCCTCCGCGACCGCCTTCGGCGGCCACGAAGCGGGTTCCCGCACCGACCAGATCGGCCAGCAACCGGCCGTCGCCGTCAAGGACGACGGTGCCGTCGGGCACCCTGACCTCCAGGTCGGAACCGGCCGCGCCGTCCCGGTTGGCGCCCATGCCCTGTTTCCCGGACGGGGCCGCGACATGAGGATGGAAGTGGAAGTCCAGCAGTGTGTGAACCTGCGGGTCGACGACGAGGATAACGCTGCCGCCGCGACCGCCGTTCCCGCCGTCCGGGCCGCCCAGGGGCTTGAACTTCTCCCGGTGGACCGAGGCGCAGCCGTTGCCGCCGCTGCCGGCGCGGACGTGGATGACCACCCGGTCAACGAACCGCGACATCGGGGTGCCCTTACTCGGGTCGGGCGCTCCGGACCACGTTTACAGTCTTGCGCCCGCCCTTGACGCCGAACTCGACAGTGCCCGGCGAGGTGGCGAAGAGGGTGTCGTCGCCGCCGCGGCCGACGTTGGAGCCGGGATGGAAATGCGTACCCCGCTGCCGCACCAGAATCTCGCCCGCTTTGACCAGCTGCCCGCCGAAGCGCTTGACCCCGAGCCGCTGGGCGTTGGACTCCCGACCGTTGCGCGAACTCGACGCGCCCTTCTTGTGTGCCATCTTCGTCGCCTCGCTACTTGATTCCGGTGACCTTGAGCACGGTCAGCGGCTGACGGTGCCCCTGCCGCTTGTGGTAGCCGGTCTTGTTCTTGAACTTGTGGATGCGGATCTTGGGGCCCTTGATGTGCTCGAGCACCTCACCGGTGACCGAGACCTTGGCCAGGTCGTCGGCCTTGCTGGTCACCGACGAACCGTTGACGACCAGCGCGACGGGCAAAGCGACCGATGCGCCGGGCTCGGAGTCGAGCTTCTCGACCTTCACGATGTCGCCGACGGCGACCTTGTACTGCTTGCCACCGGTCTTGACGATCGCGTAGGTGGCCGATGCGTTCTTGTCGGCTGCCATCGAGTCCTCTTCGTGTCACGGGCACGCACAACCGGTGGCTGCGCGAACTGGTCTGGAGATGCGGGCCGCCTGTGACGATCCCGCTGCCGCCGACGTTAGCCTGGCGGCAACCTGTCAAGGGTACGTGACCAGCATAGGAGGGTCAAACCGGGACGCCTCAGCGCCCGGCTGTGGGAGGGCCCGCAGGCCGCGCGGCCGCGCGCCGCCGCTGGCGGCCGGCCGGCGGCGGGGGCACGTCGTCCCCGCCCTCATCGCCGTCCCCGCTCTCATCGTCGTCCCCGCCCTCATCGTCCCCGCCCTCATCGTCGTCGTCTTCGTCGTCGTCGTCTTCGTCGTCGTCGTCGTCGCCGTCGTCGTCGTCATCGTCGTCTTCGTCGTCGTCATCATCGTCGTCGTCGTCGTCGGCTTCGTCATCGTCGGCTTCGTCGTCATCGTCGTCGTCGGCTTCGTCGTCGTCGTCGGCTTCGAGGACGTCCTCGTCGACCTCGTCGAGTTCGACGTCGTCATCGTCGCCGTCGTCATCGTCGCCGTCGTCATCGTCGGCGTCGGTGTCGTCATCGTCGTCATCGTCGTCGCCGTCGTCGCCGTCGTCGAGGTCCTCCTCAGCGGTCTCCTCGGCGACCTGCTCGGCGGTCTCGGCTTCCGCCTTCTCGGCGTCCTTCTCGGCGTCACCGCCCTCCGCGGGCTGATCCGGGGTCGTTTCGTCGCTGTCATCGCCGTCGTCATCCGGCTTCCCGGCGGCGGCCATGGCCTTGAACAGGGGGTGCTCACCAGGCGTGTGGGCCGGTACCCGGGCCACCGCCGCTTCCTCGGTGCGTCCCCGTTTGCCGCGGCGGTTGCGTCGACCGCCGGACTCGGATTTCCGGGCGGCAGGCGCGTTGTCCACCGGGTCGGCGTGCAACAGGATTCCGCGGCCGCTGCACTCCGAGCAGGTGGTGGAGAACGCCTCGATCAGACCGGTGCCGAGCCGCTTGCGGGTCAACTGCACCAGGCCGAGGGAGGTCACCTCCGACACCTGATGGCGGGTGCGGTCGCGGGACAGCGCCTCGGTGAGCCGCCGCAAGACCAGATCCCGGTTGGACTCCAGCACCATGTCGATGAAGTCGACCACCACGATGCCGCCGATGTCGCGCAGCCGGAGCTGGCGCACGATCTCCTCGGCCGCCTCCAGGTTGTTCTTGGTGACGGTCTCCTCGAGGTTGCCCCCGGCGCCGGTGAACTTGCCGGTGTTGACGTCGATCACCGTCATCGCCTCGGTCCGGTCGATCACCAGCGTGCCGCCGGACGGCAGCCACACCTTTCGGTCCATCGCCTTGACCAGTTGCTCGTCGATCCGGTGCACCGCGAACACGTCGGGGCCGTCGGGGCCGGCTGCCGATTGGTACATGGTGATCTTGGGAAGCAGTTCCGGGGCGACCGACTCGACGTAGCCGGTGATCGTCGTCCAAGCCTCCTCGCCGGAGACGATGAGCCCGGAGAAGTCTTCGTTGAACAGGTCCCGGATGACCTTGACCAGCACGTCGGGCTCCTCGTAGAGGGCCACGGCGGCACCGGCGGCTTTGCTCTTGACGGTCTCGGCTTTTTCGGCGATCCCGGTCCAGCGCTCCTGCAGACGGTTGACGTCGGCCCGGATGTCGGATTCCTTGACACCCTCGGAGGCGGTTCGGATGATCACACCGGCCTCCGGCGGGACCACCTCGCGCAGGATCTCCTTGAGCCGCTGGCGCTCGGCATCGGGCAGTTTGCGGCTGATACCGGTCGACGACGCACCGGGCACGTAGACCAGGTAGCGGCCGGCCAGCGAGACCTGAGTGGTCAGCCGGGCGCCCTTGTGACCGACCGGGTCCTTGCTGACCTGGACCACGACGTAGTCGCCGGGTTTGAGGGCCTGTTCGATCTTGCGGTTGGACCCGCCCAGCCCGGCGGCCTCCCAGTTGACCTCTCCGGCATAGAGCACACCGTTGCGGCCACGGCCGATGTCGACGAACGCGGCCTCCATCGAGGGCAGCACGTTCTGCACGATGCCGAGATAGATGTTGCCGACCAGGGACGTCGAAGCCGCCGAGGTGACGAAGTGCTCGACGACGACGCCGTCCTCGAGGACGGCGATCTGGGTGTAGCGGGCGCCCTGATGCGGGGGTTCGGTGCGCACCTTGTCGCGCACCACCATGACGCGGTCGACGGCTTCCCGGCGGGCCAGGAACTCCGCCTCGGTCAGGATCGGCGGGCGGCGGCGGCCGGCGTCGCGGCCGTCCCGTCGGCGCTGCCGCTTGGCCTCCAGCCGGGTCGAGCCGCTGATTCCCTGGATCTGGTTGTTGTCCTTGTCGGATTTGTTCCTGGGTGCGCGTTCGTGAACGACGGTGTTGGGGGGATCGTCGCTCGATCCGCTGTCGCCATCGTCGCCGGCCTTGCGCCGCTTGCGTCGCCGCCTGCGCCGGGAGCCACCTTCGGCGGATCCGGACTCGTCCTCATCCGCACCGTTGTCGTCGGCGGCCTCCGCCTCGGCACCCGCGTCGTCAGCCGGGTCTCCGTCGGCGCCCTCCCCGTCGGCGGCCGGCTCACCCCGGCCACGGCCACGGCCGCGCCGGCCCCGCCGGCGCCGGCGGTTCGACGGCCGGTCGGCGGTCTCGCCGTCCTCCGCGCCGTCGTCCCCGGCGTCCTGAGCCTCCTCGCCGGCCTCATCGTCTGTCTTCTCGTCGCTGCCGACCGGGGGCTCTGCCACCGGCTGCGGGGCGACGAACAGCGGCATGTAGGCCGGCTGCTCCGCGACCTCGAGAATCAGCCGCGACTCGGGCTCGGTTTCGCCGGCCGGCCCGGGGGCATCGTCGCGGGAGCCCTCCGCGGGGGCCTCCTGGGGCGCTTCGTCGACCGCGAGCAGTTCGCGGACCTTCAACGCCTCGGCCTGGTCGACGCCGGAATGCGGGCTCCTGGTGCGGCCGTCCATCTCCGCGAGCGCATCGAGCACCCGCTTACTGGTGGTGCCCAGAATCCTGGCCAGCGAATGGACCCTCAGCCGGTCGGGGAGGTTCGCGGGTTCGGCGGCTGTCGCCGGCGCATCCTGGTCGATGTTCTGGTCGGAATTGACGTCATGGTCGGTCACGTAGTCTCCTCAGCCCCCGGGCGCGTCCTGCGACGCGGCCACGCGAGGGCTCTCGCTATACGCCCGGGACATGCCCGGGCTTGTCAGTGGTCTCGCTCCGGCGGGCTCGGCTGAGCGCCTCCGGCGCCTGGCTGAAATGACGGCTGCCGACGAATCCGCGCCGCACCGCGGTCAGCGGTGGTCGCGCACGCCGTAAAGTCTCATTCCTGAAAGCCCGTCGCCGGGCCTCCGAGAGCAGTATCCCACACCGCGGGCGGGCCGGTTACAGCCCTGGGAACCAGAGGCTGATCTCGCGGGCCGCCGACTCAGCGGAGTCTGAACCGTGCACCAGGTTGAACTGGGTTTCCAGGCCGAAATCGCCGCGAATGCTGCCCGGGGCGGCTTTCTCGACCGGGTCGGTGCCACCGGCGAGTTGCCGGAACGCGGCGATGGCGCGGGGGCCTTCGAGCACGGCGGCGCAGACCGGCCCGGAGGTGATGAACTCCACCAGGGAACCGAAGAACGGCTTCTCCCGATGCTCGGCATAGTGCGCCTGCGCCAGCTCCTCCACGACCAGCTTGAGCTCGAGCGCGACGATGGTCAGCCCTTTGCGCTCGATCCTGCCGATGATCTCGCCGATCATCCGCCGCTGCACGCCGTCGGGTTTGATCAGCACCAGGGTCCGCTCAGTCACGGCGGTCAGCGTACAGCCTCATTCCGGGGGCGGTTGCTGACCGGGCAGCAGGCCGAGTCGCTGCCGACGCAGCACCTCCGCCCGCAGGTAGGCGATCACCCCCCACACCAGTGCGAACAGCACGCCCATGAAGCCGACCGCCGGGTAGATGAAGAACCCGGCCACCAGCAACAGTTGAACACCGAGGTTCGCCCAGATCGCCCATGGCCGGCCTTGGACCCCGGCCAGCAGGCCCAGCACAACCGCAAAGCCGATCAGGTAGGCGGTGGACCATCCGGTCAGGCCGCCGCCGACCGCCCCGACGACCGGCAGCGCGAGAAGGACGGTGATCATCTCCAGAATCAGCGTTCCGGCCATCACGCCGCGGAAGCTCTTCCACGGGTCTGGCGGCGCGGGGACGGTCATTGAGGTTGCTTCCCGAACAGGGTTCTGGCGACCCCGGCGGTCACCACCGATCCGGTGATGACGATTCCCACCCCGGAAAGGCCGTCGCCGTCGGCGCCGGCGTCCTCGGCCAACGCGGTCGCGGTCTCGATGGCGTCGGCCATCCCGGGCGTGCGCACCACCCTCTCGGGTCCGAAGACCTCGTCGGCCCTGGCGGCCAGCGACTCGACGTCCAGCGCGCGCGGTGAGCCGTTGTCGGTGACCACCACCAGTTCCAGCACCGGTTCCAGGGCGGTCAGGATGCCGGTGACGTCCTTGTCCCCCATCACGCTGAGCACACCGACCAGGTAGCGGAAGTCGAACTCGGTCGCCAGCGCCGAGGCGAGCGCGGCCGCACCGTCGGGGTTGTGGGCCGCGTCGATGAACACTGTCGGCGCGCTGCGCATCCGTTCGAGCCGGCCCGGGCTGACCGCGGCGGCGAATCCGGCGCGCACGGTGTCGGCGTCGAGCTGGCGGTCCGCACCGGCCCCGAAGAAAGCCTCCACCGCGGCCAGTGCGACGACGGCGTTGTGCGCCTGGTGCTCCCCGTGCAGCGGGAGGAAGACCTCCGGGTACACCCCGCCCAGACCACGCAGTTCCAGCATCTGCCCGCCGACGGCGACCTGCCGGCCGAGCACCGCGAACTCGGAGTCCTCCCGGGCGACGGTGGCATCGGCCCGCACCGCATGGCCGAGCAGCACCGCCATCGCCTCCGGCTGTTGGCGGCCGATCACCGCGATGGTGTCGACGGGCGGGTCCCCCCGCGGGACACCGATGATCCCGGCTTTCTCAGCGGCGATCTCGCCGACGGTGGCGCCGAGGAATTCGGCATGGTCGATCCCGATCGGTGTGATCACCGCGACCTGAGCATCCACCACATTGGTGGCGTCCCAGGACCCGCCCATGCCGACCTCGACGACGGCGACGTCGACGGGCGCTTCGGCGAACGCCGCGAACGCCATCGCGGTGATCACCTCGAACTTGCTCATCGCAGGTCCGCCGTCGGCAACCGAGTGGGCGTCGGCCAACTGGACCAGCGGCTCGATCTCCCGATAGGTCTCGACATAGCGGGCCGGGCTGATCGGCTGGTTGTCGATGGCGATCCGCTCGACCGGCGACTGCAGGTGGGGGCTGGTGGTGCGACCGGTGCGCTGGCCGAACGCGGTCAGCAGGGCGTCGATGATCCGCGCCACCGAGGTTTTGCCGTTGGTGCCGGCCACGTGGATGCTCGGATAGTTGCGCTGAGGCGAGCCGAGCAGGTCCATCAGCATCTGCATGCGGGTCGTCGACGGGATCGGCTTGGACTCCGGCCAGCGCTGGTCGAGCAGATGGTCGATCTGCAGCAGCGAGGCGATCTCGTCGAGGGTGGGTTCGGTCATCCGAGGGCAGCCAGCCGGGCGCCGATACGGTCGACCTCTTCCCGCGCCAGTTTCTGGCGTTCGCGGATCTTGTCGACAACGTCGCCCGGAGCCTTGGCCAGGAATGCCTCGTTGTCGAGTTTGGCTGTGGTGCCGTCGAGTTCCTTCTGCGCGGCCGCCAGATCCTTCTGCAGGCGCTTCCGCTCTGCGGCGACGTCGACGGTTCCGGAGGTGTCCAGTTCCACGCCCACGGTGCCGCCCGACAGCCGCACCTCGACCTGCGCGGTGGGAGTGAACTCGCCGCCCGGCTCGGTCAGCCACGCCAGCGCGGTCACCGACGGCACCTGCCCGGACAGGCCGGCCTCCTGCACTCCGGTCAGCCGCGCGGGCACCTTCTGACGGTCCGCCAGGCCCTGGTCGCTGCGGAACCGGCGCACCTCGGTGACCAGCTTCTGCATGTCGCTGATGCGCTGGGCGGCAACGTCATCCGGCGCGAAGCCGGATGGCTGCGGCCATTCGGCGACCACCAGCGACTCCGCCTCTCCCGGCGCCCCGTCCGCCCCTGACCCGCCGGTCAGCGTCTTCCAGAGCACCTCGGTCACGAACGGCACGACCGGGTGCAGCAGCTTGAGCAGGGTGTCCAGGACCGCCGCCAGCACCGCGGTGGTGTGCTGGACCCCGTGCGCGAGCTGGACCTTCGCGAGTTCGAGGTACCAGTCACAGAACTCATCCCACGCGAAGTGGTAGAGCACCTCGCAGGCACGGCTGAACTCATAGCCCTCGAAAGCGGCGTCGACCTCGGCGCGCACCTGTTCGGCCCGCCCGAGGATCCACCGGTCGGCGTCGGTGAGTTCCCCTGCCACCGGGATCGGGGCCGGGGCCGCGCCGTTCATGAGGGCGAAGCGGGTGGCGTTGAACAGCTTGGTGGCGAAGTTGCGCGACGCCCGCGCGTGGTCCTCGCCGATGGACAGGTCGCCGCCCGGGCTGGCCCCCCGGGCCAGGGTGAACCGCAGCGCGTCGGCACCGAACAACTCCACCCAGTCCAGCGGGTCGATGCCGTTGCCGCGGGACTTGCTCATCTTGCGGCCGTGCTCGTCCCGGATCAGCCCGTGCAGGAAGACGTTCCGGAACGGGACCTGCGGCCCGCGCCGGCCGCCGGCGGTGATGGCGTCATCGCCGGAGACGAAGGTGCCGAACATCACCATCCGGGCGACCCAGAAGAAGAGGATGTCGTAGCCGGTGACCAGGACGCTGGTGGGATAGAACTTTTCCAGGTCGGGGGTGCTGTCCGGCCAGCCCATGGTCGAGAACGGCCACAGGGCCGAGGAGAACCAGGTGTCCAGGACGTCGGGGTCCTGCACCCAGCCCTCCGGCGGGGCCTCATCAGGTCCCACGCACACCGTCTGCCCGTCAGGGCCGTGCCAGATCGGGATGCGGTGGCCCCACCACAGTTGCCGGGAGATGCACCAGTCGTGCATGTCGTCGACCCAGGCGAACCAGCGCGGCTCGAGGTTCTTGGGGTGAATCACGATGTCGCCGTTGCGAACCGCGTCACCGGCGGCCTTGGCCAGTGAGTCCACCTTGACCCACCACTGCATGCTCAGGCGCGGTTCGATGGGTTCGCCGCTGCGCTCGGAATGCCCGACGCTGTGCAGATAGGGACGTTTCTCCGCGACGATCCGGCCATCGTCGGCCAGTGCCTGACGAACCGCGTAGCGCGCCTCGAACCGGTCCAGGCCGTCGAACTGCGTTCCGGTGCCGACGATTCGGCCGCGTTCGTCCATGATCGAGGGCATCGGAAGGTCGTGCCGTAGACCGATCTCGAAGTCATTGGGGTCGTGAGCGGGTGTGACCTTGACCGCCCCGGTGCCGAACTCCGGATCGACGTGGGCGTCGGCGACGATCACGATCCCGCGGTCCAGATAGGGATGCGGCAGGGTGGTGCCGACCAGATGGCGGTAACGCTCGTCGTCGGGGTGCACCGCGATGGCGGTGTCGCCGAGCATCGTCTCGATCCGGGTGGTGGCCACCACGATGTGCGGCTGGTCGTCGTCCATGGAGCCGTACCGGAACGACACGAGCTCACCTTCGACCTCTTCGTATTTCACCTCGAGGTCGGAGATGGCCGTCTGCAGCACCGGCGACCAGTTCACCAGCCGCTCGGCCCGGTAGATGAGCCCGGCGTCGTAGAGGCGCTTGAAGATGGTGCGAACGGCACGGGACAGGCCGGCATCCATCGTGAACCGGTCGCGGCTCCAGTCGACACCGTCGCCGAGCCGACGCATCTGGGTGCCGATGGTGCCCCCGGAGTCGTGCTTCCACTCCCAGACCTTGTCGATGAACCCCTCGCGGCCCAGGCCTTCCTTGCTCTGCCCGACGGCGGCGAGCTGGCGTTCGACCAGGGTCTGGGTGGCGATGCCGGCGTGGTCCATGCCCGGCAGCCACAGCACCTCATAACCCTGCATCCGCTTACGCCGGGTCAGCGCGTCCATCAGGGTGTGGTCCAAAGCGTGGCCCATGTGCAGGCTGCCGGTGACGTTCGGAGGCGGCAGCACGATCGAGTAGGGCGGCTTGGCGCTGTCGGCGTCGGCCACGAAGTAGCCGGCGTCGACCCAGCCTTGGTAGATCTCGCTCTCTACCGCGGCTGGATCCCATGTCGTCGGAAGGGCCTCGGAGCGCGGATCGCGGGCGTGATCGGAGGGCACCCGGTCAATACTAGGAACAGTGTGCGGCCGACCGGCGGTCGGCCGTCCCCGGTCTAGCGCCCGCCGCGCAGCAGGCCGCCCAGGATGCTGCCCAGCGCGTTGTTGGACCCACCCTGGCCGCCGCCACCGAGCATGCCGCCCAGGATGCTGCCCAGCGCGTTGTTGGACCCACCCTGGCCGCCGCCGAGGATGCTGCCGAGCACGTCGCCGATGCCGCCACCGGGCGCGGCTTGTGCCTGGCCGCCACTGTTCTGGGAGAACTGCTTGCCGACATAGGCGAGCACAATCGGGGCCAGCATGGGCAGCAGGCGCTTGATCAGGTCGCCGCCGGGGGCGCCGGCCCCGGACAGCGCGGAGGCCACCTGGTTGGTGTCGTTGCCGCCGAACAGGCTGGCCACGATCTGGCTGCCCTGATTCTCGTCGAGCTGATCGACACTGACCCCGCCGACGAGCAGGTCGCTCTCGCCCTCGGCGACGACGACAGCCTCCAGTTCGCTGGAGTCGATGTCATCGGCCGCGACGTTCTCCTGCAGGGTGCCCAACAGGGTCGGCACCAGCGTCGAGATCGCTTCGCTCACCTGCCCCTCATCGGCACCGAGCTTGCTGGCGATATCCGCCACCGGAATCTGGTTCATCAGGTCGTCGAGACCGGCCATGTTGGTTTTCCGCCTTTGCTGAGAGGGACCGTCGCCTGTGACAGTACCCATATCGGCCAGCGCAGGGTGCGCGATCGGTTACGCCGACAGCTGATCGGGCAGACTAATTCAGCCGGGCCGAGTCCAGCGATATCCCCGCACCGGGGAAACGGGTCAGCAACGCCTCGCCCATCGCCGCCGCGGGAGTCAGCACACCATGCAAGTCGGGCAGTGTGTCGCGGTCCAGGGCCAGCGCCAGACCGCACTCGCCCAGCATCACCGAGGTCGCCTTGTAGCCCGGGTCGCCGGCCTGGGACATGGTGGCCACATAGCGCGCCCCGCTGGTGGTCGTGGTGTAGGTCTCCACGCGGTAGTAGCCGCTGTCCCGGACCGCCTCGCTGGGGCCGGTGCCCGGTTTGGGCGCGACGCGTTCCACCAGCCGCCGGGGCAGCAGCCGGAAGAACCGGCTGCCCAGCGCGGCGGCAGCCGCGGTCGCCGCCGTCGTCACCGCTGAGGTGACCGGCGCGGACAGCGACGGACCCACTCCCATGTATTCGGCGTAGCGGAAACCGCGGCCGTAGGCGTAATCGAGCAGGGCATTGCTGCGGCGCACGATCCGGGTGTTGTAGGGCGCCATCACGAACCCGGCGGCCCACACCCCGGCCAGTTCGGGGGCGATGTCACCGCCGCGTTTCCAGGCCATGTCCGGCTGGGCGCCCAGTTCGGGCTCACCGGGCCGGTCCTGGCTGAGGGTGTAGGGATCGGTCAGGAGCCTTCGGGTGTCCGGATCGCCGGAGCTGGCCCGGAACACCTCGATCATCGAGGCGATGGTGCCGCCGGACACCCCGCCGGAGAACCCGCGCAGGACGTAGCTGGTGTCGCAGAGATCGCCGGCGCCGTCCTGACGGGCGCGCCGGAACAGTTCGTAGACCGTCATGTCTGAGGGAACCGAGTCGAACCCGCAGGCGTGCACGATCCGTGCGCCGGTGTCGACGGCCTGTTTGTGGAACTCGTCGATGCTCTGCCGGACGAACATCGCCTCACCGGTCAGGTCGGCGTAGTCGGTGCCGGCGGCCGCGCAGGCCGCCACCAGTGGCAGCCCGTATTTGCTGTAGGGGCCCACGGTGGTGACGACGACCCGGGTGCGGGCGGCCATCTCGTCGAGGGTGGACTGCCGGCCGGCGTCGACGGTCAGGATCGGCCAGGACCGGGCCGCCTCACCCAGCGTCGCGCGGACCGCTTCCAGCTTCCCGGCGGAGCGGCCGGCCAGGGCGATCCTGGCCGCCCCGCCCGCTGCGGCCAGGTACTCGGCGGTGAGTCTGCCGACGAAGCCGGTGGCGCCGTAGAGGACGATGTCGAACTCGCGCTGGTTCATGGCGCCAAACCTACGCGGCCCGGCCGGGGCCGCAGGGGCGGGTCGCTCAGCCGATGCCGACGGCGTTGGCGAACGCCTTTCCGGGATCGGTGAAGGCCAGGCAGACCTGGCCCCAGTCCACCAGGCCCAGCGGGCCGCGGCCCAGGCTCTGGCACTGCGCTGCCGGAGAGGCGGCGGCGGGGGTGACCGCGGGGACCCCCGAGTTGGACACCGCGGTGACGAAGGTCGGGGCTCCGGCCTTAGCGGCCTTGGCGCCGCAGGTCGGCCAGGCACCGATCCCCTGGGTGCGCAGCACGTTCTCGGCGACCCGGATCTGCTCGTCGCGGGAGGCCTGGTGGGGCATCCCGGTTCCGCCGTTGGACTTCCAGGTCGCCGGGGAGAACTGCAGGCCGCCGTAGTAGCCGTTGCCGGTGTTGATGGCCCAATTGCCGCCGGACTCGCACTTGGCGATCGCGTCCCAGTTCACCGTGGTGTCCGCCGACGCGGTTCCGCCGCCGAGGGCGAGCGCGGCCACGGCGGCTCCGAGAGCGAGGGCTACGAGGGCGGCGATCCTGCGGACGATGCTCACTGGTGGTCCTTCCCGGCTGCGGCGCTCGCTCGGCGCTGTTGTGAGGTGAATCGCAGCGGGAGGGACAGTTGTTACGGATGCGTGTTACAGATGCGTCAGTCGATCTTTCTCAGGAGACAAACAAAGGGTGGTGCCGGAGTACTCCGGCACCACCCTCTGAAGAGGCTGTGCTCAGCCGCGTCCGCCGCAGCTCGGCCAGGCGCCGATGCCCTGCGTGCGCAGGGTGTTCTCGGCGACCCGGATCTGCTCCTCGCGGGAGGCGTGGTGCGGCATCCCGGTTCCGCCGTTGGCCCGCCAGGTCGACGGGCTGAACTGCAGGCCGCCGTAGTAGCCGTTGCCGGTGTTGATCGCCCAGTTGCCACTGGACTCGCACTGCGCGATCGCGTCCCAGTTGACGCTGTCTGCGCTGGCAATCCCGGCACCGAGGGCGATCGGGGCCGCGGCCAGCGCGCCGGCGACCGAGGCCACCTTGAGGGTCATGCGGAAGTTCTTCAACGGTTTTCCTTTCGCCGAGCGGGTGCGGTGGCCGGATGCCACACCGAGGGTTTCTGCCTCGATGCCGGGGCCGGTCGTAGGCTCCGCCTGCCGGCGGGCCGCGGGGGTCACAATCGACCACGACCATCCCCACGCACTCGCAGGGTTAGTTATCTGGAATTGGGTGTTCCAGGGGAACGCTTAGAGACGGTACGGATTTATCGGCGCCGCGTCATGTCAATGACACAAAAATATCGGACAGATCACGGACAGATCACAGACGGCGCGTCGAGGCGTCCTCGCAGGTCGTACCCACTTTGACAGCCAGGCAAAACACCCCCAAGTGGGCAGTTTGGTGTGACGCTAATCACAGTGAGTCTGTGACCTCGATCATGTTAACAATCGACCCAATAGCCCCAGCAGACACATGAATAACAAAGTATCAGCGGTCTCTATCGGGGCTATCCGGGTCGGCCGGTTTTTCACAGGTCCATTTCAGGTTCTCGAGGTCTCCCGGCGAATTGACGTTGGCCAGCGCGACGGCCGCGCGCTCTCCGAGCACGACTCGGTGAGTGTCGGCGCTGTCGGTCAGCGCCCGCATGCTGCGGGCGCCGTCTGCGACAAGGGCCTCGATCCGGATCGCCAGCCCGGTCCGGTAGATCCCGGCCAGGTAGTGGTCCCGGCCGTCCCAGGCCAGCACGATCTCCGGATCGAAGTGCTGGGCCAGTTCGTCGACGACACCGGGATCCAGGCAGGGCATGTCGACGGCGCAGACGAACGCCCGCGCTGACCCCGCGCCGGCGGCGGCCCGCAACCCCAGCCCGGTGGCCGCCAGCGGTCCCAGGCCGGGCACCTCGTCGCGAAGCACCTCGACCCGGCCGATCCCGTCGAGGTCGGGCAATTGCTGGCCCGGCGCGGCGACCACGAACGCCGGCGCGCACCGCTGAGCCAGCACGGCAAGGGTGTGTTCGAGCATGCTGCCCCCGTCCGGGTGCGGCATCGTCGCCTTGTCACGGCCCATCCGGCGGGAGGCCCCGCCGGCCAGCACCACCGCGGCCGGAGCCGGAACCCGGTCCACCGCGCCGCGCCCCACCACGCTGATTATTGTGCTCGCCTTCGACCAGGCCTGCGCCGGTCCGGTTTGGCCCGCGATGCTGTCGCGTCCGGCTGCCGCCGAATACATTCAGGGCATGACCCATGACGGCAGCCCCGAAATCGGCACGCCGAAGCGTTCCGCGGCCGGGCTGACCGGGGTACGGGTCGCGGTGCAGCGCAGTGTCGAGCAGATGGGGGTGTGGCGCAGCATCCAGACCCTGACCCGGATCAACCAGCGGGACGGGTTCGACTGCCCCGGCTGCGCCTGGCCGGAGGAACCGGGCGGCCGGAAACGCGCCGAGTTCTGCGAGAACGGCGCCAAGGCCGTCGCCGAGGAGGCCACCCGTCGGGTCGTCACACCGGAGTTCTTCCTCCGACATCCGGTGGCGGAACTGGCCGAACGGCCCGAGCACTGGCTGTCCCAACAGGGCCGGATCACCCATCCGATGGTGCTGCGCCCCGGCGACTCCCACTACCGGCCGATCACCTGGAACGACGCCGTCGACCTGATCGCCACGCACCTCCGCCAGCTGCCGAGCCCCGATCAGGCGGTGTTCTACACCTCGGGCCGCACCAGCAATGAGGCGGCCTTCCTCTACCAGCTCATGGTCCGCAGCTTCGGCACCAACAACCTGCCGGACTGCTCCAACATGTGTCACGAGTCCTCCGGAACGGCGCTGACCGAGTCGATCGGCATCGGCAAGGGGTCGGTGACCGTCGAGGACATCGTCGGGGCCGACCTGATCCTCATCGCCGGGCAGAACCCGGGCACCAACCATCCGCGGATGCTCTCGGTGCTGGAGAAGGCCAAGGCCCGGGGGGCGAAGGTCATCGCGATCAACCCGCTTCCCGAGGCGGGGCTGATCGCGTTCAAGAACCCGCAGACCGCGCACGGACTGGTCGGCGGCGGCGTCCCGATCGCCGACGAGTTCGTCCAGATCCGCCTCGGCGGGGACATGGCGCTGTTCCGCGGTCTGGCGCGGATGCTGCTGGAGGCCGGGGCGGTCGACCGGGAGTTCATCGACACCCACTGCCACGGCTTCCCGGAGTATGCCGCCGCGGTGCGGGACTGCGACCCCGAGACCGTGGAGCGGGCAAGTGGGGTGTCTCAGGCCCAACAGGAGCGGGTCGCGGCGATGCTGGCCGGATCGCGGCGGACCGTCGTCTGCTGGGCCATGGGCCTGACCCAGCACCACCACGCGGTGGACACCATCGCCGAGGTCACCAACGTCCTGCTCATGAGGGGGATGATCGGCAAACCGGGGGCGGGGGTCTGCCCGGTGCGCGGCCACTCCAACGTGCAGGGCGATCGGACGATGGGGATCTGGGAGAAGGCCCCCGAAGCGTTTCTCGCCGCCCTTGAGCGCCGGTTCGGCATCACCGTGCCACGCCGCCACGGCTTCGACACCGTCAACGCGATCCGCGCCATGCGCGACGGCCGGGTTTCGGTGTTCGTGGGCATGGGCGGCAACTTCGCCTCGGCGACCCCGGACACCGCGGTGAGCGAGGCGGCGCTGCGGAACTGCGCGCTGACCGTCCAGGTGTCCACCAAGCTCAACCGCAGCCATCTGGTGCCCGGTCGCACCGCGCTGATCCTGCCCGCACTGGGCCGGACCGACCTCGACCGCACCGGCGGACGCGAGCAGGTCGTCTCAGTCGAGGACTCGATGTCGATGGTGCACCTTTCACGGGGGAGCCTGGCGCCGCCGGGCCCGGAGGTTCGCAGCGAAGTCGCGATCGTCTGCGGACTGGCGCGCCGCCTGCTCGGTCGGCAGCACCCGGTGCCCTGGGAACGCTTCGCCGCCGACTACGACGCGATCCGCGACGAGATCGCCGCGGTGATCCCGGGTTGCGAGGACTACAACCGTCGCGTCCGGGCACCCGACGGCTTCGTGTTGCCGCACCCGCCCCGCGACGCCCGGGAGTTCCGCACCCCGACCGGGAAGGCCAACTTCGCGGTCAACCCGCTGCGCTGGGTGCCCGTCCCGCCGGGCCGATTGGTCCTGCAGACCCTGCGCAGCCACGATCAGTACAACACCACCATCTACGGACTCGACGACCGCTACCGCGGGGTCAATGGCGGCCGGCGGGTGGTGTTCGTCAATCCCGCCGACATCGCGGCGCTGGGCCTGCGCCCCGGCGACCGGGTCGACCTGGTCTCGGAGTTCACCGCCGCCGACGGGAACACCCAGTTCCGGCGGGCCGAGGACTTCCAGGTGGTCGCCTACCCCACTCCGGTCGGCAACGCGGCGGCCTACTATCCGGAGACCAACCCGCTGGTTCCCCTCGACCATGTGGCGGACAGGTCGAACACCCCGGTGTCCAAGGCCGTCATCATCCGTCTGGAACCAGGAGGCCGACCGTGGGCCGGGTGACGTCGCGACGCAGGGTCAGCGTCCGCAACGGGGAATCGGCCACCGAGCGCCCCGACACCCTGGTGGTAGAGGAGCCACTGGAGATCCGGGTCAACGGCTCCGCGATCACCGTGACGATGCGCACTCCGGGGTCCGATATCGAGCTGGCTCAAGGTTTTCTGCTCACCGAAGGGCTCATCACGCACCGCGATGACGTCGTTTCGGCGCGCTACTGCCGGGGCGAGAACGCTGATGGCCTCAACGACTACAACGTCCTCGACGTGACGTTGGCGGCCGGGGTGACACTGCCCGAGCTCGGCGTCGCCCGGAACTTCTACAGCACCTCGTCCTGCGGGGTGTGCGGAAAGGCGTCGCTGGAGGCCGTCCGCCTGATCACCAAACACTCCCCCGGCGACGACCCGGCGACCGTCTCGGCCCGCACCCTCCGGGCCCTGCCGGGCCGGTTGCGTTCGGCGCAGAAGGTCTTCGCCGCCACCGGCGGACTGCACGCGGCGGCCTTGTTCGGCGTGGACGGCTCAATGCTGGCGGTGCGCGAGGACGTCGGCCGGCACAACGCCGTGGACAAGGTGATCGGTTGGGCCCTGGAGTCCGCCCGCGTACCGCTGACCGGCTCCCTGTTGCTGGTCAGCGGCCGTGCCTCCTTCGAACTGACCCAGAAGGCGGTGATGGCCGGCATCCCGATCATGGCGGCGGTGTCGGCGCCCTCGTCGCTGGCGGTCGATCTGGCCGCCCAGTCCGGCCTGACCCTGGTGGCGTTCCTGCGCGACGAGTCGATGAACGTCTACTGCAGGGCGGACCGGGTGGTCAGCTAGGCGTGCGGCCGATCACGCCGAGCACCGACAGGTTGCCGCCGGCGACCCGCGTCGCCGTGAGCACCGCGATCACCGCCGGAGTGGGCTGGGCGGCAGGTGATCTCAGTGCGGGCCTGATCGCCGTCCTGGGGGTGCTGACCGCCGACTACGGCACCGACCGGCCCATCTTCAACCGTGGCGTACAGTCCGCGGTCGTCGCGGTGTCACTGGCCGTGGTGGTGACTGTGGGCTCATGGGCCTCGACCCTCACCTGGCTGGGCATCGCGGCCGTGTCGGCCGTGGCCGTTGCCGCGGTCTGGCTCTGCTCGGCGCTGGGGGTCGGCCCTCCCGGCGCCTACATGTTCGTCCTGGTGTGCGCGGCGGGGATCGGGGTGTCGGCGTCCCATCTGCGGCCGTGGCAAGTCGGGCTTCTGGTGCTCGGGGGCGGAGCGACGGCATGGGTGGCCGAGATGACCGCGGCCTGGAGAGACCCACGCGGGCCCGAGCAGAAAGCGGTCTCGGCGGCCGGGGTCGCCGTCGCGGCGTATCTGCGAGCCGTGGACACACCGGAAGCCGGCGCAGCCCGGCATCGGGCCGCGGCGGCACTGTCGCGGTCATGGGAAACACTTGTCGACCACCAGCGTGGCACCCGGCGCCCGGCTGCTGATCTGTCGCGGCTGCGCGATGCCAACCACGCTCTGCATGTGATTTTCGCCGAGGCGATGGCCGGGAGTCCGGTGCCGGGCGGCGCGGACACGGCCCGCGCGATCGGGACGCTCGAGGCCGACCCGGCGCCGGTCCTGGGTACCGATCGCAACCGACCACCGCTGCGCCCGCCGGCGCTGCCGGCCCGCCTCGCCGCCGCGGTCCGCCGGGGAAGCCACAGCCGCAGGGTGATGACGCGGGTCGCCGTGGCGACACCCCTGGCGGGTGCACTCGCCTCGGGATTCGGGGTGGGACACGCCTACTGGGCCATGGCGGGCGCGGTCCTGGTCCTGCATCAGGGCGCCCACCTGGTGGCGACCCTGCAACGCGGGATCGACCGCGTCGTCGGAACACTGGCGGGCCTGGGGCTTGCCGCGCTGGTCCTGATGGCCCATCCCCAGGGTTGGTGGCTCATCGCCGTCGTGGTCGCCCTCCAGTTCTGCATCGAGATGTTCGTGGTGTCCAACTACGCACTGGCGACGGTCTTCATCACCGCGATCGCGCTGACCATCTCCGCCGGCACCCACCGGGTCGACAGCGGCGCCCTGATTCTCGACCGTGGCCTGGACACCCTGATCGGATGCGGGGTGGGGGTGGCGGTGTACCTGATGATGTCCCACCGGCAGGAGTCCCGGCGCATTCACGCCGAGATCGGCGGGGTGCTCGGCCACATCATCGAGGTCACCGAGTTCCTCGCCGAGGGGAAACCTCGTTCACTGCAGGCGCGCGCCGCCCGCCGTGCGCTGCAGGACAGCATCTTCGCCCTCGGAACCGCCCGGGACGCCGCCCGCAACGGTTCACGGCGCGACCGGGCCGCCGCTGACCGGCTGGCTGCCGTCGTGGCGGCAACCGAACATCTCGGCTACGCGACCGTCGCCGCGTCCTGGAAAGCCGAACAGGGCGGGCCGTCGGTATTCCTGCCCGGCGACTCCGATTCCTACCTGAGCCTGCTCCGGCGGCTGCGCGAGGTCAGAACACCCGCCGATTTGCCGATGGCACCCCATGCCATGCCGACCTTCGCCGCTCCCGACCTGCGAGCGCTGTTGGAGGCGTTCCGAACCGAGCCCGCGGGGTGATCCCGGAGGGCCTCAGGCCGACTTGTCGCGGCGTTCGGCACGCGACGGCTTACGCGGCACGATGGTGGGCAGCACGTTGTCCTGCACCGTCTCCTTGGTCACCACGACCTTCGCGACATCGTCGCGGCTCGGGATGTCGTACATCACCGGCAGCAGGACTTCCTCCATGATGGCCCGTAGCCCTCGGGCCCCGGTGCCGCGGTGGATGGCCTGATCGGCGACGGCCTCCAGCGCGTCGGGGGTGAACTCCAGTTCCACCCCGTCCATGTCGAACAGCCGGGTGTACTGCTTGACCAGAGCGTTCTTCGGCTCGGAGAGAATTTTGACCAGCGATTCCTTGTCCAGGTTGGTCACCGAGGCCACCACCGGCAGACGGCCGATGAACTCCGGGATCAGCCCGAACTTGATCAGGTCCTCGGGCATGACCTCGGCGAAGTGGTCCTGGGTGTCGATCTCGGCCTTGGACTTGACCTCCGCGCCGAAGCCCAGACCGCGCTTGCCGATCCGGTCGGAGACGATTTTCTCCAGACCCGCGAACGCGCCGGCAACAATGAACAGCACGTTGGTGGTGTCGATCTGGATGAACTCCTGGTGAGGGTGCTTGCGGCCACCCTGCGGCGGCACCGATGCCTGGGTGCCTTCCAGGATCTTCAGCAGCGCCTGCTGCACACCCTCGCCAGAGACGTCGCGGGTGATCGACGGGTTCTCGCTCTTACGGGCGATCTTGTCGACCTCGTCGATGTAGATGATGCCGGTCTCGGCGCGCTTGACGTCGTAGTCGGCGGCCTGGATCAGCTTGAGCAGGATGTTCTCCACGTCCTCACCGACGTAGCCGGCCTCGGTCAGGGCGGTGGCGTCGGCGATGGCGAACGGGACGTTGAGCATCTTGGCCAGCGTCTGGGCCAGGTAGGTCTTGCCGCAGCCGGTGGGGCCCAGCATGAGGATGTTGGACTTGGCCAGTTCCACGGGTTCGGAGCGGGAGTCGCGTTTCTCCCCGGCCTGGACACGCTTGTAGTGGTTGTAGACCGCCACCGCCAGCGTCCGCTTGGCGGTGTCCTGACCGATGACGTAGCTCTCCAGGAACTCCCGGATCTCGGCAGGCTTGGGCAGCTCGTCGAGCTTGACCTCGTCGGCGTCGGCGAGCTCCTCTTCGATGATCTCGTTGCACAGGTCGATGCACTCATCGCAGATGTAGACACCGGGACCCGCGATGAGCTTCTTGACCTGCTTCTGACTCTTCCCACAGAACGAGCACTTCAGCAGGTCACCGCCGTCTCCGATACGCGCCATGGTGGTGTGGCCCTACTTCCTCTTGCTGTCTATCCCGTGTCTTCGGTTTCCGCCCGCTGCCGACGCTACCCGCTGCTCCGGCCGCGGTGCGACCGATAACCTCGAATATCGCCGGTGGTATTCATCTGGTGCAGAACATATCGCCATTCCCGGCGCGCGGCGCTGTGGCACGCGCCACCGTGCTTCCGGCGTGTCGCCCCCGTTACTGAACCGAGAGCCGTCCTCAGGCGTTCTGGGCGGACAGCTTCCGGTAGGCCAGCACGGTGTCGATGATCCCGTACTCCTTGGCCTCCTCGGCGGTGAGGATCTTGTCGCGGTCGGTGTCCTTGCGGATGACGGCGGCGTCCTTGCCGGTGTGCCGGGCCAGGGTCTCCTCCATCAGCGTGCGCATCCGCTCGATCTCGGCGGCCTGGATCTCCAGGTCGGAGAACTGGCCCTGGATGACCCCCGACAGCGACGGCTGGTGGATGAGCACCCGGGCGTTGGGCAGCGCCATCCGCTTGCCCGGCGTGCCGGCGGCCAGCAGCACCGCCGCGGCAGAGGCGGCCTGACCCAGGCACACCGTCTGAATATCGGCGCGGACGTACTGCATGGTGTCGTAGATCGCCATCAGCGAGGTGAACGACCCGCCCGGGGAGTTGATGTACATGGTGATGTCGCGGTCGGGATCCAGCGACTCCAGCACCAGCAGCTGGGCCATGATGTCGTTGGCCGAGGCATCGTCGACCTGGACGCCCAGGAAGATGATCCGCTCCTCGAACAGCTTGTTGTACGGGTTGGACTCCTTGACACCCCAGCTGGAGTGCTCGACGAAGGAGGGCAGGATGTAGCGCGCCGAAGGGGCGACGCCCCGGTGGATCTGCTCGGTGTGGTCAGGCATTGGAGGCTCCAGAGATGTGCGCGCGGGTGATGACGTGGTCGACGAATCCGTACTCGAGGGCTTCCTGGGCGGTGAACCAGCGGTCCCGGTCCGAGTCGGCTTCGATGCGTTCGATCGGCTGGCCGGTGAACTCGGCGTTGAGCCGGAACATTTCCTTCTTGATGAGCGCGAACTGCTCGGCCTGGATCGCGATGTCCGCTGCACCGCCGGTGATCCCGCCGAGCGGCTGGTGCATCAGGATCCGGGCGTGCGGGAGGGCGTAGCGCTTGCCCTTGGCCCCGGCGGCCAGCAGGAACTCGCCCATCGAGGCGGCCATGCCCATCGCGTAGGTGGCGACGTCGCAGGGGGCCAGGACCATCGTGTCGTAGATCGCCATCCCGGCGCTGATCGAGCCACCCGGGGAGTTGATGTAGAGCGAGATGTCCTTGGTCGGGTCCTCGGCGGCCAGCAGGAGGATCTGGGCGCACAGCCGGTTGGCGATGTCGTCGTCGACCTGCGAACCCAGGAAGATGATGCGCTCGGCGAGCAGCCGCTCGTACACCGAGTCCTGAAGGTTCAGCCCCGCGCCGGAACGCATGTCAGTCACACTTACCTGCTTTCGTCAATTGAGCTCTACCCGAACCCTAGCCAACGGCGGGGCCGCGGCGGCGCCCACCACGGCGGCGTTCGCTGTCGGCGTTACTCCTCGTCGTCGCCGTCCCCCGCCGCGGCGTCGGCCTGGTCCCCCGCCTCGTCGGCGGCGGACTTGGGCGGACCGAAGAACTCGCTGGTGTCGACCACGTTGCCCTCGGAGTCGGTGACGGTGGCGGCCTCGACCACCGCGGCCACCGTCAGGCCCCGCCGGACGTCGGCGAAGACGGCCGGCAGCTGGTTGTTCTGCTGCAGCATCTCGATCAGCTGCTGAGGTTCGATGCCGTACTGGCGCGACATCAGCACCAGCCGTTCGGAGAGGTCGTTCTCCTCCACCTGGATGGCCAGGTCGTCGGCGATCGCGTCCATCAGCAGCTGGGTCTTCACCGCCTTCTCGGCCGCCTCCCGGTTCTCGGCGTCGAACTTCTCCCGGGTGCTGCCCTGCTCCTCGAGCACGGCGGCGAACTTCTCCTCATCGTGGTCGAGGCCGTGGATCGCGTTGTGCAGCGCGGCATCGACCTGAGTCTGAACGATCGCCTCCGGCAGCGGCACCTCGACCATCTCCAGCAATGTCTCCAGCGTGGTGTCCCGGATCTTCTCGGCCTGATGGATGCGCTTGACCCGAAGCACCCGCTCGGCGAGGTCGGCCCGCAGCTCCTCGATGGTGTCGAACTCACTTGCCAGCTGAGCGAATTCGTCGTCGGCCTCGGGCAGTTCACGTTCCTTGACGGCCTGAACTGTGACGGTGACCTCGGCGTTCTCCCCGGCATGCTGGCCGGCGACCAGTTTGGTCGAGAAGGTGGCCGACTCCCCCACCGACAGTCCGACCAGTGCGTCGTCGAGCCCCTCGATCAGCTGCCCCGAGCCGATCTCATGGGACAGACCCTCGGTCTGGGCCTCTGCGATCGGCTTTCCGTCCACGGTGGCGCTGAGGTCGATGGAGACGAAGTCCCCCGTCTGGGCCGGGCGCTCGGCGCTCTTGAGGGTGCCGAACCGCGCCCGCAGGGACTGCAGTTCGGAGTCGACCTCGTCATCGGCGACCTCCACCGCATCCACCGAGACCTTCAGCCCGCTCAGGTCGGGCAACTCGATGTCGGGCCGCACGTCGACCTCGGCGGTGAACACCAGTTCCTCGCCGTCCTCGATCCGGGTCACCTCGATCTCGGGCTCGCCGAGCGGACGCAGCTCGACATCGGCGACGGCCTCGCTGTAACGGCTGGGCAGTGCGCCGTTCACGACCTGCTCGAGGACGGCTCCGCGGCCCAGCCGCGCCTCCAGGAGCTTGGCCGGGGCCTTGCCCGGACGGAAACCGGGCAGCCGGATCTGGCGGGCGAGTTGCTTGTAGGCCCGGTCGAAATCGGGCTGAAGTTCCGCGAAGGGCACCTCCACGTTGATGCGAACCCGCGTCGGGCTCAACTTCTCGACAGTGCTCTTCACGGCCGGTGCTCCTCTTGGTCAATCTGTGTGAATGGTGCGGGTGCGCGCGCGTCGGGGTGACAGGATTTGAACCTGCGGCCTTCCGCTCCCAAAGCGGATGCGCTACCAAGCTGCGCTACACCCCGCTGTGCTGCGTCGCGCCCGCGATCCTACGGCCCAGCAGGGATCCGATTGGAACCGGACTGGTGAACGCCGGTACATTGGGCTCGCGCAAGCACGCGGGCGTAGCTCAATGGTAGAGCCCTAGTCTTCCAAACTAGCTACGCGGGTTCGATTCCCGTCGCCCGCTCCGGAAAGCCGCTGGGTCCGCCTGACCCCGTCGGCTAACGACGTCACCGCACCGGGGCCAGCGCGGTGTCCGCGCGCTGGTGGATCTGCCTTCTGACGGCGATCATCAGCAGGATCTGTTTGGGCACGAAGGTGACCGCCACCGCCAGCAGCAGGCTCAGCGCGATTCCTGTCACCCCCCAAAGACGGTCGAGAACGTATGACGCCGGCACGATCAGGATGATCAGCAGAACCGAGAACGCGGCGGTCATGGTGTGGTGGCCCATGTAGTTCAGGATCGGAGTGGCCAAGCTGCACAGCACCACGATGACCTGCATCAATGTCAGCAACACCAGCGCGGCGTAGGCATCGGTGTAGGACTCCCCATACAGACGCAGGATCTGCTTTCCGTACACCACGATGACCAGCAGGAAGCCCGCCCCGATGACGCTCATCGAAGTCAGGTGCCGTTTGATCAGGCCGCGCAGCTCACGTGGCCTGCCCTCGCTGACGCACAGCGATGCCCGGCTCAGGTGAAGGGTGAAGGCCAGCGAGACGAACAGCGTGTTGAACAGTTGCGACACCCAGGTCGCCGCCGCGTAGTGGCCAACCTGTTCCTCATCGCCGGCGAACAACTCCGCCGAGATGACCCCGAGATTGGCCAGCGCCATCAGGGCGATGCTGTAGGGCATCGCGCTGACACCCGGGACCAGCCAGGCCCGTAGCTGGATCGGTGACTTTCCGGCGCCGGCGCCGGCCGTCCTCCTGCGGAAGAGGATGACGAAGAGAACCAGAACCAACAGCCACGGCGTCAGGTAGGCGACCACCGCGGTCCTGGCCGAAGCGTCACCCGCCGTACGCGCCATCACCAGGACGAAGACCAACACAACGGCGTTGAGCACGACTTTGTAGACCATGTTCGACAGCACCGGGCTCGACATGGAAGTCAGCACCTTGTAGAAGAAGAACGTCATCGACATCGCCGGAGTGAAGAGGACGGCGACGAACACCGGATGACTCGCCTGCACCTCCAGGACGTTCCTCAGGACGAGGAAGGCCACCAGACCGAGCGTGTACAAGGCGGCCGACATCGCCAGGACGGTGGTGAACACGTAGGCGACGTAAGCGTTGATGTCCTTGACGTTGTTCTTGCTGTGAGCGACTGAGATGACGTTGAAGGCGGTGATGTCCGCACCCAGCAGACAAACCACGTAGGCGATCGCCACACAGCTGTAGGCCGCGGAGAAGTCGCCGTACTCGGACGGCGAGAGGTTCTGGGCCAGAATGAAACTGGTGACGAAAAGCACCGCCACGGAGAAGACCTGGGCGAGGAAGAGCGTGGTGGACGTTCGAATCCCCGACCCGGCCATGGGTCACATTAAACCGTGCTCCGGCCGTCATCGCCTTTGATGTGTCGTATCGCGCGATGCCGCGGGTAACGACACGGTCGCGGATCGGCGGCGATCCGCCTCACGTCTTCTTCGGACACCGTGGCGTCCGTAGATTCAGGGTCCGACGCCCAACCCGGGCGGGCGGTGTCGACCCAGGAGGCTCGGTGAGCGGC
>CAYURT010000012.1:0-12131 GCA_964447215.1 uncultured Mycobacterium sp.
CCTCGAGGCCGTCGAGCGCCTTGGCCGCCAGCCGATGCCCGAGGTCGATCAACTCCGCGGCCCGGTGGAAGTCCAGGCTGCGACAGGCGGTCCGGGGGACTTCGATGAGCAGGTCCGGGGGGTAGGCGGCCATCTGGTGCCGGGCCAGGGCGGCCTGCGCGATGTCAATCGTGCGGTTGAGCACCGCGAAACTCCCCAGCTTGGGCAGCGCTGCTGCCGCGCCATCGTCGATAGCGTCGACCTCGTCGTCGATCTCGGCCTCGATCTCGGCCTGGGCGTCGACCCCGGCGATCTCCCGGCCGGCGCCGGGCTGTGCGGGCAGGCCCGGGGCGCCGGGCTCACCGGCGGTGCTGAACCGGTCGAGCAATGCGGTGGTGCTGCGCAGCAACCGGTTGAGCCGTTCCCGGCTGGCCCTCGGCTCGGTCTCGTCGCGGTCGTCGGCGTCCAGGGCGCTGTCCATTCCCGAGACGCTGACCCCCACGGTCAGATCGGCCTGCACCGCCGCCATCGGCGCGATGGGCAGCGGGTCCAGGATTCCACCGTCGGCCAGCAGACGGCCGTCGAGCACGTGCGGCGCGACGATCCCGGGGATCGCGATCGATGCCCGGATCGCCTCGTCGACGGGGCCACGCTGCAGCCACACCGACTTCCCGGCGATCAGGTCGGTCGTCACCGCGGTGTAGGGGATCGGCAGGTTCTCGATGGTGGCGTCGCCGAGGATTTCGCGCACCGCGTCGAGGATCTTGCCGGCCCGGAACACCCCCGCCGCCGAAATCGACGGGTCCAGCAGGCGCAGCACCGCCCGCTGGGTCAGCGTTGTCGCCCACTGGCTGAACTCGTCCAGCGAGCCGGCGGCGAACAGCCCGCCCACCATCGCCCCCATCGAGGATCCGGCGACTCCGGCGATCTCGTAGCCGCGGGAACGAAGTTCGTTGATCACGCCGATGTGTGCGTAGCCGCGGGCTCCGCCGCTGCCCAGCGCCAGGGCTATCCGCTCGGCCATCGTCGTCGGCTAGCAGCCGCCGTCGGCCGCGGCGCGCACCGCGATGATCACGGCCGAGCGCTGCGGGTCGGTCAGGTCGCTCCAGCCGGTTCCGAAGGTGGCCGGTGTCACCGAACCGGTGGTCTGCACCTCGTCGAGGAAGGGTTCCACCAGGTTCCGGGGGTCGCCGCCTCGGGCGGTCATCCATTCCTTGGCCGCCATACAGGCCTTGGCGTACTGCTCCTCGGTGGACTCCGCTGGCGCACTCATGCTGGTGGTCACCCCGCCGGCGGACACTCCCACCTGCGGATTGGCGGTTCGCGCGGCGGGTGGCTCGGCGGCCGGCCGGGTGGCGCCAGCCCGCACGGGGCTCTCCCCGGAACCGTCCGGGGCGCACCCGATGAGGGCGGTTGCCGGCAGCGCCATCCAGCACGCCAGACGGGAGGGTGAGGTCATGCGCATTCGGACAATCTAGGCACTGTCGCCCCTGCGCGACAGAGCCCGGGCTTGAGGGACGGGCCAGTTGACGGGCCAGGGGGCGGGCTAGGGGACATAGTCCTGGGTGACGATGCCGCGCAGCCGTTCGGTCTTCTGCGGCGTCCATCCGGGGGGTTGCATGACCGCCGCCCAACCATTGACGACGTCCTTGACGTAGCGGTGTCCGTGCCCGTCGGGAACGTCGACCGCCACCGCCATGTCCGCCGAGACCTGGAGGAACGTGACCACCGGGATCCACCGCATGTCAGCGGATACGTCGTATCCGCGTGGCTCGCGCAACCAATCGGGCTCGGAGAAGAGCAGATTGGGCTCCCACCAGGCGATCGGGTCGGAGGCGTGCTGGAGGTAGACGATCCGCGGCTCTCCCCACGGTGCGTCGGGGCGGCCGAGGTTGTCGGCGCGGGCGGCGAACCGCACATTGGCGCCGTCGTCGAAAATCGGAAGCCATTCGGGTGAGCCGGGATCCCGGTTGAGGGTGATGTAGTCGCGCATGGTGTTGTTGAAGGTGGGTCCGGAGAACAGGGCCCCGTTTGTCCGGGCGATGATGTTGTTGGGGCTCAGGAACGGCGCCTCCCCGCCGAAAGAGCCCAGGCTCTCACCGAAAACCACGATCTTGGGACGGTCGGCCTCCGGGATCGCCCGGACCTTGGCGTCGACCGCCTCGAACAGCGCCTGGCCGGCCTGCCGGGCGTTCTCCTTGTCGACCAGGAACGACAGCCAGCTCGGCAGGAACGAGTACTGCATGCTGACGATGGCGGTGTCGCCGTTGTACATGTATTCCAGCGAGTCCGCCTCGGCGGCGTTGATCCAGCCGGTACCGGTGGTCGTCGCGACCGCGATCACCTTGCGCTGCAACCCTCCGGCGCGCTCCAGTTCGCGGGCGGCCAGTTCGGCGGTGGCCCGGATCCCGTCGGCTGAGTGCAGCCCCGCGTAGGCCCGGATGGGCTCGACGGCGGGTGCGGCGTTGAATTCGCCGAGCTCGTCGACGGTGGGGCCACCCCGGACGAAGATCCGCCCCTGATGGCCGAGGGACTCCCAGGAGACCAGGGAGCCCGGGCCTCCGGAGCGCAACGAGGTGGTCGGTGCGGGCTGGTCGGGATCCATCTCGTCGTTGACGGCCGAGAAAGTCTTGTTGAGAACGCTCATCGCTCCGCGGACCACCACGCCGTTCAGGATCGCGATGCCCAGGGCCAGCAGTGCTACGACCACCACCACTGAGGAAACCCGGGGCGGGGCAACGCGATTGAGTTTCGCCACCAGCCAGCGGATGAGCCGGCCGATGAGCTGACCGATCTCGACGAAGGCGAAAAGCAAGACGACGGCAAGCACCGCGGCTTGAACGTAGTTGTACCACTTCAGCCGTGGCACACCCATCAGGTCGCGAACGTCGTCCTGCCAGTGGTGGAAGTAGAAGACGGCCAGCACCACGCCGAGGACGCCGATCGCCACCAGGATCGGCCACGCCCAGCGGGGCGCGGGCGGACTGGACGATTTCGACTGCATGAACCGGACCAGCCAGACAGCGAACACGCCCAGGCTGTAGCCGATGGCGCCGGCTGCCCCGCTGACGATCCCCTGGAACAGCGGTCCGCGCGGGAGCAGTGACGGCGTCATCGACAACAGCAGGAAGGCCAGACCGACGGCGGTCCCGGTGTAGGTGTAACGGCGCTGCCACCAGTCCCGCTCGGGTACCGCAGCTTCCGCGGGGGGCGCCGCGGTCTCGGTGACTGTCACGGAATGCACCCTAACGGTGGGTGAAGTTCGCGGCCCGCTTCTCGATGAAGGCCGCCATCCCCTCGGTCTGGTCGGCGGTGGCAAAGGCCGAGTGGAACAGTCTCCGCTCATGGAGCAGTCCCTCGGCGAGGGTGGACTCGAAGGCGCGGTTCACGGCCTCCTTGGCCATCCGCGCCGCAGGGAGCGACATCTGCGCGATCGTGGAGGCGACCGCGGTCGCCTCCGTCAGCAGGTCGGCGGCCGGCACCACCCGGGAGACCAGTCCGCTGCGTTCGGCTTCCTCGGCATCCATGGTGCGTCCGGTAAGGATCATGTCCATCGCCTTGGCCTTGCCGACGGCCCGGGTCAGCCGCTGGGAGCCGCCCATTCCCGGCAGCACGCCGAGTTTGATCTCGGGTTGCCCGAACTTGGCGGTGTCGGCCGCGATCAGCACATCGCACATCATCGCCAGTTCGCAGCCGCCGCCGAGCGCGTAACCGGCGACGGCGGCGATCAGCGGGGTCCGCACCGCGGTGAGACGGTCCCAACCGGCGAACAGGTCGCCGGAGAAGACCTCCGCGAACGACAGCGAGGCCATCTCCTTGATGTCCGCTCCGGCGGCGAACGCCTTCTCCGAGCCGGTGATGATGATGGCGCCGATGCCGTCGTCGGCGTCGAATTCCGCGGCCGCGTCGGTGACCTCGGCCATCACCTCCGCGTTGAGTGCGTTGAGGGCGGCGGGCCGGTTCAGCGTGATGGTGCCGACGCGCTCCGCCCGGCTCACCAGGATCGTCTGGTAGCTCATCTGGTTCCTCCTCAGAACGTCAGGTCCGGATCGGCCGGGGCGAAGTAGGTCTCCACATCATCGGCGGTGACCGCCGCCAGCGATGCGGGCGACCACTTCGGGTTGCGGTCCTTGTCGACCAGTTGGGCTCTGATGCCCTCCACCAGGTCGTGGGACCGCAGCGAGGCGCAGGAGACCCGGTACTCCTGGGTCAGCACCTCGTCCAGCGAGGACAGCGCCGCGGCCCGGCGCACCGCGGTCAGCGTCACGGCCAGCGCGACGGGGGAGCGGGTCGCGATGAGTTCGGCGGCTTCCTGTGCGGCGCCGGAGCCGTGACCGCGCAGCGCCGCGACGATATCGACCACGGTCTGGCCGGCGTAGCAGTCGTCGATCCAGTCCCGCTGGGTGGCCAGCGCACTGGGCGGCGGCTGCTGGGCGTGAGCGGTGACTGCCTGCTCGGCGCCGGCGGCGAACACCGTCGCGGTGAACGCCTCGAGCCGGTCGCTCGGCACGTAGTGGTCGGCGAATCCGAGTGCGATGGCGTCGGCACCGTTGAAGGGCGCGCCGGTGAGCGCGGCGTGCAGTCCCAGCGAGCCCGGGGCCCGGGACAGCAGATAGGTTCCGCCGACGTCGGGGATGAAGCCGATGCCGACCTCGGGCATTGCGATCTTCGAGGTGTCGGTGACCACCCGGACGTTGCCGTGCGCGCTGATCCCGACGCCGCCGCCCATCACGATGCCGTCCATCACGGCGACATAAGGCTTGGGGTAACGGCCGATGAAGGAGTTCAGGCGGTACTCGTCGAACCAGAAGGCCCGGGCCTGCGCGCCCCCGGCCTTCGCGCTGTGGTAGATCGCCACGACGTCCCCGCCGGCGCAGAGGCCACGCTCCCCGGCACCGGCCATCATGACCGTGCGGACCGAGTCGTCGCGGGCCCACTCCGCCAGCGTGGTGTGGATCGCCGTGACCATCGGATGGTTCAGCGAGTTGATGGCCTGGGGGCGGTTGAGGGTGATCATTCCCACCCCGCCGTCGACCCGGGTGAGGATCTCGTCATCGGCCGGCACTCGCGGCTCTCCTCTCGGCGAAGCTTGGATATCCAAGTTTTATCAGGTCATCGCCCCCGGTCATCGCCACGGGTACTCTGACGGGCACACGGTCACCCGGGTTCACTGACGGGAACGTTCCCGGTCGGCCGTTCGTTGGACCGGTGAGCACGCGTTGTGTTCACGTCATCAGGAGAGGATCCACGGTGCGCGAGACCAGCAATCCGATTTTCCGCTCGCTGCCCAAGCAGCAGGGCGGCTATGCGCAGTTCGGGACCGGCGTCGCCGGCGCGACTCAGCAACTCAACTATCAGGCCGGCCCCTACAGCCCGCCGCAGACCGGCGTCTCGCGGCCGATGACCATCGACGACGTGGTCACCAAGACCGGTATCACCCTCGGGGTGCTGTCGGTGGTGGCGGTGATCTCCTACTTCATCGTCGGCGGCAACCCGGGGCTGGCGATGCCGTTCACCCTCGTCGGCGCGCTCGGCGGGCTCGCGCTCGTGCTGATCGCGACGTTCGGCCGCAAGCAGGACAACCCGGCCATCGTGCTCAGCTACGCGGCGCTGGAGGGGCTGTTCCTCGGCGCCATCTCCTGGGTGTTCGGCAACGTGGTCGTCGCCGACGGCAATGCCGGCGCCCTGATCACCCAGGCAGTACTGGGCACCACCGGGGTCTTCTTCGGCATGCTGGTGGTCTACAAGACCGGGGCGATCCGGGTCACCCCGAAGTTCACCCGGTTCCTGGTGGCCGGGATGGTCGGCGTCCTGGTCCTGATGCTGGGCAACCTCGTGCTCGGCATGTTCGGCGTCGCCGGCGGCGAGGGTATGGGCCTGAGGTCCGGCGGGCCGCTGGCCATCATCTTCTCGCTGGTCTGCATCGGCTTGGCGGCGTTCAGCTTCCTGATGGACTTCGACTCCGCCGACCAGATGATCCGCGCGGGCGCTCCCGAGAAGGCGGCCTGGGGTGTGGCCCTCGGCCTGACGGTCACCCTGGTCTGGCTGTACATCGAGATCCTGCGTCTGTTGAGTTACTTCCAACAGGATTAGGCGCGCGAGAAAGGCCCCGCTTCGGCGGGGCTTTTTTCGTTGCCCTTCGCGGCCGTGCTGTCGATGCTGCGTTGAGCGCCTCGATTCTGCACACAGATCGCCTTCGGCCCCCAGGAGACGAGCTGGGAGCAGACTCGATCCTGCCGCGGCGCTCAGGCTGGCCGGATGACCGACTTGCGCAGGCCGTTCCTGGGCTCTGAGGCGATATCCGACGGCCTGCTTCGAAAGCATCAGCTACGGAGCCGATTCGAGCCAGTGCTGCCGGGGGTCTACGTTCCCCGGGCTGCGCAGTTGACGCTTCGCGATCGGGCTCACGCCGCCTGGTTGTGGTCTCGCCGGCAGGGGATCATCATGGGGACGACCGCAGCGGCGTTGCACGGCTCGAAATGGGTCGACACCGAGTCACCGGTGGAAATCCTCTGGTCGAACGCAAGGCCCCCGCGCGGTGTTCGGACCTTCACCGCGCAGTTGCTCGCCGGCGAAGGGATGACGCTGGGGTGTCTGCCGTTGACGACTCCGGAACGGACCGGCTTCGACATCGGCAGGCGCCGTCCAACCGGTCCGACCGTGGCTGCGATGGATGCCCTCCTGCGGGCAACCGGCGTCCGCCCCGACGACATCGCCCGGATTGCCCTCCGACATCCCGGAGTGCGGGGACTGCGGCAACTCGAGACCGTTCTCGATCTGGTTGACGCGAGCGCACAATCGCCGAAGGAGACCTGGCTTCGCCTGCTTCTGGTGGCCGGCGGACTCCCGCGGCCCACGACACAGATTCCTGTGCGCGGTGCGACTTCAGTGTTCTATCTCGACATGGGTTGGGAGGAACTCATGGTCGCGGTCGAATACGACGGTGAGCACCATCGCACCGATCGCTGGCAGTACACCAAGGACATTCGGCGGCTTGAGGAAATCGCGAGCCTGGGATGGATCATCGTCCGAGTGGTGGCCGGCGACCGACCAGCGGAGATCCTGCGCCGCGTCCGAGGGGCGCTAGAACGCAGATCATCCGGTCTGTGCTGAGCGCATTGACTCTGCGGCCAGATCGTCATTGCACTCCAGATCGCGATCTGGATGCAGAGTCGGAAGCGTGCTCAGCTGAGTCGCTCGATGACCATCGCCATGCCCTGGCCGCCGCCGACGCACATGGTTTCGACCCCGAAGGTCTTGTCGTGAGTGCTGAGGTTGTTCAGCAGCGTCGCGGTGATCCGGGCGCCGGTCATCCCGAACGGGTGTCCGAGCGCGATAGCGCCGCCGGAGACGTTGAGCTTGTCCTCGTCGATGCCCAGCGCGCGGGCCGAGCCGAGCACCTGAACGGCGAAGGCCTCGTTGATCTCGAACAGGTCGATGTCGGAGATCGACATCCCCGCAAGTGCCAGGGCCTTCTTGACGGCCTCGATCGGGCCCAGGCCCATGATCTCCGGCGACAATCCGGACACTCCGGTCGACACGACGCGGGCCAGCGGAGTCAGGCCCAACTCAGCGGCCTTGCTGTCCGACATCACCACCAGCGCCGCGGCGCCGTCGTTGAGCGGGCAGGCGTTGCCAGCCGTGACGGTCCCGTTCGGCCGGAACACCGGCTGCAACTGGGAGACCTTCTCATAGCTGGTCCCGGGCCGGGGTCCGTCGTCGGTCGAGACGACGGTGCCGTCGGGCAGTGTCACCGGGGAGATCTCGCGCTGGAAGAAGCCGCTTTCGATGGCCGCCTCGGCGCGGTTCTGGCTGAGCACCCCCCAGCGGTCCTGGTCCTCACGGCTGATGCCGGTGTAGAGCGCGACGTTCTCCGCGGTCTGACCCATCGCGATGTAGACGTCGGGAAGCTGGCCGTCCTCGCGGGGGTCGTGCCACTCGGTCGCGCCGTCGATGGCAGCCGCGTCGGCGCGCTCACGGGCGTCGTTGAACAGTATGTTGCGGGTCTCCGGCCACGAGTCGGCGCTGCCGTGCGGAAACCGCGACACGGTCTCGACCCCGGCTGAGACGAACGCGTGCCCCTCGCCGGCCTTGATCGCGTGGAACGCCATCCGGGTGGTCTGCAGCGACGACGAGCAGTACCGGTTGACGGTCACCCCAGGCAGGAAGTCGTAACCCAGTTCGACGGCCACCACGCGGGCGATGTTGAACCCCGCCTCGCCGGCCGGCTGCCCGCATCCCAGCAGCAGGTCGTCGATGTCGCGGGGGTCCAGCGCGGGGACCTTGTCCAGCGCGGCGCGCACCATCTGAACGGTCAGGTCATCCGGGCGCATGTCGACCAGCGAGCCCTTCATGGCTCGGCCGATCGGCGAGCGGGCGGCGGAGACGATGACGGCTTCGGGCATGGGGGACTCCTGGGTGGCGGGGCTTTGGAGACAACCTAGCTGCCGGACAGCTCGGCCGTCCGGCGGAACAACCGGCTGAAGGTCGTCCCCCGCCTGGCCGGGGGGCCGGGCTGGGTCGCGCCCAGTGCCCCGCACAGGGCGGCCAGCATCTGCTCGGCCGCCAGGGCGTAGCCGGCCGCCGAGGGGTGGTAGCGGTCCTCGGCGAACATCGCCTCCGGAGCGGAGCGGAAGTGCGGCGTCATCAGATCGGCCAGCGGCACCGGCACCCCGCCGGCGGCGCAGACCTCGTCGGCCTGGGCCCGGGCCAGGCGCAGCCCCAGGGAGCGTGCGGTCCAGCGCAACGGCTGAGGGATCGCGGTGATCACCCCGAGGTCGGGGCAGGTGCCGACCACGACGGCCGCCCCGGTCGCGCGCAGGCGGCGCACCGCCGCACCGAGCCGGCGGGCAGAGGGGCCGACGCCGTTGAGGGCGGTGACGTCGTTGGCGCCGATCATGATCACCGCCGCGTCCGGCGGCGGCCCCGCGACGAGCATGGCGTCGACCTGACCGGCCAGCCCCTTCGACGTGGCCCCCACGATCGCCTTCGTCGACAGCCGAACCACCAGCCCGGACCGGTCGGCCAGCCCTCGGGCCATTCGTGCGCCGGGCACCTCGTCGCCGAACCGGCAGCCGTAGCCGGTCGCCGTCGAGTCGCCGAAGATCATCAGGTGGACGTCCACCGAGGCGCCGCGTTCCCAGCGTTCGGCCTGTTCACCTCCCGGTTGGTAGACGCCGTCGGCGCGGGGCGGGACGTCCCAGGCTTTCGGGATCACCGTGCGCGCCTGGTCGGCCTGGCCGGCCAGGAAGTTGCGCGCACCGACCAGCGCGCCGCCGGTCGAGGCGAGCAGGCCGGCGGTGGCCAATGCCCTGGTGGACCGAATCCGTTTGCCCACCAGGACATCGTAAAGCGATTTCGTGCCGAAAAGTCCTCGTCAGAGCGGCTAAGCGGTTACGGACGGGTATCAACTGCGGAACCATTGTCCATCATCGCGATGTGGTCCGTATCACAGCTGTCAGGCTGGTAAACCTTAGATCGGTGAAGGGAGTGTCAACGATGACCGCACCCAGCAAGATCGCCGGGCCCACCGCGCGGCGAACCGACTCCGGCGCTGCGCGTCCACGCCGCTACCCCGTCAGCGACGGCGCTCCGGTGGAAATCGTCGAGGACGGCCCCAGCCTGGCGGCCCGTCTCGTGTCACTGGGTACCCGGGCCACCATGTGGCCGACCCTGGCGGTGCTCAGCCACGTCGCCCACTGGCCGTGGCCGTTCGGCCTGGTCGACTTCGCCGCCCGCGCCCTGCTGCCGTCGCCGGGAACGGTGCGGGCCACCGTCGGGCTGTCGAACGCCTCGGCCCAATTGGTGCGCGCTCCCGGTGTCCTTCCCGCTGACGGGCGCCGCCGCGTGGTGCTTTACCTGCACGGTGGCGGGTTCCTGACCTGCGGGGTCAACTCCCACAGCCGGATCGCGGTGGCGTTGTCGAAGTACGCCGACTCACCGGTGCTGGTGGTCGACTACCGGTTGATTCCCAAGCACACCGTCGGCATGGCTCTCGACGACTGTTACGACGGCTACCGGTGGCTGCGCCTGCGCGGCTACGAACCCGAGCAGATCGTGCTGGCCGGGGACTCGGCCGGCGGCTACCTGGCGATGGCGCTGGCGCAGCGACTTCAGGCCGAAGGCGAGACGCCGGCGGCGATGGTGACCATCTCGCCGCTGCTGCAGTTGGAGAAGGACCCGAAGCTGGCCCACCCCAATATCTACACCGACGCGATGTTCCCGCCCAAGGCCTTCGACGCCCTGGTGGCCCTGGTGGCGCGTGCGGCCGCCAAGCGGATCGTCGACGGCGAGCCCGAGGATGTCTACGAGCCGCTCGACCACATCGAACCGGGCCTGCCGCGAACCCTCATCCACGTGTCCGGGTCCGAGGTGCTGCTGCACGACGCGCGGCTCGCGGCCCGCCGCCTTGCGGCAGCCGGTGTCCCGACTGAAGTGCGGGTCTGGCCGGGCCAGATCCATGACTTCCAGCTGGCCGCCCCGCTGGTGCCCGAGGCGGACCGGTCGCTGCGTCAGATCGGGGACTACATCCGGGAGGCCACCGGCTGACCCGGTTTCGCGGCCGGTCCGGGCGGGCGATGACACGACCGGCAACGGACCCTGACACGATGTAGGCATGCGAATCGCGCCGCATATCAGCGAACTCATCGGAAACACGCCGCTGGTTCGGCTGAACTGCGTGGTGCCCGAAGGCGCGGGAACGGTCGCCGCGAAGATCGAGTACCTCAATCCGGGCGGAAGCTCGAAGGACCGTATCGCGGTCAGGATGATCGACGCGGCTGAAGCCGCCGGGCAGTTGCGGCCCGGTGGAACGATCGTCGAACCCACCTCCGGCAACACCGGCGTCGGGCTGGCTCTGGTGGCCCAGCGTCGCGGCTACAAGTGCATCTTCGTCTGCCCTGACAAGGTCAGCGAGGATAAGCAGAACGTGCTGCGCGCCTACGGTGCCGAGGTCGTGGTCTGCCCGACAGCGGTCCCGCCCGAGCATCCCGACAGCTACTACAGCGTCTCCGACCGGCTGGTCAGGGAGATCGACGGGGCGTGGAAGCCCGACCAGTACTCCAACCCCAACGGCCCGGCCAGCCACTTCGAGACCACCGGTCCGGAGATCTGGGCCGACACCGAGGGCAAGATCACCCACTTCGTCGCCGGGGTTGGCACCGGCGGCACCATCACCGGCGCGGGCCGCTACCTCAAGGAGGTCTCCGACGGCCGGGTCACGATCGTCGGAGCCGACCCGGAGGGCTCGGTGTACTCCGGCGGCTCCGGCCGCCCCTACCTGGTCGAGGGTGTCGGTGAGGACTTCTGGCCGGCGGCCTACGACCCGGGCGTGGCCGACGAGGTGATCGCGGTGTCCGACGCCGACTCCTTCGACATGACCCGCCGGCTTGCGCGGGAGGAGGGCCTGCTCGTCGGCGGGTCCTGCGGGATGGCGGTGGTGGCCGCCGTCGACGTCGCGCGGCGGGCCGGCCCGGACTCCCTGGTGGTCGTGCTGCTCCCCGACGGCGGGCGCGGGTACCTGTCGAAGATCTTCAACGACGCCTGGATGTCCTCCTACGGATTCCTGCGCACCCCTCTCGATGAGTCGAAGCCTGAGCCGACCGTCGCGGAGGTGCTGCGCGGCAAGTCCGGGGCGCTCCCCGACCTGGTGCACACCCATCCCTCGGAGACCGTTCGCGACGCGATCGGGATCCTGCGCGAGTACGGGGTGTCCCAGATGCCGGTGGTCGGCGCGGAGCCCCCGGTGATGGCCGGGGAGGTCGCCGGCAGCGTGTCCGAGCGGGAACTTCTCTCCGCGGTCTTCGAGGGCCGCGCGCGGCTGGCCGATGCGGTCTCGATGCACATGAGTCCGCCGCTGCCGCTGATCGGCGCTGGTGAGGCGGTCAACGCGGCGGCCAAGGCGCTGCGAGACGTGGATGCGGTGATGGTCGTCGAGGACGGAAAACCCGCCGGAGTCATCACCCGCCACGACCTTTTGGGATTCCTCTCCGACGGCCCGCGGAGGCGCTGAGAGGGTAGGGTTTGGCCGTCTGGAGCGAGCCCGCCCATCCGGACGGCCCCAGTGTCAACCGATCCGAGGAGTGTCGATGACCCAGCCACCCAGCGAGCCCGGCGAGTTCCCGCCGCCCGGTGGCTACCCGCCTCCTCCGCCG
>CAYURT010000012.1:12231-16372 GCA_964447215.1 uncultured Mycobacterium sp.
TCCCGCCGCCCGGTGGCTACCCGCCTCCTCCGCCGGCCGGCTACCCGCCCCCGCCCTCGGGTGACTACCCGCCGCCGGCCGGCTACCCGCCCCCGCCGCCGGCCGGTTACCCGCCCCCGCCCTCGGGTGACTACCCGCCGCCCGGCTGGGGCTACCCGCCTCCCCCGCCGGCCGGCTATCCGCCCCCGCCGCCCGGTTGGGGCTACCCACCGCCGCCCCCGCCCGGTGGCGGTTACCTCCCGCCGCCGCCCCTGGGCAACCGGCCCAGCTTCAGCATCGGCGACGCGGTGTCCTGGGCCTGGCAGAAGTTCACCCGCAATGCCGTTCCGCTGGTGGTCGCCACACTGATCTTCGGTCTGCTGCTCGGCGTGCTCAGTTCGCTGTCCGGATTGCTGCAGCAGGCGGTCTCACCGGAAACCTTCACCGCTTACGACACCGCCGACGGCCTGATCGAGACCTCCAGTCGCTCCCTGACGGGAGGCGGGATAGCGGTGCTGATCCTGCTGACGATCCTGCAATTGGTGGTCACCGCGGTGGTGGCGGCTGCCTATTTCGGTGGCATGCTCGACATCGCCAACGGCCAGCCGGTGTCGGTCGGATCCTTCTTCCGTCCCCGCAACGTCGTTTCGGTGATGCTTGCCGCGCTGCTGGTCGGTCTGCTGACCGCGGTCGGGCTGGTGCTGTGCATCCTGCCCGGCGTGGTCGTCACTGTCTTCGCCTGGTTCACCACCGTCGCCATCGTCGACCGCAACCTGTCTCCGCTGGACGGCATCCGGGCGAGCTTCGGCATCGCCAAGTCCAACCTGGGCCCGGTTCTGCTGGCCTGGCTGACCAGCCTGGTCCTGGTCGTGGTCGGTGCGCTGCTGTGCCTGGTCGGCTTGCTGGTCACCGCGCCGCTGGCCTACCTGATTCAGGTGTACGCCTACCGCCGGCTCAGCGGCGGGTCGGTGTCACCGGCCACGGTGTAGCTCAGCGGCCACCCGATTAGGCTCGACCGCGTGACCGACAGCGACCGCGGGCATGGTTTCGCCACCCGGGCGATCCACGCCGGCTACCGACCCGACCCGGCGACCGGTGCGGTCAACGCCCCGATCTACGCCAGCAGCACCTTCGCCCAGGACGGGGTAGGCGGCCTGCGCGGCGGCTTCGAGTACGCCCGCACCGGAAACCCCACCCGCTCCGTTCTGGAAGCGGCCCTGGCGGCGGTGGAGTCCGGCGGGTTCGGGCGGGCCTTCAGTTCGGGGATGGCCGCGGCCGACTGCGCGCTGCGGGCGGTTCTGCGCCCCGGCGACCACATCGTCATTCCCGACGACGCCTACGGCGGAACATTTCGGCTGATCGACAAGGTGTTCCGGCAGTGGGGCGTCGACCACACCCCGGTGCCGCTGTCCGACCTCGACGCGGTCCGGGCCGCGCTGGCGCCCAACACCCGGATGATCTGGGTGGAGACGCCGACCAACCCGCTGTTGTCGGTGGCCGATATCTCCGCGGTGGCCGAACTGGCCCGCCCCGCCGGCGCGACCGTGCTGGTGGACAACACCTTCGCCTCGCCGGCGTTGCAGCAGCCGCTGGCACTGGGCGCCGACATCGTGTTGCACTCGACCACCAAGTACATCGGTGGGCATTCCGATGTGGTCGGCGGCGCGCTGGTCACCGATGACGAGGAGCTCGATGGAAAGTTCGCCTTCCTGCAGAACGGGGCCGGGGCGGTGCCGGGGCCGTTCGAGGCCTATCTGACCCTGCGCGGGCTGAAGACCCTGCAGGTTCGGATGCAACGGCACAGCGAGAACGCCGCCCGGGTTGCGGAGTTCCTGGCCGAGCACCCGGCGGTGGCCGGCGTGCTCTACCCCGGCCTTCCCGGACATCCGGGGCATCGGGTCGCCGCCCGGCAGATGAGCGGTTTCGGCGGCATGGTCTCCATCCGGATGCGCGGCGGGGTGGCCGCCGCGCGCAAGCTGTGCGCGGCCACCGAGATCTTCATCCTGGCCGAGTCGCTCGGCGGGGTCGAGTCGCTGATCGAACACCCCGGCGCGATGACGCACGCCTCCACAGCGGGTTCCCAACTCGAGGTTCCCGAGGACTTGGTCCGGCTCTCCGTGGGCATCGAAGAGTGCGCGGACCTGCTCGCCGACCTCGAGCAGGCGCTAGCCTAGGGCCGGAAGCACCGCCGCCGCGGTCACCGCGAGGTTGAGCTCGGCGGTTCCACCCCCGCCGTCGGTCGCGCCGAAGGTGATGTCCCGGGCGCGCTGGTCGGCGCGCTGCGCGGCGTCGGCATCCAGATCCAGCAGCGGCCCGAGACCGCCGATGGTGCCCAACAGTGCGACGACGGCCGCGGTGACCGCGTCCGGCTTCCCTTGGCCGGGTCCGGCGATCGCGGCCCGGGTGCGGTCCACCTGTGTTCGGTCGCGGACCGGCCAGGCGTAGGTGTTGCGCAACAGCCGGTGTGAGGACAGCTGGACCTGGCGGATCTGACCGGTCCGCAGCAACTGGTCGAGGATGTCGTCGGTGGCCCGCCGGCGCAGCCTGGCGATCGCACCCGCCGGGGTGGCCGGCTCGCGGTGGAGCACCTCCAGCGCCGGGCGAACAGCGGGATCCATCGGAACCGGCCCGGCCAGCGCCACCAGCCGGCCCGCGGGAAAGGGTTCCCCGGGCAGCGCCGGCCGGACCCGGCAGTCATAGGCCAGATCGAGAAGCAACGCGGCGGCGAGCAGACGACCGAGTCGGCCGCGCTGGACGCGGGGCTGGGCCGACTCGTTGTCGAGCAGCAACAGCAGCAGGTTCTCGGCGATTCGCGCCATGTGGCGGCCCGCGGCCAGGAAGGGGACCCGGGAAGGGGACTAGGTGTGGTACGGCTCGGCGCTGACCAGGGTGACCTTCACCGTGCTGCCGTTGGGCACCGTGTAGGACCGGGTCTGGCCGACCTTGGCGTTGAGCAGCGCGGCGCCCAGCGGGGAGTTGGGGGAGTACACCTCCAGCTTGCCGTCGCCGACGACCTCCTGGCGGGTGGCGATCAGGAAGGTCTCGGTGTCCGACTCGTCGCCGTCGTAGAAGACCTTGACCACCGAGCCGGGCAGCGCCACGCCGGACTGCTCGGGCGCCTCGCCGACCTTGGCGGTGTTGAGCAGTTCCTGCAGCTGACGGATTCGGGCCTCTTCCTGACCCTGCTGTTCGCGGGCCGCGTGATAGCCGCCGTTCTCGCGCAGATCGCCTTCCTCACGGCGGTCGTTGATCTCCGCTGCGATCACCGGGCGATGCGCGATCAGCTGGTCGAGTTCGGCCTTGAGCCGGTCGTAGGACTCCGGGGTCAGCCAGACAACTTGGCTGTCGGTCATCGTGTCCGCTCCTCAATGGTCGTTCCGCGATCGTGCGGGCCCGCCGCGGTGTCCGTGCCGGGAGGGTTCGGCCTTGTTTGCCGCCGCGTGTATCGCCTGCCTGAAAGTCGCGTCGTTTCAGGGCGCTGATGAAGCAATACACGGCTCCCAGCCGGAACCGTGTATTCACCGAGTGTAGCACCGGTGTTCCCACGGAATTTCCGGTTTCCCGCGTCGTTGTTGGTCCCGTCTCAGCCGGCGACGAGATACCCGGGGACCTCGGTCCCGCAGCCGTAGACGTCGCCGACGAAGGCCCGCTTGTACGACTTCACAGTGGTGCTGACCTGCACTGTCGTCTCCGGTGACGGTCCCACCAGGATCTCCCGCCGGCCGGTTTCAGCGCCGTCCTTGGAGCGCGCCCGCACGATGCACACCACGGGCTGTGAGGGGTCCTTGCGGGTCACGCTGATGGTGACCGACACCGTCCGGTCGTCGAGAACCTCGAAGGCCGCCGCCTCGCCCTGCACCTCGACGCCCTCGAACCGCTGATAGGCGACTGCGGCGATGACGACGCCCGCCGCCGCGACCAGGACACCCAGTGCCACGGCGATGCGACGCCGGGTGGCCGCCGGCAGCGGACCGCGACCGTAGCGGTACTCCGGGCGGACCCGGCCGGGCCCGGTCAGGTCGGGGGACGTCTGGTCGGGCGCGATGGCGGCCTCCGTCGGAGTGGGGGGACTGATTGGGGTCGGCGACGGTCGGGGAAGATACTTGAGGAAGTCTGGAAACTATAGGTCCCACCGGATGAGCACATCGAGGAACACGTGACC